>JAFEFZ010000076.1 GCA_018240325.1 Pseudomonadota bacterium
CGCCAGCGCCGCACCGTAGTGCGCGCGGTGGCCCGCATGACCGGCGTTGCCGTGGAACACGATCGCCGTGCCGCGCAGCGGCCCGGCCGGCGCCAGCAGCAGGCCGCGAAAGGCGTCGCGCGCCGGCCAGGGCTGCCACGGCGGCACCATGAGCGCACCGAGCGCGGCACGCTGCGGGAAGTACAGCAGTCGGTCTTGCAGCATGGTGAAGGCCTGGGCGGCATTCGTCATCATCAGCCACAGCATCAGCACCGATGCAAGGCGCGACAGCATGCGCCGGCTCGGCAACAGCCGGCGCGCGACGGCCGCTACAGCTGGAAGCCCACCCACAGCACCAGGCCCTCGGCCAGGTCGCGGCCGAAACCCGGCGGCCGCGTCTGCAATGCCGCGGCGTCGGCGCGCTCGCGATCGAACCAATCGCCGAAGCGGCGCACGACCGCCGGGTCGTGGAAGGCGGCCATCATCTCGTAGTTCAGGAACAGGCTGCGGCTGTCGAGGTTGGCCGAGCCGGCCAGCGCCAGCTCGTCGTCGATCACCGCGAGCTTGGCGTGCAGCATGCGCGGCGCGAGCCATACGCGCACGCCGGCCTGGTCGAGCGCGCGCAGCGCCCGGCCGCGCGCGATGTCGGACAGCCGGTGGTTCGACTTCGCCGGCAGCAGCAGGTCCACCGTCACGCCGCGGCGCGCAGCCAGCGCCAGCGCCATCACCAGCGCCGCATCGGGCACGAAGTACGGCGTCGCCAACGCGATCCGCTGCCGGGCCTGGTAGGCCGCGGTCAGCAGCAGCGCATAGACGGTGTCGTCCACCTGGTCGGGCCCGCTGGCCACCAGCTGGGCACCGTGCTCGTGGCCGTCGGGCCCGGGCGGGCCGGGCGGCACCGGCGGCGGCGGCGGCACCGTGCGCTCGGTGCCGGCGAAGGCCCAGTCGCGCTCGAACAGCGCGGCCGCCTGCTGCACCAGCGTACCGCCGAGGTCGAAGCTCAGGTCGTGCCACGCGGCCTTGCCGGGCTCGCCCTCGAAGTATTCCGACGCGAGGTTGCGCCCGCCGCTCCACAGCCGCTGCTGCGGCGATCCGGCGTCGGCCAGCACCATCTTGCGGTGGTTGCGCAGGTTGGTGCGGCCCTTCAGCGGCGAGTGCAGCGGCGGCACGAACAGGGTCACGCGCACGCCCGCGTCGGTCAGCGGCGCGAGCCGGGGCCGCCCCGCCATCAGGCTGCCCAGGCCGTCGAGCAGCAGGCGTACGCGCACGCCGGCGCGCGCCTTGGCCGCGAGCCGCTCGATCACCGCGTGGCCGACGGCATCGGCGCCGAGGATGAAGGTGCACACGTCGATCGAGTCGCGCGCGCCGTCGATCGTGCGCCACAGCGCGGCCAGCGCCTGCGCGCCGCCGGCGTGGATCTGCAGCGATTCGTACCTGGCCGGCGCCGCCTGGCCGAGCGCATGGATCGTGCGCAGCGCCCAGGGCCCGCCGCCGCCGGCCGCGGGCAGCCGCTGCCCGCGCGCCGAGCGCGGCCGCGCCAGCTTGCGCGATCCGAAAGCCAGGAACAGCGGCAGCGCCGCGTAGGGCAGCAGCACGAAGAACAGCACCCACGCGATCGCCGCCGTCGGGTGGCGGCGCTGCTCGAGCAGGTGCGCGGCGACCACGTACACCAGCAGGCCAAGCGCGACGGCCAGGCCATGCAGCGTGAGGGGCAGTGTCAGGTCCATCGGCGCGGGGTTGAAGGCCGCCCGGTGCAGGCGGCGCGCGAGGATAGCGCGCGGCCGACTCGTGCCGCGGCCCCGGAAGGCGGCGGGCCGCTGTCGAACTGCCGGGGTCGGCCACACCCCCGACGAGGCGAACCCGGCCGCCGGCCGGCCGGAGCCCGGCAAGGCCCGCGCCCACGCCTGCAGGCTGCTCCACGGCGACAATCGCCGCCGTCCACAACCGCACTGTCGCCGCCATGACCACGCTCACCCTGAAGCAGGCCCACACGATCATCGAACACGCGCTCGCCGAGGCGCGCGCCAAGGGGTACCAGCCGATGGGCGTGGTCGTGGTCGACGCCGCCGGCCAGACCCGCGCGTCGGCGCGCGAAGACGGCGCCAGCGCGCTGCGCCTGGATATCGCCGCCGGCAAGGCCGGTGCCGCCGTCGGCATGGGCGTGGCGTCGCGCGCGCTCGCGCAGCGCGCGAAGGACCTGCCGGCCTTCTTCAACGCGGTCGCCAGCACCGCGTCGCAGCCCTTCATCGCGCAGACCGGCGCGGTGCTGGTCGTCGATGCCGCCGGCGCGGTGATCGGCGCGGCCGGCGCCTCGGGCGGCACCGGCGACGAGGACGAGGCCATCTGCATCGCCGGCATCGCCGCCGCCGGGCTGAGCCACCGCTGACCCGGTCGGCAGCGCGGCGCGCGCACGCCGCGTCGGGCCGCTTTGGTGAAATCGGGCACGGCGTGCGCATCGGCGCGCGGCGCCGGTGCGCGCGGCCACGATACCGGCTGCAACAATTCCGCGATGGGCCGCGATCAGCACCGCTGGGACACCAACATCCGCGACACGCGCGTGCGCGAATCGCGCGGCGACTCGCGTTCGGGCTGGAGCCACAGCGCCGATTCCACCTTCGCCGAGCCCAGCCGCAACAGCGAGCCGGTTCGCGCCAAGGGCAGCCCTCCGCGGCGACTGGCGCTGCGGCTGGCGGCCGGCGTCGGCATCGCCGCGGTCACCGGCGCCGCCTTCGCGCTGCTGCGCAAGCGCGACAGCCGCTGACGCGCCGGTTGCCGCGTCGGCGCCAACGGCAAAGGGCCGGCACCTTGCGGTGGCCGGCCCCGATGCAGGCGATGATTGGTCGGGACGGCGGGATTCGAACTCGCGACCCCTTGCACCCCATGCAAGTGCGCTACCAGGCTGCGCTACGCCCCGACTGAAGCTGCAATTATAGGGCGGCGGCCCTGGCGCCCCGGCCGGCAGCGCGTCAGCCGGCCAGCAGCTCGCGGATCGATCGCAGCTCGGCGCGCACCTGCTGCATCGTGTAGTCGCGCGGCGGCGGCTCGGCGGGCGCCGGCGGCGGCACGTCGGCCTCGGCCGGCGGCGGCGCCGCGTCGGCCAGGCCGCCGGCCGCAGCCTCACCGGCTGCCGGCTCGTCCGCGCCCCGGCCGTGCGGGGCGGCCGAAGCGGCGTCCGCGAGCCGGTTGCGCGCGCCGCTGATCGTGAAGCCCTGGTCGTACAGCAGCTCGCGGATGCGGCGGATCAACAGCACCTCGTGGTGCTGGTAGTAGCGCCGGTTGCCGCGGCGCTTCATCGGCTTGAGCTGCGCGAACTCGCTTTCCCAGTAGCGCAGCACGTAGGGCTTGACGCCGCACAGCTCGCTGACCTCGCCGATCGTGAAGTAGCGCTTCGCGGGTATCGCCGGGAGCGATTTCTCCATTGAAATCAACGGGATTCAGCGGGGGTTCTCAGACTCTACTCGAACTCCTCCGGCAGCGGCGTGTCGCCCTGCACCAAGGCCTTGAGTTTGTGGCTCGCGTGAAAAGTGACCACCTGGCGTGCGCCGATCGGGATGAGCTCGCCGGTGCGCGGGTTGCGGCCGGGCCGCGGTGCCTTGCGCCGGATCTGGAAGTTGCCGAAGCCCGACAGCTTCACGTCGCCGCCCTCGACCAGCCTGGCGTGCAGGCTGTCGAAGAAGGCCTCGACCATGTCCTTCGATTCACGCTTGTTCAACCCCAGCCGCTCGAACAGCAGCTCGGCCAGCTCGGCCTTGGTCAGCGTCGGCGTCTCGATGCTCGGCAGCAGCACGGCATCCGCCGCCGCCGGCTCTTCGGGTTGGTTGTCGCCTGCCATGTGCCCCCCTTTGGTCAGCCGCGCAGCCGCGCGCCGAAGGCGGCCGCGGCGCGTTGCACCGCCGCTGCCACCGCGGCGTCGATGCGCTCGTCGGTCAGCGTCGCCGCGTCGTCGAGCAGTTCCAGCCGCAGCGCCAGGCTGCGCTCGCCGTCGCCGATCTCGGCGCCGGGCTTGGACGGCCGGTAGACGTCGAACAGCCGCACCGAGCGCAGCAGCCCGCTCGGGTCGTTGCGCAGCACGCCGATCAGCGCATCGTGGGCGACGCCGTCGCGCAGCACCAGTGCGATGTCGCGCCGCGCCGCCGGGTGGCGCGGCACCGGCTGCAGCTGCGGCAGCGGGTGCGCCAGCACGGCGTCGAGCTCCAGCTCGAACAGCACCGGCGCCTGCGGCAGCTCGTAGGCCTGGCGCCACTGCGGATGCAGCTCGCCGAGGTGGCCGATCACGCGGCCGTCGAGTTCGATGCGCGCGCAGCGCCCCGGGTGCAGCGCCGGATGCCCGGCGGCGATGAAGGCGGCGCGCCGCGGCGCGAGCAGCGCCTCGATGTCGCCCTTCAGGTCGTAGAAGTCGACCGCGCGCTCGCGCACGCCCCACTGCGCGTCGTCGGCCGGCCCGAAGGCCAATCCGCCCACGCGCTGCGGCTGCACCAGGCCGGCGACGCCGCTGCCGCTGTCGGGCGCGGCAGGGTCGCGCCGGAACACGCGGCCGATCTCGAACACGCGCACCCGGCCGGCATGGCGCGCCAGGTTGTAGCGCAGCACCTGCAGCAGGCTGCCGACGAGGCTCGAGCGCATCACCGCCAGATGCGCGGCGATCGGGTTGAGCACCCGCACCGGATCGGCGTTGCCGGCCAGCTCGCGTTCCCAGCGCTCCTCGACGAAGCTGTAGTTGATCGTCTCCTGGTAGCCCAGCGCCGCCAGCGCCAGCCGCAGCGCGTGCGGGCTGCGCTGCGCCTCGGGCTGCGCCTGCGCGCGGATCGGCGCCAGCGGCGGCGCATCGGGCAGCGCGCCATAGCCGACGATGCGTGCGACTTCCTCGATCAGGTCTTCCTCGATCCGCAGGTCGAAGCGCCAGCTCGGCGGCGTCACGTGGATCAGGCCGGGCTCCTCGGTGAAGGCCAGCCCGAGCCGCCCGAACACGCCGGCGCACTGCGCCTGGCTCAGCGGCATGCCGATCACCTTGGCCGCGCGCGCGACGCGCAGCGTCACCGGCGGGTTGGCGGGCAGCGCCAGCACCTGGTCGTCCAGCGGGCCCGGCTCGCCGCCGCAGATGTCGAGGATCAGCCGGGTGATGCGCTCGATGTGCAGCGCGGTCAGCGCCGGGTCGACGCCGCGCTCGAAGCGGTGGCCGGCGTCGGTGGCGAAGTTGAAGCGGCGCGACCGGCCCGCCACCGCCTCGGGCCACCAGAACGCGGCCTCGACGTACACGTGCCGCGTCGCGTCCGACACCGCGGTCGCGTCGCCGCCCATGATGCCGGCCAGCGACTCCACCGCCTGTGCATCGGCGATCACGCCGACCTCGGCATCGAGGTCGATCGTGCTGCCGTTCAGCAGCTTCAGCGTCTCGCCCGGGCGGCCCCAGCGCACCACCAGGCGCTCGTGGATCTTGTCGAGATCGAAGATGTGCGTGGGCCGGCCGAACTCGAACATCACGTAGTTCGAGATGTCGACCAGCACGCTCACCGGCCGCTGGCCGCAGCGCGCGAGCCGCTCGACGATCCACGCGGGCGTTTGCGCGCGCGTGTTCACGTTGCGGATCACCCGGCCCGAGAAGCGCCCGCACAGGTCGGGCGCCTCGACCTGCACCGGCAGCCTGGCGTCGTGCACCGGCGGCACCGGCTCGATCAGCGGCGCGATCAGCGGCGCGCCGGTCAGCGCCGCGACTTCGCGCGCGATGCCGTAGACGCTGAGCGCGTGCGCGAGGTTCGGCGTGAGCTTCAGCGTGAACACCGCGTCGTCGAGCGCGAGCAGCTCGCGGATGTCGGTGCCCGGCTGCGCATCGGCGGGCAGCTCGAGCAGGCCGGCGTGCTCGTCGGACAGCTTCAGCTCGCGCGCCGAACACAGCATGCCGAAGCTGTCCACGCCGCGCAGCCGGCTCGCCCGGATCACGAAGGGCGCGCCGCCCGGCTCGGCCGGCGGCAGCTCGGCGCCGACCAGCGCCAGCGGCGCGCGCAGGCCCACGCGCGCATTCGGCGCGCCGCAGACGATCTGCAGCGGCTCGTCGGGCGTGTGCACGCCGGCGCGCACCTGGCACACGCGCAGCTTGTCGGCATCGGGGTGCGGCGCGGCCGCGACGATCTCGCCGACCACCACGCGGCTGCACCGCGGCGCCGCCGGGCGCACGTCTTCCACCTCGAGGCCGGCCATCGTCAGCAGCTCGGCCAGCTGCGGGGTCGAGACCGGCGGGTTGCAGAACTCGCGCAGCCAGGATTCGGGGAACTGCATGCTCAGCGGCCCTCGGTCAATGCGTCACTGGAACTGCGACAGGAAGCGCAGGTCGCCGTCGAAGAACAGGCGCAGGTCGTTGACGCCGTAGCGCAGCATCGTCAGCCGGTCGGGGCCCATGCCGAACGCGAAGCCGATGTGCCGCTCGGGGTCCAGGCCGTAGTTGCGCACCACGTTCGGATGCACCTGGCCCGAGCCGGCCACTTCGAGCCAGCGCCCCTTCAGCGGGCCGCCGGCGAAGGCGATGTCGATCTCGGCCGAAGGCTCGGTGAACGGGAAGAAGCTCGGCCGGAATCGCACCTCGAGCTCGTCGGTCTCGAAGAAGCGGCGCAGGAAGTCGGTGAACACGACCTTCAGATCCTTGAAGCTGATGTTCTCGCCGATCCACAGGCCTTCGCACTGGTGGAACATCGGCGAGTGGGTCGCGTCGCTGTCCACGCGGTAGGTGCGGCCCGGCGCGATCACGCGGATCTCGGGCATCGCGCCGCTGCCCGCATGGCGCTGCGCATGCGCCTGCGCATAGCGCACCTGCATCGGGCTGGTGTGCGGGCGCAGGTTCAGCCAGCGGCCTTCGGCGTCCTTCAGGTCGACGTAGAAGGTGTCCTGCATCGAGCGCGCCGGGTGGTTCTCGGGGTTGTTCAGCGCGGTGAAGCTGTACCAGTCGGTCTCGATCTCGGGGCCGTCGGCGACGTCGAAGCCCATCGAGCGGAAGATCGCCTCGATGCGCATCAGCGTGCGCGACACCGGGTGCAGGCCGCCGCTGCCGCGCCGCCGGCCCGGCAGCGTGACGTCCAGCGCCTCGGCGCGCAGCTGGCGCTCGAGCTCGGCGCGCGCGAGCGCGTCGCGCCGTGCCTGCAGCGCCGCGTCGATGCGCTGCTTGGCCTGGTTGATCGCCGCGCCCTGCGCCTTCTTCTGCTCGACCGGCAGTGCGGCCAGGCCCTTCATCGCCTCGGTCAGCGCGCCGGCCTTGCCGAGAAAGCGCGCCTTCGCGTTCTCCAGCTCGGCAGGCGTCGGCGCAGCGTCGAAAGCTGCCTGTGCAGCCTGCACCAAGATGTCCGGATCGTTCATGGCCTCTCGGGTGAAGACAGGGGCTTGCGCTTGCGCCCGGGACTCGTGTCGCGAAGCGACGCGAGGCTGCAAGGCAGCGCGCCCTAAACAAAAATGGCCGCCCCGGGGCGAGACGGCCATCGAGCCGGCCCGGCCGGGCCGCCCGTGCGGGGCAGCCCGCCGGGGCCTCAAGCGAGCTGGGCCTTGACCTTCTCGACGATGGCGCCGAAGGCCGCCGGGTCGTTGACGGCCATGTCGGCCAGCACCTTGCGGTCGATGCCGATCTGGGCCTTCTTCAGCCCGGCCATGAACTTGCTGTAGCTCACGCCCATCTCACGCGAAGCCGCGTTGATGCGCACGATCCACAGCCGGCGGAACACGCGCTTGCGCGCGCGCCGGTCGCGGTACGCGTACTGGCCCGCCTTCATCACCGCCTGCTTGGCGATGCGGAAGACGTTCTTGCGGCGGCCGCGGTAGCCCTTGGCCAGCGCGAGGATCTTCTTGTGGCGCGCGTGCGCCGTTACACCACGTTTGACGCGAGGCATCTGTCGGTCCTCCCGCTTACAGGCCCGCGAACGGCATCATCGCCGCCACGGAAACGAGGTCGGATTCGTGCACCTGCTGCGCGCCGCGCAGGTGGCGCTTGCGGGTGGTGGACTTCTTCGTGAGGATGTGGCGCTTGTAGGCGCCGCCGCGCTTCACGCTGCCCCCCGGGCGCACGCGGAACCGTTTGGCCGCGCTCTTCTTGGTCTTCATCTTGGGCATTGCTGCTCCTTCTTGCTGTTGCCCCGCCAGGCGGCCGCACGGTGCGCGTGCGGCACTTGTCCAGCCTGACGCAGGCTTCTTCGCTCCACGGCCCGGGCGAAGCACCCGGGCCGCGAAGATTCCGTGCCCGCTACTTCCGCTTCGGCGCCAGCACCATGATCATCTGCCGGCCCTCGAGCTTGGGCATGTGCTCGACCACCGCGATGTCGGCCAGTTCGTCGCGGATGCGCTCGAGCAGCCGCATGCCGATTTCCTGGTGGGTGATCTCGCGGCCGCGGTAGCGCAGCGTGATCTTGCCCTTGTCGCCGTCCTCGCCGATGAAGCGGCGCAGGTTGCGCATCTTGATCGCGTAGTCGCCTTCGTCGGTGCCCGGGCGGAACTTGACTTCCTTGATCTCGATGATCTTCTGCTTCGCCTTGGCCTCGGCCGCCTTCTTCTGCTCTTGATACTTGAACTTGCCGTAGTCCATCAGGCGGCAGACGGGCGGGTCGGCCGTGGCGGCGATCTCGACCAGATCGACATCCAGTTCCCCGGCCATGCGCAGCGCCTCGAAGGTGGGGACGATGCCCAGCGGCTCGTTGCTGACCCCGTTGAGACGCACCTGCGGCGCCATGATTTCGCGGTTCAGCCGGTGCTTGCGCTCCGCATTGGGGATGCGGCGATCCATGAACGAAGTAGCGATGGTGTCAACCCCTCTCGCGCAGCCCCGAGGCAACCGGGCCGCAAATACGACAAAAGCGCGCCGAACGCATCAGGCCTTGCGGGCGATGTCGTCGGCGAGCCTTGCGGCGAAGTCACCGAGCGCCATCGCACCGAGATCCTGGTTGCCCCGGGCGCGCACCGAAACGGCTCCGTCTGCCTTCTCCTTGTCGCCCACGACCAGGATGTACGGAACCTTCTGCAGCGAATGACCGCGGATTTTATAGGTGATCTTCTCGTTGCGCAAATCCGCCTCGGCTCTAAAGCCTTGTTTTTGCAGCGTTTTCACTACCTCGGCCGCGTAGGCCGCGTGCGCGTCGGTGATCGGGGCCACCACCGCCTGCGTCGGCGCCAGCCACGCCGGCAGCGCGCCGGCGTGCTGCTCGATCAGGATGCCGATGAAGCGCTCGAGGCTGCCGACGATCGCGCGGTGCAGCATCACCGGATGGCGGCGGCTGCTGTCCTCGGCCACGTAGACGGCGTCCAGCCGCTCGGCCATCGAGAAATCGACCTGCATCGTGCCGCACTGCCACTGCCGGCCGATCGCGTCCTTCAGCGTGTACTCGATCTTCGGGCCGTAGAACGCGCCCTCGCCGACCGCGATCTCGAACTCGCAACCGCTGGCTCGCAGGCTTTCCATCAGCGCGTGCTCGGCCTTGTCCCAGACCGCATCGGCGCCGATGCGCGCCTCGGGCCGGGTCGCCACCTTGTAGATGATGTCGGTGAAGCCGAAGTCGCGGTACACGCGTTGCAGCAGCGCCGTGTAGGCCACGCACTCGTCCAGGATCATGTCCTCGGTGCAGAAGATGTGGCCGTCGTCCTGCGTGAAGCCGCGCACGCGCATGATCCCGTGCAGCCCGCCGGTGGGCTCGTTGCGGTGGCACTGGCCGAATTCGCCGTAGCGCAGCGGCAGGTCGCGGTAGCTCTTGATGCCCTGCTTGAAGATCAGGATGTGGCCGGGGCAGTTCATCGGCTTGAGCGCGTAGTCGCGCTTCTCCGACTCCGTGATGAACATGTTCTCGCGGTACTTGTCCCAGTGGCCCGTCTTCTCCCACAGCGTCTTGTCCAGGATCTGCGGGCCCTTGACCTCGTGGTAGCCGTTGTCGCGGTAGACCGCGCGCATGTACTGCTCGACCTGCTGCCACAGCAGCCAGCCCTTCGGGTGCCAGAACACCGTGCCCGGGCTGTGCTCGTCGATGTGGAACAGGTCGAGTTCGCGGCCCAGGCGGCGGTGGTCGCGCTTCTCGGCTTCCTCGAGCATGCGCAGGTAGGCCTGCAGCTCGTCCTTCGTCGCCCAGGCGGTGCCGTAGATGCGCTGCAGCATCTCGTTGCGGTGGTCGCCGCGCCAGTAGGCGCCGGCCACCTTCATCAGCTTGAAGTGCTTGAGCCTGCCGGTGCTCGGCACGTGTGGCCCGCGGCACAGGTCTTCGAAACCGCCCTCGCGGTACAGGCTGACATCCTCGCCCGGCGGGATGCTCGAGATGATCTCGGCCTTGTAGTGCTCGCCCAGGCTCTTGAAGTACGCGACCGCCTCGTCGCGCGGCAGCACGCGGCGCACGACCTTCTCGTCCTTCGCGGCCAGCTCGGCCATGCGCCGCTCGATCGCGGCCAGGTCATCGGGCGTGAACGGGCGCTTGTACGCGAAGTCGTAGTAGAAGCCGTGCTCGATCACCGGCCCGATCGTCACCTGCGCGTCAGGGAACAGCTCCTTCACCGCGTAGGCCAGCAGGTGCGCGGTGGAGTGCCGGATCAGCTCCAGCCCGTCGGCGCTCTTGTCGGTGACGATCGCCAGCGGCACGTTGGCGGCGATGCGGTGGTCCAGATCCACCAGGTGCGCGCCGGCGCCGCTGCCGATCTTGCCGGCGAGCGCCGCCTTGGCCAGGCCGGGGCCGATCGAGGCGGCGACTTCGCCCACCGTGACAGGGCCTGGGTAGTCGCGGCGCGAACCATCGGGCAGCGTGATCGAGATCATGGCGGTCGGCTCCGGAAAACAAAAACGCGGTCGTCGGACCGCGCTTTGCCATGAGGTTGCAGGGGAACGTGCAGGCGTGACGGCGCGGCGGCTCAGGCTCCAGCGGCGAAGCGGCGAGTTCGCGGTGTCACAACCATGATGCCTTTCCCGTTCCTTGCTGCTTGAATCGAAGGGGCGGATTCTACTTCAGGGCAGCGGCTGCGCGTCGATCGGGCGCCCACCGTGCGCGAGCGCCGCGAATTCGTCGGCCAGGCGCCCGCCCTCGCGCACCGCGCGGCTCCAGGCCGCGACGCGCCCGGCGAGGTCGTCGCCATAGGCCTTGAAGTCGCTGCGGTCGGGCAGCTTGGCGTTGGGCAGCGTGGCGATCCACGCCGGCGTGGGCGACAGCAGCACCACGTTGTCCAGGCAGGCGTCCGCGCGATGGCGCCGCTTCCACGCCTTGTCGAGCCAGCCCGGGACCAGCGTCGGCTGGAAGTGCAGGTACAGCACCAGGCCGGCGCAGCCGTCCTCGGGCGGCAGCGATCCGTAGTCCAGGCGCAGGTGATAGTCGGTGATGCCGCCGTCCCAGTAGGCGCCGGCCGGTGCGCCCGGGATGTCGTGCACCGCGTCGAGCCAGAACGGGATCGAGCAACTGGCCAGGATGCTCGGGCACAGGTTGGCCGCGGTCAGCGGCACCTGGTGCGTGCGGTAGTCGTGCAGCGCCAGCGGCAGCGGCGCGCGCGGGTCGGAAAAGATCACGCGCTCGAGCCAGCCCGACAGCGCGCGCCGGCCGGCGGCGTTGGCGGCGAGGGCGCCCAGGTAGCCGAGCGGCGTGCGCAGCCGCCCCTGCCGCCGCAGCAACCGGTGACGGCCGCGGCTGGCGAACACGTGCAGGCGCCGGCGCGGGTGCTGCAGCACCTCGTGCTCGCGCCCGCCGAATCGCAGCCGCAACTGCGCGCCGAACACCGCGCTGACGTGCGCCGGAAGCGGCGGCCTGCCCGGCGCGTGCTCGTAGTGCTGATGGATGTAGTCGTCGGCCATCTGCGCCAGCGCGCGCGCCGGGTCGGGCAGGCACGCGCAGGCCAGGCGCCACGCACCGATCGATGCGCCGGGCAGGTGCACCGTCTGCGGCGCGGCCGCGAGCCAGTCGCCGAAGACGAAGCGGTCGAGCGCGTTCAGCACGAGCCCCTTGGGCCCGCCGGCCGCACCCGGCACGATGCGCACGTCGGCGGCGCGCAGCCCGCGCTCGCGCAGCACGCGCCGGGCGCGTGCCCCCGCATGGATCTGCAGCGCTTGCACGCGCGGCACTGCGGCCGGCCGGCGCCCGCCCCGGTCAGCGCGGGTTCGCCATCAGATGCTTGGCCAGCGCGTGGTACGCGGGCAACGAGGTCGGGTCGAGGGCGGCGTTGCCGGCCAGCGGAAACGACGCATAGCGCGCGATCACCATCTCGGCCTTCGGGTCGATGTAGATCACCTGACCGTGCACGCCGCGCGCGGTGTAGGCGCCATGCTCGTTGTGCGTGACCCACCACATGTCGCGGTAGCTCCAGCCGGGCAGCAGCGCGTAGCCGGCCTTGGCGAAGTGCGCCTTGTCGGCGCCGCGGCGGATGTCGTCGACCACCGCCTTGGGCACCACCTGCTGGCCGTTGAAGCGGCCGTCGTTGCGCATCATCTCGCCGAAGCGCGCCAGGTCGCGCAGCCCGGTGTTCAGGCCGCCGCCGGCGAACTCGGTGCCGACGCTGTCGATCACGAAGTACGCATCCTGCTCGGCGCCGAGCTTGCTCCAGATGCGCTCCTGCAGGTTCAGGCCGACCGACTTGTTGGTGGCGCGCGCGATCACCCAGCCGAGCGCGTCGGAGTTGACGGTCTTGTAGGCGAAGGCCTGGCCGTGCTCGCCCTGCTTCTTCACCGTCAGCAGAAACTCGTAGAAGGACTGCGGCCCGGTGTAGCCCGGCGGCCTCGGCAGCAGGCCGCCGGCGCGCACGTGGTTCCAGATCTCGGCCTTCGGGTCGGCGTAGTTTTCGCTGTACTGCAGCCCGGTGGTCATGTCGAGCAGCTCGCGCACGGTGGCGTCGCCGAACGCCGAGTCCTTCAGCTCGGGCACGTAGACCGCGACCTTGGCGTTCTCGTCGAGCTTGCCCTCGGCCACCAGCATCGCGCCGATGGTGCCGAAGAACGACTTGGTCACCGACTGCGCGATGTGCTGCCCGTCGGGCTGGAGCGCGCCGAAATAGCGCTCGTAGACGATGCGGCCCTTGTGCAGCACGACCACGCCGTCGGTGTAGTTGGCATAGAAGGCCTGGCCCCAGGTCATCGTCTGCTCGCTGCCCAGCACCTGGAAGCTGACCGCGTCGAGGTCGTCGCGCTCGGCGCGCGGCAGCGGCACCGGCGCACCCAGGCCGCGCGACACGTTGCTCGTCGGGCTGAGGCGGCGGTAGTTCGAGAAGCTCCAGCGCAGCTGCGGGAAGCGATAGCTGCTGCCGTCGTCGCGCCGGATGACCTTGTCGGGCGGCGGCGGGAAACCGATCATCCAGCCGAGCGCGACCGGATCGCTGGCCTGCGCGTCGGGGAACTTCGGCGGCGCCGGCTGCGCCGCGGCGCCGGCGGCGGCCAGCCAGCAGGCGAGTGCAAACGCGTGTACGGGCGCGGCGCGGCGTGGCGCGAGGGGGGTGCGCTTCATCGGGGTGTCTCCTCGGTGTCCTTGGTGTCGGTCGTTCGGATCCGGCGGGCCGGATGCCCGGCGCCGGGCAGCTCGCGCCCGCCGGCCGGCAGCCTGCCCATGCAGGCCGGCGCGCATGCTACGCGCGGCGCCGCGCCGATCAGCGGTAGAAGGCTTCGACGCGGCCCTTGAGCTTGATCAGCAGCGGCCGCCCGCGCCGGTCCAGCGTCTTGCCGGCGGGCACCCGGATCCAGCCTTCGCTGACGCAGTACTCCTCCACGTCGTGGCGTTCGCTGCCGTTGTAGCGGATGCCGATGTCGTGCTCGCAGGCCGCGGCATCGTGGTGCGGGCTGCGCGGATCGACGCTCAGGCGGTCGGGCAGCGCAGGGCGCTCGGCGGGGGTGTCGCTCATGGTGGCTTCGCTTCGAGGGGGCTTCGATCGTCGGTGCAGCGGCGGCCAGGCTTCGGGCCTGCCGGCGGCGCATCGGGCCGGCATCATAGGAGCCGGCCCGCGCCAGGCGCGCTGCCACAATCGCCGCCGTCCCCCGACCCGGAGAAACCATGTCCATCCTGAGAGGCCGCACCGCCCTCGTCACCGGCTCCACCCAGGGCATCGGCCTGGCGATCGCCCAGACGATGGCCGCCGCCGGCGCCGACGTGGTGCTGCACGGCATCGACCCCGACGAGCGCGGCCGCGGCATCGCCGCCGAGCTGGCCGCCACGCACGGCGTGCGCACCGCCTACCTGCGCGCCGACATCGCGCGCGCAGCCGAGGCCGCCGGCCTGGTGGCCGCGGCCACGCAGGCGCTGGCTTTCCCCGACCTGCTGGTCAACAACGCCGGCATCCAGCACACCGCGCCGATCGAATCCTTCCCCGACGACAAGTGGGACGCGATCGTCGCGGTCAACCTGTCGGCCTGCTTCCACACGATGAAGGCGGCGGTGCCGGGCATGCGCGAGCGCGGCTTCGGCCGCATCGTCAACATCGCGTCGGTGCACGGGCTGGTGGCGTCGGTGAACAAGGCGGCGTACCTGGCCGCCAAGCACGGGCTGGTCGGCCTGTCCAAGGGCGTGGCGCTCGAGACCGCGACCGACGGCATCACCGTCAACTGCATCTGCCCGGGCTGGACCGACACGCCGCTGATCCAGCCGCAGATCGACGCGCGCGCCGCGGCGGTGGGCGGCGACCGCGCGGCCGGCGTGCGCGAACTGCTGCGCGAGAAGCAGCCCAACCTGACGCTGCTGCCGCCGGCGCGCATCGGCGATGTCGCCGTGTTCCTGTGCGGCCCGGCGGCGGCGGGCATCACCGGCATCGCGCTGCCGGTGGACGGCGGCTGGACCGCGCAGTAGCGTGCGGCTGCGCGGCGCCGACACGGGCGCCACCGGTGCGGCGATGCCGCCTTGCCGAGCCGCGGCGCCCCGCCGGCGATGATCCTGCTCGACCCGCAGGCGCGGCCGGTGGTCGGCCACCGCGGCAACCGCGCGCACGCGCCGGAGAACACGCTGCCGTCGTTCGACCAGGCCGTGGCGCTCGGCGCCGACGCCGTCGAGCTCGACCTGCACCTGTCGCGCGACGGCGTGCTCATGGTGTGCCACGACGCCACGCTCGAGCGCACCACCGACGGCAGCGGTGCGCTCGCCGCCCGCAGCGCGGCCGAGCTGCAGCGCCTGGACGCCGGCGCCAACTTCAGCGCCGACGGCGGCCGCACGCACCCGTGGCGCGGCCGCGGCGCGACGATCCCCACCTTCGACCGGCTGGTGGAATCGCTGCCGCGCACGCTGCCGCTGATCATCGAGCTGAAGACCGCGGCCGCCGCCCAGCCTCTGCTCGCCGCGGTGCGCCGGCACGCGCTCGAGCGCCGCGTGATCGTCGCCGGTTTCGACCGCGCGACCACCGAGCCGCTGCGCGGCGCCGGCTTCGCGCTCGGCGCCACCCAGCCCGAGGTGGCGGCGCTGCTGCTGCCCGCGCTGCTGGGCCGCGACCCGGGCCCGCTGCCGTACCAGGCGCTGTGCATCCCGCCGCGCTGGCACGGCCTGCCGCTGCCGATCGCGGCCTTCGCGCGCGCGATGCGCCGGCGCGGCGGCTGCACCCACGTGTGGACCGTGAACGACGCCGCGCAGGCGCAATCGCTGTGGCGTGCCGGCGTGCAGGGCATCATCAGCGACGACCCGGGCGCCATCCTGGCGGCGCGCGGCCGCTGATGCGTCGCCGCCGCACCGCCCAACCCGAAGGGAGTCCCCGATGATCGGCAACGCCTCGGCTGCCCCCAGCCCCGGCCGCCTGCAGGGCCGCACCGTGCTGCTCACCGGTGCCAGCCGCGGCATCGGCCGCGCGATCGCGTTGCGCTTCGCGGCCGAAGGCGCGGCGCTGTGCCTGGTGGCGCGCGGCGCCGACAGCCTGGAGCGGGTGCGCGCCGAGGCCGCGGCGCTGGGCGCGCCGGCGGCGGTGCACGCCGCCGACCTGGCCCGGCGCGAGCAGGTCCAGGCCGCCTTCGACGCCGCCATCGCCGCCTTCGGCCGCGTGGACGTGCTGGTCAACAACGCCGGCATCTACCACGCGGCGCCGCTGGTGGACACCACGCCCGAGGACTTCGACCGCGTGCTGCAGGTCAACGTCTACGGCGCCTTCCACCTGATGCAGCTGGCGCTGCGCCACATGCAGGCGCGCGGCAGCGGCAAGGTCGTCAACATCGCCTCCACCGCGGGCAAGTGGGGCTCGCTGAACCAGAGCGCCTACAACGCGTCGAAGCACGCGCTCGTCGGGCTCACTCGCTGCGCCGCGCTCGAGGCGGCGGCGCGCGGCGTGCAGGTCAACGCGATCTGCCCCGGCTTCGTGCAGACCGACATGCTCGACGAGTTCCGCGCGCACGCCGCGATCCTGGGCGTGCCCTTCGAGCAGGTGCTGCAGGCCGGGCTGGCGCGCGTGCCGCAGCGGCGCTTCCTGCAGCCCGAGGAAGTCGCCAACCTCGCGCTGTACCTGGCCTCGGCCGAATCCGACGGCATGACCGGGCAGTCGCTGCTGCTCGACGGCGGCATGCTGATGGTCTGACGCGCCGCGCCCGCGCGCCCGTTGCTGGAGTTCTGGCGCTGGGGCCCCGGCGCTCGGGTCTCGGCGCTGAAGCCTTGGCGCCGGGGTTTCAGCGCCAGGGCGGCGGCGGCAGGCGCGGCAGCGGTGGCAGCGCGAAGCCACCGCCGCTGCCGGTGAGCTGGCGCTTCATCAGCGCCTTGACCACCCGGCTGACCGGCGGCACGCGCTCGGCGATGTCGAGCACTGCGCGTCGCGCCAGCTTCGGCAGCGCGCGCTCGTCGGTGAACAGCGACACCAGCGAGTTGGTCGCCAGGTACACCGGCAGCGTCGTGCGCCGGTGCTCGGCCTCGTAGCGCGCCAGCACCTCGGCCGCGCCGATGTCGCGGCCCGCGCTGCGCGCCGCGCCCACCTCGCGCGCCAGCACCTCGACGCCGTACAGCCCGAAATTCCAGCCGTGCGCAGTCACCGGGTGCATGCCCACCGCGGCGTCGCCGATCAGCGCGAAGCGCGGCGCGACGAAACGCTGCGCGTACACGCCCAGCAGCGGGTACAGGTGGCGCGCTCCGGCGGCGCGCACGGCACCCAGCCGGCCGTCGGTCTGCGCCTCGATGCGCGCGGCGAACTCGGCGTCGGGCAGCGCCATCCACTCGGCCGCGCGGTCGCCGGCCATCGTGACCACCGCCGAGGTGATCCGGCCGTTCATCGGCAGCAGCGCCAGCGTGTTGCCGTAGCGGAAGCACTCCCAGGCGATGCCGTCGTGGTCGCGCTCGTGCGCGACCCGGCCGACCACCACGCTGCGGCCGAAGTCGTGCATCGACGCGCCGATGCCGGCCAGGCGCCGGGTGTTCGACTGCCGGCTGTCGGCCGCGACCACCAGCGGCGCGCTGAAGCGGCGCCCATCGGCCAGGCTCACCCCCGCCGCTGCACCCGCAGCCGGCCCCAGGGCCGGGCTGCTGCCCGGCGCGCTGGCGGTGCGGGCCGACGAACCCGGCGACGGCCCTTCGCTGCCCGGCAGCTGAAGCGCGGTGACGCGCGCGTCGCACAGCAGGCGCACACCCGGCCGCGACAGCGCCGCCGCGATCGCCGCCGCGCGGATGCGGTGGTTGGGCACGAGCCAGCCGAGCGCTTCGCTGCCGGCATCGGCCGCGAAACGCAGCGCCTGCGGCCGGTCGCCGTCGAGCACGCGCGCCTCGCGCAGCGGCGCGATCTCGTCGGCCGGCAGCCGCTGCCACAGGCCGAGCGCTTCCATCACCCGGCGCGCGCGGTGGGTGACCGCGATCTCGCGCCCGTCCTCGGCGGGCGCGTCGAGCGCGGCGCGCGGCGCCTGTTCGAGCAGTTGCACCTGCAGGCCGGCATCGGCCAGCGCGCAGGCCAGCGCCAGGCCGGCGGGGCCGGCGCCGACGATCAGCACGTCGGCGGCTTCGGGATTGTGATCGTCGTCCATGCGCCAATGATGCCCTGTCGGCGCGCGGCCGCCGCCGCCGCGCCGAATCCCGGCCGCGGCCGGCCCCTCATCCGCAGGATGGCGCGGCCGGCGCGCCGGCGGCAGACTGCGGCCCGGGCTGCCCGACCGGGGCGCCCGTGGACACTCCCCCGGGAGCATGGAGCGATGACCCTGCACGAACTCAGCGGCCGATATGCCCGCCTGAACAACGAGATCGACGCGCTCGCCGCCGCCGGCGAGCGCCACCCGGGCCGCATGGGCCGCCTGCTCGCCGAACTCGACGATCTGCACCACCAGATCGCGCTGGAGCGCCGCCGCAGGCTTGCGGTGCCGACGCTGCACGACGTGGTCGACACCGCGTCGCCGCTGCTGGCCGCCGCCGGCTGACGACGGGGCGGTGCGCCGCCGGCTCGCGGGTGCGCGGCACCGGGCAGCCCTTCGGCCGCCCTGCGCCCCGGCGGCGCCCCGGCGGCGCCCCGGCGGCGCCCGCGACGCAAGCCGTCGAGCGGGTGGCTCATCTGCTGAGCCAGCAGCAGGGCAGACTGGCCGACAGCGCCGGGCAAAGCGCCCGGCCGTCCACCAGGAGCCCGCCCCGATGAACGCCGCCCCGACGCCCGCCGACAGCACCTCGCCCTCGGCCTACCCCGAGCCCGACATCGCCTACGCCATTGGCTGGGAGCATGCGCGGCGCGGCTGCGTGCCGCCCGCCGAGCAGTTGCAGCCCGACAACCCGGTGCGCCTGGGCTGGGAAGCCGGCCGCGCGCGCTTCGGCCGGCGCACGCTGCCGGCCGACCATCATGTGCGCCAGTGGCTGCGGCTGCGGCTGGACGCCTGGCAGCAGGGCCTGGGCTTCGAGCCGCTGCAGCTCAACCCGGCGCTGCTGCGGCACATCGAACCGCGCTGCTGCCCGGTCACCGGCGCGGCGCTGACCCGCGGCCGCGGCGGGCCGGACGACGCCACCGTCACCCGCATCAACGCCGGCGCCGGCTGGGCGCTGGGCAACTTGGCGGTGATCAGCGCGCGCGCGCACCGCGCCAAGGCCGCGCACGGCCCACAGGCGGCGCTGGATTTCGCGCGGCGCATCGAGGACGGCGGCCCGGCCGCGATCGCCGGCCTGGACGCCGCGCAGTGGCAGCGGCTGGCGGTGCTGACGGCCTTCGCCACGCCGCTGCCGCACGGACGGGCCGCGACGCTGCCGCTGCTGGTGCTGCCGCCGCCGCGGCTGCAGGTGCTGAACCCGGCGCAGGCGCTGCAAGTGATGCTGAGCCTGCAGTTCACGCGCGCCGGCCATGCCCGGCGCTGCACCGCACTGGCCGCGCGGCTGCCGTCCGCCGACGCGCGCCACGCCTTTCACGCCTTCCTGCACACGCTGCTGGCACGCCGGCTGGCCGCCGGCCGCTGCGCCGACACTGACGGCGAGCGCGCGCGGGTCGAGCGGCTGTGGCTCGACCCGCTGGTCAACCGGCGCTGGCAGCGGCTGGTGCTGCAGCTCGACGCCGCGGCCTGCGAGCAGCTGGTCGCGTTCGCCGTCGAACGCGGCCTGGCCGGCGCCGCGCTGCGCTGGCGGCCGCAGCAGGCGGCCACCGAAGGCTGGGCGCTGGGCGCCCGCGCGCCGGCCGCACCCGAAGCCGGCCGCGCGCCGGCCGGCGAAGCGGCGGCTTCGATACCGGCAGCGGTATCGCCTGCGCTGCGGACCGCGCAAGCGCGCTATGCTTCGCGCCCTGCCTGTCAGCCGCAGCCCGCGCTGCCTGCGCCGCTCGCGGCGCAGGGCTGATCCAACCCCGAGGACCCCGCCATGGACATGAACGCGACGCGCGAGATGCTGAGCGAGGCGCTGGCGCTGCAACGCCGCGCCTATTTCCAGCACCCGGTTCCGGACGAGGCCGAGCGCCGCCGGGATTTGCAGACGCTGCGCCGCTTCGTCACCGAGAACCTCGACGCGATCTGCGACGCGATCTGCGCCGACTACGGCCACCGCTCGCGCCACGAGACGATGCTGGCCGAGATCCTGCCGGCGCTCAGTGCCTTCGACGACGCGCTCGCGCACCTGCGCCAGTGGATGCGGCCGCAGAAGCGCACCGTCGACCGCAAGCTCTTCGGCCTGGCCAGCAACCGCGTCGTGCCGCAGCCGCTGGGCGTGGTCGGCGTGATCGTGCCGTGGAACTTCCCGATCAACCTGACGATGGTGCCGCTGGCGGCGATCTTCGCCGCCGGCAACCGCGCGATGGTCAAGATGAGCGAGAACTCGCGCCACCTCGCGAAGCTGCTGATCGACAAGATGCCGGCCTACCTGCCGCCCGAGAAGCTGCAGATCTTCGACGAGACCGGCAACGTCGGCCTCGAGTTCAGCAAGCTGCCCTTCGACCACCTGCTGTTCACCGGCTCGAGCCAGACCGGGCGCCTGGTCATGGCGGCGGCCGCGCAGAACCTGTGCCCGGTGACGCTCGAGCTCGGCGGCAAGGCGCCGGCGGTGGTCTGCAACGACTTCCCGGTGCGCACCGCGGCCGAGCGCATCCTGTACGTGAAGTGCCTGAACGCCGGCCAGATCTGCACCAGCGTCGACCACATGTACCTGCCGCGCAAGAAGGTCGACGCCTTCGTGTCGCACGCGCGCGAGATCATGCCGCGGCGCTACCCGTCGCTCGAGTCGGTGGACTACACCTCGGTGATCGACGAGCGCTCGTTCCGCCGGCTGGTGGGCGCGCTCGACGACGCCCGCGAGCGCGGCGTGCCGGTCGTGCCGCTGATCCCCGGGCCGGCCTACGACGCCGCCACCCGCAAGATCGCGCCGCACATCGTGCTGAACCCGCCCGACGACTCGCAGCTGATGCAGCGCGAGATCTTCGGCCCGATCCTGCCGATCCTGCCGTATGACGACCTCGACGCCGTGATCGCGCGCATCAACGCCGGGCCGCGACCGCTGGCGCTGTACCCGTTCAGCCGCAACGACGCCACGGTCGAGCGGCTGCTGACGCACGTGATGTCGGGCGGCGTGTCGGTCAACGACGCGCTGCTGCACGTGGGCCAGCACGACCTGCCCTTCGGCGGCGTCGGCGAATCGGGCATGGGCCACTACCACGGCAAGGAAGGCTTCGAGACCTTCTCCAAGCTGCGGCCGATCTTCCGCCAGGCGCGCTGGTCGAGCGCGAAGCTGCTGGTGCCGCCCTATGGCCGCAGCATCAATCGGCTGCTCGGCTTCCTGATGCGCTGAGAGCCCGGCCCATCCGGCGCCTGCGAGCCGGGCACCGCCGCACCCAGGCCGGCGGCCGCCGCGCCGGCCCGTACTGCATCCGCGCTCCGCCCGGACCCCACCGCGACACCCCGATGATCCGCACGCTCGTCCGCTGGCTGCTGTTCGTCATCGGCTCGGCGCTGCTCGGCGTCGTGCTGGTCGGCACGGTGGGCTTCGCGATCTTCCTGCGCCAGGGGCCCGCGCCCGAGCGCTGGCACTTGCAGGCGCTGCCCGACTTCACGGCGGCGCAGGCCGCGCAGGTGACGACGCTGGACGACTACCTGGCGCTCGAGCAGCGCCTGTTCGCCGCGCTCGACCAGCAGGTGTACCTGCCGCCGGCCGGGCAGGCCGATCTGTTCAACCGCTACCGCCGCGGCAGCCGCAGCGACCCCGAGACCTGGGCGACCAACTGGAACCGCAGCTTCCGCCTGGCGCCGGCCGGCGGCGGCGAGCCGCGCGGCACCGTGCTGCTGCTGCACGGGCTGACTGATTCGCCCTACAGCCTGCGCTCGGTCGGCGAGCACCTGGCGGCGCGCGGCTGGGAAGTCTTCGGCCTGCGCCTGCCGGGCCACGGTACCGCGCCGTCGGGCTTGGTGCAGTTCCGCGTCGAGGACATGCGCGCGGCCGTGCAACTGGCGATGCGCGACCTGCAACGCCACGCGCCGCCCGGGCGGCCGCTGCTGATGATCGGCTACTCCAACGGCGCCGCGCTCGCGGTGGACTACACCGTCGCGGCGATCCGCGGCGCCGAGCAGCCGCTGCCGGCGGGGCTGGTGCTGATCTCGCCGGCGATCGCGATCACGCCGGCCGCGGCCGTCGGCCGTCTGCGCACCGGGCTGTCGTCGGTACCGGGATTCGAGCGCGCGGCCTGGCAGCAGATCGTCAAGGAATTCGACCCCTACAAGTACAACTCCTTCAGCTTCAACGCGTCGGGCCAGACGCACCGGCTGACGCGCGGCGTGGTTACCGACCTCGAGCGGCTCGCAGGCGATGCCGGCGGCAGCATCCGCGGCTTTCCGCCGACGCTGGTGTTCCTGTCGACGGTGGATTCCACCGTCGACGCCGGCGCGGTGCCCGACCTGCTGCTGAACCGGCTGGCGCCGGGCGGCCACGAGCTGGTGCTGTTCGACGTGAACCGCCACTCGGCGATGCGCTCGCTGCTGGTCGGCGACCCGGGCGCGCTGACCGTGCGGCTGCTGGCCCGCAGCGACCGGCCCTACGGGTTGACCGTGATCGGCAACCTCACGCCGCAGACGCAGCAGGTGGGCGAGCGGCGCGCGGCCGCCGGCGGCACGCAGTTCGCGGACCGGCCGCTGGAACTCGCCTGGCCGCGCGCGGTGTTCTCGCTGTCGCACGTGGCGCTGCCCTTCCCGCCCGACGACCCGCTGTACGGCATCGACGCCGCGCCCGCCGGGCACGTGCAGCTCGGCCGGCTCGACGTGCGCGGCGAGAACGGCGTGCTGGCGATTCCCGGCTGGGCGCTGACGCGGCTGCGCAGCAACCCGTTCCATGCCTATCTGCTCGAGCGCATCGACGGTTTCGTCGATGCGGCGGCCGCGCGCTGAGCGCCGGGCCTTCGCGCCGGACTGCGACACCCGCCGGCCCGCTCTTGGCCGAGCCGACGCCAACCCGACGCAGGACTGCCGATGACCGTGCACGTGCCCTTCGACCTCGCCTACGAGATGGACGTGCGCGCCGACGCCGACGCGGTGTACGCGGTGCTGGCCGACGTGCCGCTGTCGGCCAGCCACTTCCCCGGCCTGGAGCGGCTGGTGGACCTGGGCGGCAACCGCTACCGCTGGGAGCTGGCCAAGCTGGGCACCGAGCACGTGCACCTGCAGACCGTCTACGCCAGCCGGTACCACTGCGATCGCCAGCGCCGCAGCGTGCGCTGGGAACCGGTGGCCGGGGAAGGCAACGCGCGCGTCGGCGGCCGCTGGGTGATCGAGCCGCGGCCGCAGGGCACGCACCTGCGGCTGGAGCTGGCCGGCGAGCTCGACGTGCCGGCACCGGCGATCACGCGCGCGCTGGTGGCGCCGCTGGTCGTCGCCGAGAACGAGCGCCTGATCGAGCGCTACCTCGCCAACCTGGCCGAGCGCTTCGGCGGCGAAGTCTGACGCGCGACAGCCGCCGCCGCCCGGCCGCGTTAGCCTTCGGCCTTTTGAACCCTGCCTGAATGGGAGCCCCCACGCGATGAAGACCCGCATCACCGAACTCTTCGGCATCCAGCACCCGATCATCCAGGGCGGCATGCACTTCGTCGGCTTCGCCGAGCTGGCAGCCGCCGTGTCCAACGCCGGCGCGCTGGGCATCATCACCGGGCTGACGCAGCGCACCCCGGCCGACCTGGCGCGCGAGATCCGCCGCTGCCGCGATCTGACCGACAAGCCCTTCGGCGTGAACCTGACCTTCCTGCCGACGGTCGCGTCGCCCGACTACCCGGGCTACATCCGCGCGATCATCGAAGGCGGCGTCAAGATCGTCGAGACCGCGGGCAACAACCCGCAGAAGTGGATGCCCGCGCTGCACGAAGCCGGCATCAAGGTGATCCACAAGTGCACCTCGGTGCGCCACAGCCTGAAGGCCGAGGCGATCGGCTGCGACGCCGTCAGCGTCGACGGCTTCGAATGCGGCGGCCACCCGGGCGAGGACGACGTGCCCAACTTCATCCTGCTGCCGCGCGCCGCCGAGGAGCTGAAGATCCCCTTCGTCGCGTCGGGCGGCATGGCCGACGGCCGCTCGCTGGTGGCGGCCATGGCGCTGGGCGCCGACGGCATGAACATGGGCACGCGCTTCATGGCGACGAAGGAAGCGCCGATCCACGACAACGTCAAGCAGGCGATCGTCGCCGCCAGCGAGCTCGACACGCGGCTGGTGATGCGCCCGCTGCGCAACACCGAGCGCGTGCTGCGCAACGCCGCGGTCGACCGGCTGCTCGAGAAGGAGCGCGAACTCGGCGCCTCGATCAAGTTCGAGGACATCATCGAACAGGTGGCCGGCGTCTACCCGAAGATCATGAAGGAAGGCGCGATGGACGCGGGCGCCTGGTCCTGCGGCATGGTGGCCGGGCTGATCCGCGACGTGCCCAGTTGCCGCGAGCTGGTCGACCGCATCATGGCGCAGGCCGAATCCATCATCCGCCAGCGGCTGGCGGGCAGCCTGGCGGGCTGACCGGCGTCAGGCCGCGGGCGCCCTGGCGGCGCGCCGTCTGGGTGCTGCGGGCGCGGCGGCCGGCTGCGGGCTGGCGATCGCACCGGCCACCGCGTCCCAGGCCGCCTCGAAGGCCTCGGGCGTGAAACCGGCGCCCGACGGCAGCCAGTCGGCGGTGCGGCCGGCCAGCGTGTAGTGGCCGACCACGTCGAGGTGGTCGGCGCGGGCCGCGTGCAGCAGCCGGCCGTGCAGCTGGCTCAGGCTGGGCACGACGCCGTCGCTGGTGCGCGCGCTCAGCTCGAAGCCGAAGGCGCGTTCGATCGCGGCGCGCACCGGCGCGTCGGGCTCGGGATACGGATAGTGCGGATGCGGCCGCGACGCCAGCGCATGCAGCAGCCGGAACAGCGCGCGCAGCACCAGGTATTCCGGGTCCAGCAGTTCGGCCGGCTTCAGCGATTCGCGCGGCCTGGGCACGCCGGCGACCACGCAGGCGTAGTCGATCCCGGGCCGGTCGGCCACCGCGGCGGCGAACAGGTCGATGCCCTCGGGCGTGAGCTGCACCGCGGCGCCCTGGTCGCGCTGGATCTGGCGCAGGTAGCGCCACAGCGGATCGCTGCGCTTGAGGCTCAGCTGCTGCAGCAGGCCTTCGGCGAGCCGCTCGAGCGCGCCCGGATCGCGGTCCAGCCAGTCGTCGACCTTGGCCGCCAGCGCCAGCGCACGCGCCGTGGCCACGATCAGGCCGCGCCCCTGCCCCGAGGTGGCGAGCGCACTCAGCAGCAGCAGCAGCGTCTGGCCCTGGACCGACAGGAAGTGGTTGGCCAGCGGCGTGCCGCGGTGCGGCGTGGCCACCGAGATCGCACTGCGGGTGCGCCGCGCGATCCGCGCGGCCACGTCGCCGCCCGCCATGCGCAGCCCGGGCGCGAGCAGCAGGCGCACGTCGAGCCCGCCGGTGGAGTGGCCGACGAAGTGCAGCTCGCGTGCCTTCAGCCCGGCGCTGCGCTGCACCTGCAGGCGCAGCGCCTCGGCGCGCCGGCGGATCGACGCGGTGGGCTGGGTGCGGCAGCACACGATCCGCGCCTCCACGCCGCGCCGCTGCAGCGCCGTACCCAGCACGCGCTCCACGTCCTCGAAGTAGCTGACCGCACCGACCGACGAGAAGCCGAAGAAGCCCGGGACCAGAAAGACGATGCGCTCGGCCATGCTTCGATTGTGCCGGTAGCATCGGCGCCGCCCACCCAGCCGCTGCCCGGCTGTCGGCTGCCCGCGGTGCGGGCTGCGCGTCTTTCCCAAGGTACTCCACGATGACCCTCAAACCCGAATCGGCCGGCATGTGCAGCCGGCGCCTGGCGCGCATCGACCGCTTCCTGGCCGAACGCTACGTCGATCCCGGCCGCCTGCCCTGCGCGCTGCTGCAGGTGCGGCGCGAAGGCCGGCTCGTGCACCAGAGCGTGCTCGGCCACGCCGATCTCGAGACCGGCCGCCGACTGCAGGAAGACGCCGTCGTGCGCATCTACTCGATGACCAAGCCGATCACCAGCGTCGCCTTCATGATGCTGGTCGAGGAAGGGCGGGTGGCGCTCGAAGACCCGGTGCACCGCTTCATCCCGGCGTGGCGCAACCTGGGCGTGTACGTCGGCGGCGGCGGCGGGCTGCCGGGCACGCCGGCGGGCTGGCTGACCCGGCCCACCGACGCGCCGATGCGCATCATCGACCTGCTGCGCCACACCTCGGGCCTGACCTACGGCTTCCAGAACCGCACCAACGTCGATGCCGCCTACCGCAGCCGCAAGATCGACCCGTTCACCCGCGACGACGGCCTGCAGGGCTTCATCGACGCGCTCGCCGAGGTGCCGCTGGAGTTCTCGCCCGGCACCGCATGGAACTACTCGGTCTCGGCCGACGTGCTCGGCTACCTGGTGGAGCAGATCTCCGGCCAGCCCTTCGCGCAGTACCTGCAGCAGCGCATCTTCGAGCCGCTGCGCATGACCGACACCGCCTTCCACGTCGACGAGGCGCGCGCCGCCCGTTTCGCCCAGTGCTACCTGATGTCGGCCGAGGGCAGGCTGCTGCCGGCGCAGCTGGGCAGCTTCCGCGAGCCGCCGGCCGCGCCTTCGGGCGGCGGCGGGCTGGTGTCGACCGCGGCCGACTATGCGCGCTTCTGCGAATGCCTGCGCCTGGGCGGCGCACTCGACGGCGCGCGCCTGATCGGCCCGAAAACGCTCTCGCTGATGCGCTCGAACCACCTGCCGGGCGGCGCCGATCTGGCCGATGCGTCGGTGTCGATGTTCACCGAGCCGATCTACCACGGCGTGGGCTTCGGCCTGGGCTTCGCGATGACCACCGACGTCGCCCGCACCGGCGTCACCGGCTCGAAGGGCGAATACTGGTGGGGCGGCGCCGCCTCGACCGCGTTCTGGATCGACCCGGTCGAGGACATCACCGCCGTGTTCCTGACCCAGTTCCTGCCCTCGACGCTGTACCCGATCCGCCGCGAGCTGCGCACGCTGGTCAACGCGGCCGTGATCGATTCGAAGGCATGAGCGCGCCGGACGCAGCGTAGCCTCGTGACCGCGCCGGTTCCGTCCCAGTCCAGCGCCCTGCTGCGGCTGCAGCCGGGCGCGATGCCCGGCGTCGTCGGCGAGCGGCCCACCGTCGGCCGGGCGCTGCTCGACCGCGTGACCGCCGGACGCCGCGCCGCACTGCTGCCCGATCTGCTGGCCACCGCCTTCACGGTGAGCAAGCACGCGCAGCGCAGCACCGCGCGGCGCGCGGTACTGGCGGCACTGGGCCTGGTCGAGCCGGCCGCCGACGCCGCCCGCGGCCGGCTGGCCACCGCGCTGCACCTGGCACACGACCAACTGCTGCGGCTGGCCGTCGATCTGCCGGCACGCGCGGGCGGCAGCGTCGATACCGGCTGGCTGCTCGATGCGCCGGTGATGGGGCTGCCGGTCGCACCCACGCCCTTCGACCTGGGCGCGCTGCAGGCGGCGAGCGCGGCGCTGCCCGGTTGGCTCGACCGGTGGCTGTACGCGCGTGCGCCGGCCGATTGGCTGCACGACTGGCATGCCGGCGGCGGCGATGCGCTGGCGCGCTGGTGCGAAGGCCGCGATCAGCCGATCGCACGCTGGCTGAGCCGGGTGCAGGCCGATGCGCGCCGCCTGGCGTGGCCCTGCGTGCCGCTGCCGCTGCCCGCGCAAGGCGACGCCGGCTGGCATGAACTGGCAGCGTCGATCGCCGCGCACGACGACTTCGGCGAGCATCCGGTCTGGCACGGCGCGCCCGCCGAGACCGGCCCCTGGACGCGCGCGCGCGGGCCCGAGCCGGCGGCCACCGCCTGGGAGCGGATCGGCGCGCGGCTCGCAGACCTCGCGCACATCGCCTGCGGCCGGATGCCGATGCTGGGCGCGCTGACGATTGCGCAGGGCGAGGGCATCGCCTGGACCGAGGCGGCCAGCGGCCTGCTGGTGCATTGGATCCGGCTCGAGCCGGGCGAGCGCGACCCGGCCACCGCGCGCGCCGAACGCTACTGCGTGATCACGCCCACCGAATGGAACTTCCATCAGGCGGGTGCGTACTCGCGGCTGGTCGCTCAGGCCGAATCGGGCACCGATGTGCTGCGGCTGGGCGTGGCCGTGCTGGACCCCTGCGCCAGCGTGGAGTTCACCGCCTGCGACGGCGTGGGGCCTTGATGGCCGCCGGTGCCGGCCCGCGCAGCGCGCAACGCGATTGCGGGATCGCGGCGCGCATGGGCAGCGGCGCCTGCCGCCGTCGCGGCGGCCGCGGCCGGCCCGTGCATCGGGGGCGCCGCGCGTAGCATCGCCCCCATGAGCTCGCTTCTGGACGAACTGAACCGCCTCTTCGTGGGGCAGACGCCGCACATGCACGAGATCGGCGCGCGCATCACCGCGGTCGGGCGCGCGCGCGGCTCGATGACGCTGCCGGCGTCGCCGCAGTGGCTGGGCGACCGGGCGCGCGGGTGGCTGCACCCCGGTGCGCTGACGGTTCTTGCCGATTCGACCTGCGGACTGGCCGTCGGCGCCGCGCTCGCCGAGCGCGCGCCGTTCGCCACGCTCGACCTGCGCATGGACTACCTGCGCCCGGCCGTGCCGGAGCAGGACCTGCATTGCGACGCGCACTGCTTCCGCCTGACGCGCCACGTCGCCTTCGTGCGCGCCGAGGTCTGGCAGACCGAGCGCGAGCAGCCGATCGCCGTGGCCCAGGGCTCATTCATGCTGGCGACCGCGTCGGGCGCGCGCACGGCCGCGTCCCAGGCGGCCGGCGACGGCCAAGCCTGGCAGCCGCCGGCAGCGAGCGAGGCGGTGCTGCCGGCGGACCCGATCCCCTATGTCGAGTTCCTCGGCATCCGGGTCGCGCCGCAGGCCGGCGCGCCGCTGTTTCGCCTGCCCTTCCAGGACAAGCTGATCGGCAACCCGCATCTGCCGGCGCTGCACGGCGGCGTGATCGCGGCCTTCGCCGAGACTGCCGCCACGCTGCACCTGATTGCGATGCTTCGTTCGCCCGGGACCGAGCTGTGGCCCGGAGCGCCGCCCGCGGGCGTCGAGGGCATCGGCAGCGGCGCCAAGTTCCCGAAGGGGATCGATTTCTCGATCGATTACCTGCGCTCGGGCCGGCCCGAAGAGACCTTCGCCGCCTGCGAAGTGGTGCGCGTGGGCACGCGCGCGGCGCTGGTCCAGGTGCGCTGCTGGCAGAAGAACCCGGCCCAGCCGATCGCCACCGCGCGCGCGCACTTCCTGCTGACCGCGCCCGCCGGCTGAAGCTGTGCAGGCCCGCGGCGCCGGCGCGTCGCGCCGCGCGCATCCATGCGCCGCGCCGATGCGCGCACCGGGCGGCGGCGCTGCGCCGCTGCGCCGCGATCAGAACTTGGTGTAGCCGCCGTCGATCACGAACTGCTCGCCGGTGGTGTAGGCCGATGCGTCGCTCGCCAGGTACACGGCGATGCCGCCGAAGTCGTCGATCGTGCCCCAGCGCCGCGCCGGGATGCGCGGCTGCACGGCAGCCGCGAACTTCGGGTTGGCGAACGACGCGGCAGTCATCTCGGTGGCGATCCAGCCGGGCAGGATCGAGTTGACGCGGATCCGGTGGCGCGCCAGTTCCACCGCGAGCGCGCGCACGTACGCGGTGACCGCCCCCTTCGAGGCGCCGTAGTGGCTGTTGCGCGCCGCGCCCTCGATCGCCGCGGTGCTGGCGGTGGCCGCGAGCGATCCGCCCTGCCCGTGCTGCGCCATGTGGCGCGCGGCGGCGCGGAAGGTCAGGAACACGCCCTCGACGTTGATGCGCTGGATGCGGCGGAAGTCGTGCAGGCTCATCTCCAGCAGCGGCGTGCCCTTGCCCGACACGCCGGCGTTGGCGAAGCAGGCATCGACGCGCCCCAGCGCCGCCGCCGACGCGGCGAAGGCCGCATCGACCTGCTGCTCGTCGCCGATGTCGCAGACGAAGGCGTGCACGCGCGCCGGGTCGGCGCATCCTTCGGCGAGCTGCGCGCGGGCGCGCTCGGTCTTGTCGGGGTTGGAGCCCCAGATCGCGACGCGCGCGCCGGCGGCGAGCAGCGCACGCGCCATGCCCAGGCCGATGCCGCCGTTGCCGCCGGTGACGATGGCTGCGCGGCCGCTCAGGTCGAAGGGGGTGTACATGGGTCGCTCCTCGGGTTGCAGTAGACGAACGTGCCGTCGTCCAGATCGGCGCGCGGCAGTTCGTCCTTCTCGGTCCAGTAGTCCTGGGTGTGCCGCCAGGGAGCGTGGCCGCCCTGCTGCGGCAGCCGGTGCAGGCCGCGCTGCAGGTAGCCGGGGTTGAAGTCCTGCGGGTCCACCCAGGGCCGGCGCGCCATGCCTTCGTCCTGCGGCCGCAGCCG
>JAFEFZ010000077.1 GCA_018240325.1 Pseudomonadota bacterium
AACGTGACCGGCAGCCTGCAGTGGAACAAGAACCAGGATCTGCTGGGCATCGACCGCGAGTTCTCGAAGACGGCCAACAAGCCGCCGTACTTCGAATCCGGCGCCACCGGCCAGGGCAACATCCAAGGTGCGTGGAGCCCGGGCGTGAACGGCGTATCGGTTGGCGGGCCCCTCACGGTGGGCGGTCTGGGCTACCAGGGCGGGGGGTCCGGTTACGGCAACCCGATGGCCACGCCCGCGAACCGCTGCGGCGACATCAACATGGCGCTGGCGCCGTCACTCAGCGCGGGCGGTAAACCGTACTGCAACTTCGACACCGGCCCGTTCATTGGCTTGCTCGGCCAGATCGAGAGCGTGTCGGGCACGCTCAACGGCGCCTGGCAACTCAACGACAAGGCCGAGTTGTATGGCGACCTGCTGTGGTCGCGTACGGTGGCCACGGTCGCGTTCCAGCCGAGCCCGCTGCGCACCAGCTTCCTGGATACCGACGAGGAATTCGACAAGCAGAAGATCGACCGCGTGCTGCTGCTGCGCCCGACCAACCCGAACTACCAGATCGCCGCCGACTATCTGAATGCCAACGGCCTGGGCGCGCTCGTCGGCCAGCCGCTGGGCATCACTGCGCGGGTGTTCGACTTCGGCCGGCGTACCGAAGAGAACACCAGCACGCAGTTCCGCATGGTCGGCGGCGCGCGCGGCGAGGTCATGAACCAGAGCTACGACGTGTCGGCGTTCTGGAACCAGAACAAGATGGACGGCAAGGTCACCGCGGGCTATTTCTCGCAGGTCGGCTTCGCCCGGGCGACGCAGGATCCGGGCAGCGACTGGAACCCATGGTCGCTGACCCAGTCGGCCGCCTTCCAGGCGCTGATCGCGCCATCCAAGTACGTGGGCCCGACGCTCAGCGGCAAGTCGCAGTCCTACGGGTTGCAGGCGACGCTGTCGGGCGACGTGACGCCGCTGCCCGCGGGCATGATGCAGTACGCCGCCGGCCTGCAATACCGCAAGGAGAGCCTGGTGCAGACGCCGGCACCGGCGCAGTTCACAGGCGACATCGCCGGCCTGGGCGGCGCGACCAAGCCGATCGACGCCGACCGCAGCGTTTACGCGATGTTCGGCGAGTTGAACGTCCCGGTGGTCAAGAATCTGGACTTGAACCTCGCATTGCGCTGGGACGACTACAGCGACTTCGGCTCCACCACCAACTGGAAGGCCAACTTCCGCTGGCAGCCGGTCCAGCAACTGCTGTTCCGGGGCTCTTACGGCACGGGCTTCCGCGCACCGACCTTGGTCGACCTGTACCAGCCGATCGTGCTGGGGACTTCGTCGCAGTTCAACGACCCGGTCACCGGCCAGAAGGATCTGCAGGTCAACGAGCGCAGCGGCGGCAACCCCGACCTGCAGCCGGAGACTTCCACGCAATACGGCTTGGGCGCGATCTGGCAGCCGCTGAACAACCTGGCGCTCAGCCTCGACTACTTCAACATCAAGGTCGAGGACGTGATCGCGCAGGCCTCCACGCAGGACGTGGTGTCGCAGGCGGCATTGGGCAACCCGGCCTTCACCCCCTACGTGAAGCGCGATCCGGTGACCAACCAGATCATCGAGACCTCGACGCAGCTGCTGAATTCGGGCTCGCTGCACGTGGCCGGCTTCGACCTCGGCGTCAACTACCGGCAACCGATCGGGCCGGGCATCCTGTCGGTGGGGCTGCAGGGCACCTACTACACCACCTTCGACCAGACCTCGCCGACCGGCGCGACCACGTCCAAGATCGGCACCACGGTCGACGGCCAGGGCAACCCGGTGCCGAGTTCAACCGCCGGTCTCGACGGCTATGGCGTGGTGATCCGCTACAAGCAGTACCTGAGCGCAACCTGGACGCAGGGCAGCTGGGCGACGACGCTGGGCAACAGCTACGCCACCGGCTACCACGCCGGCTGGGACCTGAACGACAACCCGACCCACATCGGCGCGATGTCGCTGTGGGACTTGCAGGTGGCCTACAGCGGCTTCAAAAACACGGTGTTGACGCTGGGAGCGCGCAACTTGTTCGACAAGCAGCCGGACACTTTTGTCAACGTGTCGAACGCGTTCCAGTCGGGCTACGACCCGTCGCAATACGACCCGCGCGGCCGCTTCGTCTACCTGACCGGCTCCTTCAAGTTCTGAACCGGGCCTGCCGTGCGCGCCCGCCCGGCCGGTCGGGCGGGCGCGCATCGACCTGATCGTCGGCAGGCCCGCTGCGACGGTGGGTCGTCGCATGGGGGCGCGGGCCGCTGATCGGGTTCGCGAAGGCTGATTCGGGGCTGCGAGCCTTCCGCGCCCGTTGCGCCAGATCTCGGCGGCGGTCGAAGGCCCGCCGGCGTAGGCGAAGGCCTGCCGCTCGAGGCCGAAGGTCGGCAGCAGCGGCTCGGCGGTGCGCGTGGCGCGGTTGCCGGTCGCTGCCGCGGGCACGGCGCGCAGGCCGCGCACCCCATCGGGGTGGAGCGCGAACAGCGTCTCGCGCGTGACCGAGACCCGCGCCGGCACGCAGGCGAAGGCAGCATCACGCCACGGCAGCGACCCATGCGAGGCCGGCTCCGTGCCCGCGCAGCCGACCGGCAGCGCCGCCGCGATGCAGGCCGGCGCCAGCCGCAGACGCAACCGGGACGCGCGTATCGGGCACCTCCCGCACCCGCCTGAGGGCGGACGTCGGCTTCATGGTCGCGCCGGCAGGCGCGGCGCGTCCAGAGGCCGGGCGATGCGGCGGCGGGCGATGCGGACAGACAGGCAAAGCCGAGACCGGTTTGGTAAACTTAGTTCACCGGACTTGGTTCACATGGGGCGCGCATGACCACCACCGTCAACATCCACGAAGCGAAGACGCACCTGTCGCGCCTGGTCGAACAGGCCGCCAGGGGCCAGGAATTCATCATCGCCAAGGCGGGCAAGCCGATGGTGCGCGTGGTGCCGATCGAGGCACCGCCGGCCAAGCGGCGCCTGGGTTTCCTGGCCGGCAAAGCGGTGGTCACCGCCGACTTGAAGAAGGATTTCGCCGAGGACATCGACGCGATGTTCTATGGCGATCGCTGAGATGTGGCTGCTCGACACCCATCTGCTGGTTTGGGCCGCCTATGACGCGCAACGCCTGCCGCGGCGTGCGGCCACGGTGCTGCAGTCGCGCGACGAGCGGCTGGTCTTCAGCCTGGCGTCGATCTGGGAGGTCGCCATCAAGGCCTCGCTGAAGCGGCCGGACTTCACGGCGCAGACGGCTGAACTGCATCGCGCGCTGCTTGACGAGGGCTTTGCCGAGTTGCCGATCCAGCCGGCGCACATCGCCCAGGTCGCCACGCTGCCGTGGCTGCACCGCGATCCCTTCGACCGCATGCTGCTCGCGCAGGCCAAGTCCGAAGGGCTGAGGCTGCTGACGGCCGACGCGGCACTCGAGCGCTACGGCCGCTTCGTTCGCGCCGTCTGACACGCAATCCGGCGCTCACTCGATTTCACAACGTCCGTCTTGCCCGCGAGGCGATCGTCACGCGCCACGCTCGTCTGCGCATGACCGAGCGCGCCGTGACGGACGAACTGCTGCTGCTGCGCATGGTCGAGGAGGGCGACACGCGCTGCCGCGACGATTCGCACCCGTGCTCGAGGTCTCGCAGGGCTGGGGCACGCATGTCGACTGCGCGGCCGACGGCACCGATGTCGAAACGGTCGTTCTCGAGGCCCGCGCCTGCGGGGCGTGGCCGCTGCACCTCGAGCACCGCGAGGCTGCCCGATCGGCCATGCACCTTCGGCGCAGCCAGGGCGGCCGCTATTTCGGCGCCAGCCGGATCGCGCCGTCCAGGCGGATCACCTCGCCGTTGAGCATGTCGTTCTCGACGATCTGCTTGACGAGCTTCGCGTAGTCCTCGGGGCGGCCCAGGCGGCTGGGGAAGGGTACGCTCGCGGCCAGCGCGTCCTGCACTTCCTGCGGCATCGAGAACAGCATCGGCGTGCCGAAGATCCCCGGCGCGATCGTCATGTTGCGGATGCCGTTGCGCGCCAGGTCGCGCGCGATCGGCAGCGTCATGCCGACCACGCCGCCCTTGCTGGCGCTGTAAGCGGCCTGGCCGATCTGGCCGTCGTAGGCGGCGACGCTGGCGGTGCTGATCATCACGCCGCGCTCGCCGGTGGGCTCGGGCTCGTTGCGGCACATCGCCTCGGCGGCCACGCGGATCATGTTGAAGCTGCCGATCAGGTTGATGCTGATCACCTTCGAGAACAGCGCCAGCGGGTGCGCGCCGTCCTTGCCGACCGTCTTGGATGCGGGCGCGATGCCGGCGCAGTTGACCAGCCCCATCAGCTTGCCCAGCTTCACGGCCGCGGCCACGGCCGCCTGTGCGTCGGCCTCCTGGCTGACGTCGCAGCGCACGAAGCCGCCGCCGATCTCGGCGGCGACCTTGCGGCCCACTTCTTCCTGCAGGTCGGCGATCACGACCTGGCCGCCGTTGGCGGCGAGCATGCGCGCCGTGCCTTCGCCCAGGCCCGACGCGCCGCCGGTGACGATGAAAACCTTGCCGGAGATGTCCATGGGGTGCCCTCGGTTGCTTCAGCCTAGCGCGGCGAACGCGCGCGCGGTGATCTGCTCGACACTGCCGCTGCCGTCGATCCGCGTGCAGCGCGGCGCCTGCGCGTCGCCGGTGGTGGCCCAGGCGGCGTAGTAGTCGACCAGCGGCCGCGTCTGCGCCTGGTACACCTGCAGCCGCTTGCGCACCGTCTCTTCGCGGTCGTCGTCGCGCTGCACCAGGTCTTCGCCGGTCACGTCGTCCTTGCCCGCCACCTTCGGCGGGTTGTACTTGACGTGGTAGGTGCGCCCCGACGGCAGGTGCGCGCGCCGCCCGCTCATGCGCTCGATGATCGCGTCGTCGGGCACGTCGATCTCGAGCACCGCGTCGAGCTTGACGCCGGCGGCCTTCATCGCCTCGGCCTGCGGGATGGTGCGCGGGAAGCCGTCGAACAGGAAGCCCTTGGCGCAATCGGGCTGCGCGATGCGATCCTTGACCAGGCCGATGATGATGTCGTCGCTGACCAGCCCGCCCGCATCCATCACCTTCTTCGCGGCCACGCCCAGCGGCGTGCCGGCCTTGACCGCGGCGCGCAGCATGTCGCCGGTCGAGATCTGCGGGATGCCGTAGCGGTTGCAGATCTGCGTGGCCTGGGTGCCCTTGCCGGCGCCCGGCGGGCCCAAGAGGATCAATCGCATGGGGAGGTCTCCGTCGCTGCCGCTGCGCGCGGCCCTGTCTGGTGGCGTCGGCCCGGGTGGCCGCCCGGCGAGGGTAGCACGCGATTCTTGGCGCGCGGCTTACGCTGCACCCGCGGCAAACAGGGCGCGCACGCGCGCCAGATCCTGCGGCGTGTCCACGCCCGGCCCGGGGGCCTCGGCGCTGACGAGCACGGCTATCCGGTGCCCATGCCACAGCGCGCGCAGCTGCTCCAGCGCCTCGGTGCGCTCGTGCGGCGCCGGCGGCAGCGCCGGGAAGCGGCGCAGGAAGCCGGCGCGATACGCATACAGCCCCACGTGGCGCAACGGCGGCGGCTCGGGCAGCGCCGGCCCGCCGGCAGCGGCACCGTCGCGCCGCCACGGGATCGGCGCGCGGCTGAAGTACAGCGCGTGGCCGCGCACGTCGAGCACCACCTTGACGACGTTGGGGTCGCGGTAGTCGGCCTCGGACGCGATCGGGTGCGCCGCGGTGGCCATCGCGCAATCGGGTTCGGCCTGCAGCCGCGCCGCACAGCGGTCGATCAGCGCCGGGTCGATCAACGGCTCGTCGCCCTGGACGTTGAGCACCACCGCGTCGTCGGCCAGCCCCAGCAGCGCGCAGGCCTCGGCCAGGCGGTCGCTGCCGCTGGCGTGGTCGCTGCGGGTGAGCAGCGCGCGCACGCCGTGTTCGGTGCAGGCGGCGGCGATGCGCGCGTCGTCGGCCGCCACCACCACCTGCGCGGCCGCCGAGCGTGCCGCGCGCTGCGCGACGCGCACCACCATCGGCAGCCCGCCGATGTCGGCCAGCGGCTTGTCGGGCAGCCGGGTCGAGGCCAGCCGCGCCGGGATCAACACATGGAAGCGCATCGCGGCTGCGGCCCGGTGCCGGGAATCAACCCGCGCCGTCGAGGTTGCGGGCCTCGCTCTCGAGCATGATCGGGATGCCGTCGCGGATCGGGAAGCCGAGCCGGTCGGCCGGGCATTGCAGTTCGACCAGCAGGGCGTTCTCGTCGCGCTGCGGCTGCAGCGGCCCCTTGCACAACGGGCACACGAGCAGGTCGATCAGGCGGTGGTCCAGGGTCATCGGCATTGCGGGCGCTGCACCCGGCGCAGGTTGTCGAGCAGGGCGGCGACGAAGTCGTCGGGCAGCCGGAAGTCTAGCCCGACGACCCACAGCCGCGGACGGGCATCCGCATCGGCATCGGCATCGGGCGGCAGCTTGACCGCGTCCTTCTCGGTCAACAGCACGTCGCGCGCCGCCGCCGGCCAGGGTGGCGTGGCGAAGCCGTAGTGGTCGGGCAGCGGCAGCGGCTCGATCGTCAGCCCTGCGCTGCGCAGCATCGTGAAGAAGCGCTGCGGCGCCGCCATGCCGGCAGCGGCGGTCACCGGGCGGCCGCGAAGCGCGTGCAGCGCGCCCGGCGATGCGCCGGCGCCGCCCCACCAGTCGCGCAGCCGCACGGCGCCGCGCAGGCCGCGCACCGCGGTCGCCCCGGGCCAGCCGATGGTGGCAGCCGGCGCGTTGTACAGCACGTGGGTGTTGACCGGCGGATGCCGCGTGACCGGCTGGCGCAGCGGACCGGCCGGCAGCAGCAGGCCGTTGCCGGCGCCGCGGTCGTCGAAGACCACCACCTGCAGGTCGCGCGCGAGCGCGTGGTGCTGCAACCCGTCGTCGGCGACGATCACGTCGACTTCGGGGTGCGCGCCGCACAGCGCCAGCGCCGCAGCGCCCCGCCGCCGGCCGACCCACACCGGCGCGCCGGTGCGGCGATGGATCAGCAGCGGCTCGTCGCCGACGGCCGCGGCCGTGCTCGCCGGATCGACCGCGCGCAGCTCGCTGCCCTGGCGGCCGTAGCCGCGCGAGATCACGCCCGGGCGCCGGCCGGCCGCCTGCAGCGCCTGCACCAGGGCGATCACGGTCGGCGTCTTGCCGGCCCCGCCCGCCACCAGGTTGCCGACCACGATCACCGGCACCGGCGCCCGCTGCGAGGCGCGCCAGCCGAGGCGGTAGGGCAGCCGGTGCAGCGCGGCGCCGATGCGGTACAGCCAGCTCAGCGGCTGCAACAGCCGCGCGCCAAGGGACGGCTGCGGCCGCCACCACAGCCGGGCAAGCGCGGCCTCGATGCGCGCCGCGGCCCGCACGGCGCCAGTCTCAGGGCCGGGCGCGCGCCTGGCCGGACTGCGCGGCGAAGGTCACGCGCGCGAGCCCTGCGCGCCGCGCCGCGTCGAGCACGTTGATCACCGCCTGGTGCGGCGTGGTGGCGTCGGCCGCCACGATCACGACGACCTCGCCCCGGCCGGCGGCGGCGTCGCGCAGCTCGGCGGCGAGCCGATCGACGCTGCGGCCATCGACCGGGCGGCGGTCGATCAGCGTGCGGCCGTCGGCGGCCACCGCCACGACGATCTGCGCCGGCCGCTCGCGCAGCTTCTCGGCGTCGGCGGCGGGCAGCGTCAGCTGCAACTCGTTGAAGCGTGCGTAGGTGGTCGACAGCATCAGGAAGATCAGGATCACCAGCAGCACGTCGATGAACGGGATCAGGTTGATCTCCGGCTCCTCGTGCCGGTGATGGCGGCGGAAGTTCAACGCGCGCCTTCGGCCGGCTGGGTCGGCGGCGTGCGCACCGCGAAGCGCATCAGCTGCGGCACCAGCCGCTCGGAGGCGAGCTCCATCGTCAGCAGGTATTCGTCGACGCGGCCGCGGAAGTAGCGGTAGAACATCAGCGCCGGGATCGCGATCAGCAGGCCGAACGCGGTGTTGTACAGCGCCACCGAGATGCCGTGCGCCAGCTGCTGCGGGTTGGTGGCGCCGGTGGGCGCCTGCGAGCCGAAGATCTCGATCATGCCGATCACCGTGCCGAACAGGCCCAGCAGCGGCGCCACCGCGGCGATCGTGCCGAGCGTGTTGAGGTAGCGCTCGAGCCGGTGCAGCGCGATGCGGCCGGCGCTCTCGAAGGCCTGGCGCAGCGCATCCTCGGCGATGCGCGGCTCCTGGATCACCGCGCGCAGCCCGGTGGCGAACACGCCGCCGAGCAGCGAGTTCTGGGCGAGCTTGTCGACCACGTCGGTGCCGGGCAGGCTGCTGCGGGTGAGCGTCAGCACCTCCTCCAGCAGCTCGGGCGGCGCGATCAGCGTCGGCCGCAGGCTGAACAGGCGCTCGATGACGATCGTCAACGCGGCCACCGAACACAGGATCAACGGCCAGATCGGCCAGCCCGCGGCTTGAATGATCGACAGCAAACAGCACCCTCTTGCAACAGCACCGTGCCGGCCGGAGGCCGCGCGGCGACGCGGGATTATGGGGTGGCCCGCCCGCGCTTCCCGCGGGTGGGTGCGCCGACACGCGCGCGCCGCGCCCGCGCAAGCAGGCTGCCGCGAAATCCACCGCTGCGGTGGATAACATTGTGCGCAACTGTGCAGGCTTGGCGCCGAAACGGCGTCAATGCTGGCGATGGGCCGGATTGCCCGTTTTTTGATCACCTTCGACACCTTGCGGATCAACCACTTAGCGGCATTTCGCGGGCTCGCGCGCGAGTCTTGGCGGGCCATGACCGCACGGCGACGGCTGTGGATGCCTGCGGCCATGCCCGGCGCCGGCGATGGCTGAGCAGGCCGTGCGCGCCGCTGCGCTGCCGCCCGTGTGGGACGTGCAGCCGCTGCTGCTGGCCACGGCCGACCTGCTGCAGGCGCGCTTCGGCGCGCTCGCGGTGCGCGGCGAGGTCTCGGGCTTCAGCCGGGCGGCCAGCGGGCACTGCTACTTCGCGCTGAAGGACCTGGCCGGCGGCGCGGCGCTGCTGCGCTGCGCGATGTTCCGCCGCAGCGCGCAACTGCTGGGATTCGAGCTGCGCGACGGCCAGCAGGTCGAGCTGCGCGGCCGCCTGGCGGTGTACGAGGCGCGCGGCGAGCTGCAGATGATCGTCGAGGCGGCGCAGCGGCTCGGTGCCGGCGCGCTGTACGAGGAATTCCTGCGTCTGCGCGCGCGGCTGCAGGCGCAAGGGCTGTTCGAGCCGCAGCGCAAGCGGCCGATCGCGGCCTGGCCGCGCTCGCTGGGCATCGTGACCTCGCCCAACGCCGCGGCCCTGCGCGACGTGCTGGCGGCGCTGGCGCGGCGCGCGCCGCAGGTGCGGGTGGTGATCTACCCGAGCCCGGTGCAGGGCAGCGAGGCCGCGCCGGCGCTGGCCGCCGCGCTGGCGCTGGCCGGCGCGCGCCGCGAAACCGACACCTTGCTGCTGGTGCGCGGCGGCGGCTCGCTCGAAGACCTGTGGGCCTTCAACGACGAGCGCGTGGTGCGTGCCGTCGCGGCTTCGCCGATCCCGGTGGTCTGCGGTGTCGGCCACGAGACCGACGTGACCCTGGCCGATCTGGCGGCCGACCTGCGCGCCGCCACGCCCACCGCTGCGGCCGAGCTGGCCGCGCCGTCGCGTGCCGAGGCGCTGCAGCGGCTCGACGCGCTCGAGCGCGCGCTCGCCCAGCGGCTGCGGCGCACGGCCGAGAACCAGGCGCAGCGCGTCGATGCGCTCGAGCGCGCGCTGGCGCAATCGCTGCGGCGCACGGCGCAGGGCCAGGCGCTGCGCGTCGAGGCGCTGGCCGCGCGGCTCGGCGCGCCGGCGCGCGCGCTGCTGCTGCAGCGGCAGGCCCTGACCGCCGCCGCGCAGCGCATGCAGCGGGCGCTGCAGCAGGCACTGGCCGGCGCCGCACGCGAGCCGGCGATCCTCGCGCCGCGCCTGCAGCGCGCGCTGCAACAGGCGCTGCGGCTGCGGGCCCAACAGCAGCAGGCGCTGGCCGGCCGGCTCGAAGCGCTCGATCCGCAGCGGGTGCTGGCGCGCGGCTTCGCGTGGATCGCCGATGCGCGCGGCGCGCCGGTGCAGCGCGCGGCCGCGGTGCAGGTGGGTGCGCGGCTCGAGGCGCGCTGGGCCGACGGGCGCGCGGCGGTCGAGGTGCTCGCGGTGACCGCCATGGCGCCGGGCGCGTCAGGCCCGCATGAGTCGTCGGACCCGCCCGGCCCCTGATGCCGGCAGGTCATGCGGCGTGCAGTGCCCGTGCGCCCGGGGTGCGTGCCTACAATCCGCCGCCTCGCGCCGCCGTGCGCGGCGCCCGCACCGGTCCGCGTGAGCGGATCGCCGATTCCGACGAGAGGAGCCCCATGGAACACACCCTGCCCGCCCTGCCGTACCCGATCGACGCGCTCGCGCCGCACTACAGCAAGGAAACCCTCGAGTACCACCACGGCAAGCACCACAACGCGTACGTGGTGAACCTGAACAACCTGCAAAAGGGCACCGAGTTCGAGTCGATGCCGCTCGAGGACATCGTCAAGAAGTCCAGCGGCGGCATCTACAACAACGCCGCGCAGATCTGGAACCACAGCTTCTTCTGGAACTGCATGAAGCCCGGCGGCGGCGGCGAGCCCGGCGGCACGCTGGCGGCGGCGATCAACGCCAAGTGGGGCAGCCATGCGGCCTTCCGCGACGCCTTCGTCAAGAGCGCGGTCGGCAACTTCGGCTCGGGCTGGACCTGGCTGATCAAGAAGGCCGACGGCAGCGTCGACATCGTCAACAAGGGCGCCGCCGGCACGCCGCTGAAGGACGGCGACGGCACCGCGCTGCTGACGGTGGACGTGTGGGAGCACGCCTACTACATCGACTACCGCAACCTGCGCCAGAAGTTCGTCGAGACCTTCCTCGACAAACTGGTCAACTGGGATTTCGCGCAGCGCAACTTCGGCTGAAGGCGGCGGCCGCCGCGACGGCATTCAGGTGCCGAAGGGCGGCCCCTTCAGCTTGAATCCGGGCTTGATGCCGCGCTTGGCGAACCAGCCCTGGTTCATCTCGAGCGCGAAGCGCACCGCGCGCGACGAGCAGTGGTTCTGCTCCGACAGCGGCTGCATGTCGGCCAGGTCGGTGATGCGGCCGTCGTCGTCGATGAAGGCGATCGACAGCGGCAGCAGCGTGTTCTTCATCCAGAAGCAGCGCGGCTCGAGATCGTTGAAGACGAACAGCATGCCCTCGTTGGCGCCCATCTCGCGCCGGAACATCATGCCGGTGCTGGTCTGCTGCGGCGTGCGCGCAACTTCGGCGCGGATCAGGTGCATGCCCGCCTGCAGCGTGACGGTGTCCAGCCGCGGCTGGGCTTCGGTCTGCGCCCGCACGGCGGGTGCGGCGGCGAGCAGCAGGGCGGCGATCTGCAGGGCGGCGAGCAAGGGGCCGTGGCGGCGCAGCAGCGGCATGGGTGGGCGGCGGCAGTGGCAGTGAAGGGCCGGCATTGTCGGCGATCGCCGCGCGGCGCCGGCGCGGTCCACCGATGACAGCCGCGCCAGCGGCCGCAGCCGGCGCCGCCGCCGAGCCGGGCACCACCGCGCCGGCCGACCCGCGCCTGGCACTGCTCGACGACCCGCTCGAGCAGCAGCGCTTCACGCGCTGGGCGGTCGATGCGGCGGGGCAGCGCATCGCCACGTCGAACCTGCGGCTGTCGGGCATGTACTGCGCGGCCTGCGCCGACACGATCGAGCAGGCGCTGCTGAGCGTGGGCGGCGTGCGCAGCGCCAGCGTCAGCGCCGCGGGCCAGCGCGCGGCGGTGCGCTGGGATCCGGCGGCCACCCGGCCGTCGGCTCTGGTGGCGGCGGTGCGCCGCGCCGGCTACGACGCCGCGCCCGACCTGGCCGCGCCGGCGCGCGAACAGCGGCGCGCCGAAAGCCGGCAGGCGCTGTGGCGGCTGTTCGTCGCCTGGTTCTGCATGATGCAGGTGATGATGCTGGCCACGCCGTCGTACGTGGCCGGCCCGGGCGAACTCGCGCCCGACCTGGCGCGGCTGCTCAACTGGGGCAGCTGGGTGCTGAGCCTGCCGGTGCTGGCGTTCTCGGCCGGGCCCTTCTTTCGCGGCTTCGTCACGAGCCTGCGCCGGCGCCGCATCAGCATGGACGTGCCGGTGGCGATCGGCATCGCGGTGACCTTCGTCGCCAGCAGCGGCGCGACCTTCGACCCCGGCGGCTGGTTCGGCCACGAGGTGTACTTCGATTCGCTGACGATGTTCGTCAGCTTCCTGCTGGCCGCGCGCTGGTTCGAGCTGCGCGCGCACCACCGCGCCGCGGCCACGCTCGAAGGCGCGCTCGACAGCATGCCGCAGCAGGCCGAACGGCTGCTCGCCGACGGCGGCAGCGAGACGGTCAGCGTGCAGCGGCTGCAGCGCGGCGACCGCGTGCGCGTGGCGCTCGGCCAGGCCTTCCCGGCCGACGGCCGGCTGCTGGACGGGCCGACCCATGTCGACGAGGCGCTGCTCAGCGGCGAATCGACGCCGCAGCCGCGCGCCGCCGGCGACGAGGTGGTGGCCGGCAGCCTGAATGTCGGCGCACCGGTCACGGTGGCCGTCGAGCGCGCCGGAGCCGATACGCGCTACGAGGCGATCGTCGCGCTGATGCGCGACGCCTTCAGCCAGCGGCCCAGCCTGGCGCGCGTGGCCGACCGCTGGGCCGGCCCCTTCCTGTGGACCGTGCTGGCGCTGGCGGCAGGCGCGGCGCTGGTGTGGAGCCGGCTGGACCCGCAGCGCGCGGTCTGGGTCGCGGTGGCGGTGCTGATCGTGACCTGCCCGTGCGCGCTGTCGCTGGCGGTGCCGGCCACGCTGGTGTCGGCCGCCGGCGGGTTGGCGCGGCGCGGCGCGCTGGTGCAGCGGCTCGATGCGCTCGAGACGATCGCCCGGCTCGACCACCTGTTCCTCGACAAGACCGGCACGCTCACCGAGCCGGCGTTGCGGCTCGTGCGCGTCGAGCTGCGGCAGCCGGGCAGCGGCCTGGCCGACGAGGCCGGCGCTCTGGCCGCTGCCGCCGCGCTCGCGCAGTGGTCGGCGCATCCGCTGTCGGCGGCGCTGCGCGCGGCCGAGGCCGCGCCTGCACCCTGGGCCTGGCAAGCGGTGCGCGAGCTGCCGGGGCAGGGCCTGGAGGCGCGCGACCCGGCGGGCATGCGCTGGCGGCTCGGATCACGCGCCTGGGCCGGCGCCGGTGCGGGGCGGGCCGACGATGCCGCGGATCCGACGCGAGCCACGCCGGCGCAGGTGTGGCTGCGCGCCGACGACGGGCGCTGCGCGGCCTTCGCCTTCGACGAAGGCCTGCGCCAGGGCGCCGCCGAGGCGGTGCGGGCGCTGCGGGCGATGGGGCTGCGTCTGACGCTGCTGTCGGGCGACAGCCGCCAGCGCGCACAGCGGCTCGCGCAGACGCTGCAGATCGGCGACGCCGTCGGCGAGGCCACCCCGCAGAGCAAGCTCGATGCCGTCGCGGCCGCGCAGGCCGCGGGCGCGCGCGTCGGCATGGTCGGCGACGGCGTCAACGACGCGCCGGTGCTGGCGCGGGCCGATGCATCGTTCGCAATGGGGCAGGGTGCGCTGGTCGCGCGCGCGCAGGCCGACGTGGTGTTGATCGCGAACCGGCCGATGGATCTGGTCCATGCCATCGGGACGGCGCGCCGCTCGATGGCGATCGTCCGTCAGAATCTCGTTTGGGCAATCGCGTATAACGCGGCCTGCGTGCCGCTGGCACTGGCCGGGTGGCTGCCGCCTTGGGGGGCAGGGCTCGGCATGGCGGCCAGTTCGCTCGGGGTGGTGTTGAACGCGACGCGGGCGGCGCGCTGAATCCGCAATCGAAGTACAAGAACATGGAGATCCTCTATCTGCTGATCCCGCTGTCGGCGCTGCTGGTGCTGTTGATCCTGGTGGTCTTCGGCTGGGCGCTGCATGCGGGGCAGTTCGAGGATCTGGAGCGCGAAGGCGAGCGCATCCTGCGCGACGACGGGTCGGCGTTTGACGGCGATCAGTCGGCGCCGGCGCCCGGACTGCAAAATCCATGAAGACGGCAAGGCCTTGATCAGGAGGCGAGTGATGGCAGTGACGAAGACAAGCGCGGGCCCGGTCTACAGCGACGACGTCGTGCGCTGGTTTACGCTGGCGACGATCCTCTGGGGCGTGGTCGGCATGCTCGTCGGCGTGATCATCGCGGCGCAGCTCGCCTGGCCGCAGCTGTTCGCCGGCATCCCGTGGCTCAGCTACGGCCGGCTGCGGCCGCTGCACACCAACGCGGTGATCTTCGCGTTCGGCGGCTGCGGGCTGTTCGCGACCAGCCTGCACGTGGTGCAACGCACCTGCCAGACGACGCTGTTCATGCCCGGACTGGCCAAGCTGGTGTTCTGGGGCTGGCAGCTGGTGATCGTGCTGGCGGCGATCTCGCTGCCGCTGGGCTACACGCAAAGCCGCGAATATGCCGAACTGATCTGGCCGATCGACGTGCTGATCGCCGTGGTGTGGGTGTCGTACGGCATCGTGTTCTTCGGCACCGTCGGCCAGCGCAAGGTCAGCCACATCTACGTGGCCAACTGGTTCTTCGGCGGCTACATCCTGACGATCGCGCTGCTGCACATCTTCAACAACATCCAGATCCCGACCAGCTGGACGCATTCGTACTCGGTCTATGCCGGCGTGCAGGACGCGATGGTGCAGTGGTGGTACGGCCACAACGCGGTGGGCTTCTTCCTCACTGCCGGCTTCCTCGGGATGATGTACTACTACATCCCCAAGCAGGCCGAGCGCCCGGTGTACAGCTACCGCCTGTCCATCGTGCACTTCTGGGCGCTGATCTTCACCTACATGTGGGCCGGCCCGCACCACCTGCACTACACCGCGCTGCCCGACTGGGCGCAGTCGGTGGGCATGGTGTTCTCGCTGGTGCTGCTGGCGCCCAGCTGGGGCGGCATGATGAACGGCATCATGACGCTCAGCGGCGCGTGGCACAAACTGCGCGACGACCCGATCCTGAAGTTCCTGATCGTGTCGCTGTCGTTCTACGGCATGTCGACCTTCGAAGGGCCGATGATGTCGATCAAGACGGTCAACGCGCTCTCCCACTACACCGACTGGACGGTCGGCCACGTGCACAGCGGCGCGCTCGGCTGGGTCGGGCTGATCACGATGGGCTCGATGTACCACCTGATCCCGCGCATGTACGGCCGCACGCAGATGTACAGCGTGCGCGCGATCGAGCTGCACTTCTGGATCGCCACCGTCGGCATCGTGCTGTACATCGCGGCGATGTGGATCGCCGGCGTGATGCAGGGCCTGATGTGGCGCGCGATCAACCCCGACGGCACGCTGGTCTACACCTTCGTCGAGAGCGTCAAGGCCACCTACCCGTTCTACGTGATCCGCTGGCTCGGCGGGCTGCTGTTCCTCGGCGGCATGCTGCTGATGGCCTGGAACACGGTGATGACGATGCGCGCGGGCAAGGTGGTGGTCGTGCCGGTGCCGCCGGTGCAGCCGGCGCACGCCTGACCCTGCGGCCGATCAGAACGAGGAATTCCAGCCATGGCGCAAAACACCGCGCGGTCCGGCCACGAGCGGATCGAGACCAACAACTTCCTGATGATCGTGCTGATCGTGGCCACCGTCGCCGTCGGCGGGATCGTCGAGATCGTGCCGCTGTTCTTCCAGAAGCAGGCGACGCAGCCGCTCGAGGGGCTGAAGCCCTACACCGCGCTGCAACTCGCCGGGCGCGACATCTACATCCGCGAGGGCTGCTACAACTGCCACTCGCAGATGGTGCGGCCGTTCCGCTCGGAGACGCTGCGCTACGGCCCGTACTCGGTGGCCGGCGAGTTCACCTACGACCATCCGTTCCAGTGGGGCAGCAAGCGTACCGGCCCCGACCTGCACCGCGTCGGCGGCAAGTACAGCGACGAGTGGCACCGGTTGCACCTGATCAACCCGCGCAACCTGGTGCCCGAGTCGAACATGCCGGCCTACCCGTGGCTGGACAAGACCATGGTCGACCCCGCCGAGACCGCACCGCGGATGCGTGCGCTGCGCACGATCGGCGTGCCCTATACCGACGACGACATCGCCAAGGGGGGCGACGACGTCAAGGGCAAGACCGAGCTCGAGGCGGTGATCGCGTACCTGCAGGGTCTGGGCACGCTGCGCCGGTGACGGGAGGGCGACGATGGACCTGAACGACCTGCGCATCGCGGTGATGATCGTCAGCTTTGCGCTGTTCCTCGGCATCCTGGCCTGGGCCTGGAGCGCGCGGCGGCGCAAGAGCTTCGACGAAGCCGCGCGCTACCCCTTCCTCGACGAACAACGCGGCGCCGAACCCAACGGAGACAAGCGATGAGCGAGATGTTCAGCTACGGCTGGTCGATCTTCGTGGCGGTGGTCACGACGGTGAGCCTGGCGTGGTGCCTGTGGCTGCTGCTGGTGGCCAGCAAGCGCCGCGAGATGGCCAAGGACAACACCACCGGCCATGTGTGGGACGTGGACCTGCGCGAACTGAACAACCCGCTGCCGCGCTGGTGGTTCTGGCTGTTCGTGATCACCGTCGTCTTCGGTGCGTTCTACCTCGTGCTGTATCCGGGCCTGGGCGCATTCCCCGGCACGCTGGGCTGGACCAGCTCCGGCCAGTACCAGACCGAGCAGCGGCGCGCGCAGGAGGCGATGGCGCCGCTGTACGCGAAGCTGGCGGCCACGCCTTTCGAACAACTCGCCAAGGATCCGCAGGCGATGGCGATCGGCGAGCGGCTGTTCGGCAACAACTGCGCCGGCTGCCACGGCGCCAACGCCCGCGGCAGCACCGGCTTCCCGAACCTGACCGACGGCGATTGGCTGTACGGCGGCGCGCCGCAGACGATCATCGAAACCATCACCAAAGGCCGCACCGGCACGATGCCGCCGATGGGCGAGGCCGTGGGCACGAGCGACGACGTGCGCAACGTCGCGCAGTACGTGCTCAGCCTGTCGGGCGCACCGCACGACAGCGCGAGGGCACAGCTGGGCAAGCCGAAGTTCGTCGTCTGTGCGGCCTGCCACGGCCCCGACGGCAAGGGCAACCCTGCGCTCGGCGCGCCCAACCTGACCGACAACGTCTGGCTGCACGGCTTCGGCGAGGCCGCGATCGTGCGCATGGTCATGCAGGGCAAGACCAGCATCATGCCGCCCTTCGAAGGCCGGCTGAATCCCGAGCAGATCCACGTGCTGGCCGCCTACGTCTGGAGCCTGTCGCAAAAGACCGTGGCAGCGGCCAACTGAGGGTGCGCCGGCTAGACTGAAGGGCATGGAGACCCCAGCGAGGCCCGCAGCGGCCGATGGCGACGACGCGGCGTCGTCGATCCTGTCGCTGTACGCAAAGCAGAACAAGATCTACGCGCGCGCGGTCAGCGGCTGGTTCGCGGGCTGGCGCTGGGCCTTCGTGTGGCTGACGCAGCTGGTGTTCTACGGGCTGCCGTGGCTGCAGTGGAACGGGCGCCAGGCGGTGCTGTTCGACCTGGGCGCGCGGCGCTTCTACATCTTCGGCCTGGTCCTGTACCCGCAGGACTTCATCTTCCTGGCCGCGCTGCTGATCATCTCGGCCTATTCGCTGTTCCTGTTCACCGCGGTCGCCGGGCGGCTGTGGTGCGGCTTTGCCTGCCCGCAGACGGTCTACACCGAGATCTTCATGTGGGTCGAGAAGAAGATCGAGGGCGACCGCGTCGCGCGCATGCGGCTGGACAAGGCGCCCTGGTCCTTCGACAAGGCCTGGCGCGTCACGAGCAAGCAGTTGGTGTGGATCGCGATCGCGCTGTGGACCGGCTTCACCTTCGTCGGCTACTTCACGCCGATCAAGGTGCTCGCCGCCGGCGTGGCCGGCATGGGCCTGGGGCCGTGGGAGACCTTCTGGATCCTGTTCTACGGGCTGGCCACCTACGGCAACGCCGGTTTCCTGCGCGAGCAGGTGTGCAAGTACATGTGCCCGTACGCGCGCTTCCAGGGCGTGATGTTCGACCCCGACACGCTGATCATCACCTACGACCCGCAGCGCGGCGAGCCGCGTGGCTCGCGCTCGCGCAAGGCCGACCGCGCGGCGATCGGCAAGGGCGACTGCATCGATTGCCAGCTGTGCGTGCAGGTCTGCCCGACCGGCATCGACATCCGCAAGGGCCTGCAGTACGAGTGCATCGGCTGCGCCGCGTGCATCGACGTGTGCAACGGCGTGATGGACAAGATGGAGTACCCGCGCGGGCTGATCCGCTACGACACCGAGAACAGCCTCGCGCAGAACCTGAGCCGCGGCCAGGTCTGGCGGCGCGTGCTGCGGCCGCGGGTGATCATCTATTCGGTCATCCTGCTGGGCTTGGCGACCGCGTTCGTCGCCGGGCTGGCGATGCGCAGCCCGGTGCGGCTGGACGTCGTGCGCGACCGCGCGACCCTGGCGCAGGTCGTCGAGCACGGCGTCGTGGAGAACATCTACCGCCTGCACGTGATGAACGCGACCGAGTCGCCGCAGCGCTATCGCCTGTCGGTGCAGGGCCTGCCCGGCATCGTGCTGCAGGCACCGGAATCGATCGAGGTCGCGCCGGCCGAGGCACGCTGGGTGACGGTCGCGGCGCGGGTGCCGCCCGAGACGGCCGAGCGTGCCGGGCCGGGGGTGCACGCGGTCGAGTTCGTGGCGGAGCAGTTGCCCGGCAGCGGCGAGGCGCGCGCCGCGCGGGTCGCGTCCGAGTCGACGTTCATCGTGCCCCGCTGAAGCAAGTCCCGTTCGGGCAGGTACCGCATGACGACCAGAAGACCACAGCGTCCAGTCCCTGATGCGGCGGCGGCTCCGCCGTGGTGGCGCGTCGGGATGGTCTGGCTGATCATCGGCGGGCCGCTGGCGGTGGTGATCGCCGGGCTGATCACGGCGGCGATCGCCGCAGCCGGCGCCGACGACGTGCTCAGCGACGAAGAGAAGCGCGCCGCGAGCGGCGTGAGCGCGGCGCAGCGGCCGGCACTCGAAGGGCGCAACCACGCCGCGATGCCCAAGCCGGCAGACCGGTGACGACGCGGGCACAGGATGAGCGGTTTGTCGCGCGCGCAGCAGGCCATCAGCGTGCTGTGGGCCGCCTTCCTCACGGCCGGCGTACTCGAGATCATCGTGTTCACGCTCGTCGACCCGGGCGACCTGCGCTGGTTCGGCGATGAGCCGGTCGGCCTCGAGCCGCGCGCCGTCTACACGCTCGCCTTCCTCGTGTTCTGGGTGGTGTCGGCCCTTGGAGCGGCTCTGGCGCTGCTGCTGTGCAGCCCCTCGGGGCGCAGCCGGCGCGCGGCCGACGGCAGCGCGCACTCCTGAGCGGCGGCGGGCGGCCGCCATCGCGGATCGATGGACCTGGCGCTGTTCCTGAGCGCGCTGATGCTCGGCGCGGCCGGTGTGCCGCACTGCGCGGCCATGTGCGCACCGGCCAGCGGCGCGTGGCTGCGCGCCTGCGGCCGACAGGCGCCGCGAGCATCGAACTGGGCGTTCCACGCCGCACGCGTCGCGAGCTACGCGGCGGCAGGCGCGGTCGCCGCGTCCAGCGTCGGCGTGCTCGGGCGGCTCGGACAGGCCGCGCCGGTGCTTCGGCCGCTGTGGGTGCTGTTGCACCTGGCGGCGCTCGGCCTCGGGTTGTGGCTGCTCTGGAAGGGGCATCAGCCGGCCTGGCTGGAAAACCTCGGCCGCGGCGGCGGGCGGTTCGCGCCGCGTCCCGGCCGCGCCGGCCGGCACTGGATCCGCGGGCCGGTTCGCGCCGCTGCTGCCGGTGGATTGTGGGTCGCCTGGCCTTGCGGGCTGCTGCAATCGGCGCTGCTGGTCGCGGCCATGGCCAACACGGCCTGGGGCGGTGCGGCGGCGATGGCCGGATTCGCGACCGTCAGCGCTGCCGGCCTGAGCCTGGCACCCTGGGCATTCGGCCGACTGGTGGCCCCGGGCGGTGCCGGCGCCCGCGCCGGCCTGTGGGCGACGCGCTCGGCAGGCGCGGTGCTCGCCGCCGCCTCTGCCTGGGCGATCGGGCAGGATGCGATGCGCCGCGTGATCGCCTACTGCTTCGGCTGACGGTGGGCGCCTGCAGGCCCGCGCGCGCTTGCCGCGGCGCGGCCGGCTGCGCCGGCATGCGGGTTCCCCCAGGGGGGGGCAGCGGCTGCGGGCTACCTACAATGCCCCGACATCCCATCGATTCCGCAGGAGAACACGAGATGCACAAGTCGCTCATCGCCCTGGCCCTGGCTGCTTTCGCCGTCGGCGCCCAGGCCCAGGCCAACGACACGCTGAAGAAGATCAAGGATTCGGGCACCGCCACGATGGGCGTGCGCGAGTCCTCGGGTGCGCTGTCGTACACGCTCGGCGACGGCAAGTACGTGGGCTTCCACGTCGAGTTGTGCCAGCGCGTGCTGGGCGACATCCAGAAGCAGCTCGGCATGCCCAAGCTCGACATCAAGTACGTCGCCGTCACGTCGCAGAACCGGATCCCGCTGGTCGCCAACGGCACGGTGGACATCGAGTGCGGCTCGACGACCAACAACCTCGCGCGCCAGAAGGACGTGGCCTTCGCGGTGACCACCTTCGTCGAGGAGGTGCGCATCGCGGTCAAGGCCAATTCGGGCATCACGTCGATCGCCCAGCTCAACGGCAAGACCGTCGCCACGACCACCGGCACCACCTCGGTGCAGCACCTGCGCCGCCACGAGAAGGGCGCCGGCGTCAATTTCAACGAGGTCTTCGGCAAGGACCATGCCGACAGCTTCCTGCTGCTCGAATCGGGCCGCGCCGACGCCTTCGTGATGGACGCGTCGATCCTGGCCGGCAACATCAGCAAGGCCAAGAACCCGGCCGACTTCAAGATCGTCGGCGAGGTGATCTCGGTCGAGCCGATCGCGATCATGATCCGCAAGGACGACCCGGCCTTCAAGAAGGCGGTGGACGACAGCCTGAAGGCGATGATGAAGTCGGGCGAGATCGCCAAGATCTACGACAAGTGGTTCATGCAGCCGATCCCGCCGACCAACAGCAAGGTCGGCCTGCCCGCGTCCGAAGCCACCAAGAACGCCTGGGCCAACCCGAACGACAAGCCGCTCGAGGACTACGCGAAGAAGTGATCTGACCCGGCGCGCCCGCCGCGTGCGGGTGCGCTTTCGCGAGCACACCGGGAGGCCACGTGGCGACCTTCGGCATCGACACCTTCTGCCGCGAGACGCTCGACAACGAGTGGGTCGCCAACTGCCTGAAATCGGCCGAGGGCGACACCACCTACCTGCACTGGCTGCTGCAGGCCTGGGGCTATACGGTGGCGCTGTCGGCGCTGGCGCTGGCGGTGGCGATGGCCGCCGGCATCCTGATGGGGATCCTGCGCACCACGCCGAACCGATGGCTGGTGCTGATCGGCGAAGTCTGGACCGAGCTGTTCCGGAACGTGCCGCTGATCGTGCAGCTGTTCCTGTGGTACTTCGTGGTGCCGGCGCTGGTGCCGCCGCTCAAGGCGCTGCCGGGCTTCGCGCTCGCGTTCATCGGCCTCGGGCTGTTCACCTCGGCGCGGATCTCCGAGCAGATCAAGGCCGGCATCCTGGCGCTGCCGCGCGGCCAGCGCCATGCGGGGCTGGCGATGGGCTTCACGCTGCCGCAGACCTACCGCTACGTGCTGCTGCCGATGGCCTTCCGCATCGTGATTCCGCCGCTGACCAGCGAGAGCATGAACATCATCAAGAACTCGTCGGTGGCCTTCGCGGTCAGCGTGCCCGAGCTGACGATGTTCGCGCGCCAGGCCGGCGAGGAGACCTCGCAGCCGATCCTGATGTTCATGGCGGTGACGGTGCTGTACTTCGTGTCGGCCTTCGTCGTCAACCGCGTCCTCAAGTGGGTCGAGGTGCGCGTGCGCGTGCCCGGCATGATCGGCGGCAAGTGAGGGCGGGGCAGCGGCCATGAACGTCGACTTCTCCTTCTTCACCTGGGAGGTCTTCCGCGGCTTCGTGCTGCACGGGCTGATCTTCTCGGTCCAGCTGACGCTGGTCGCGATGGTCGGCGGCATCGCGCTGGGCACGGTGCTGGCGCTGATGCGGCTGTCGGGCAGGCGCTGGCTCGAACTGCCGGCGACGGTCTACGTCGACCTGCTGCGCTCGATCCCGCTGGTGATGGTGATCATGTGGTTCTTCCTGCTGATCCCCTTCCTGATCGGCCGGCCGATCGGCGCCGAGGTCTCGGCCGTCGTCACCTTCACGCTGTTCGAGGCGGCCTACTACTCCGAGATCATGCGCGCCGGCATCCAGAGCGTGCCCAAGGGGCAGGTCTACGCCGGCTACGCGCTGGGCATGAGCTACCGCCAGATGACGCAGCTGGTCGTGCTGCCGCAGGCCTTCCGCAACATGCTGCCGGTGCTGCTGACGCAGACCATCATCCTGTTCCAGGACACCTCGCTGGTGTACGCGATCGGCGCCTACGACCTGCTCAAGGGCTTCGAGGTCGCCGGCAAGAACTTCAACCGGCCGGTGGAGACCTACCTCATCGCCGCGCTCGTCTATCTCGCGATCTGCTTCTCGCTGTCGTACGCGGTGCGGCGGCTGCAGCAGAAGATCCAGATCATCCGCTGAAGCCGGCGCAGGAGCCCGATCCGTGATCGACATCAAGAACGTGTCCAAGTGGTACGGCAGCTTCCAGGTGCTGACCGATTGCACGACGACGATCCGCAAGGGCGAGGTGGTGGTCGTGTGCGGCCCCTCGGGCAGCGGCAAGTCCACGCTGATCAAGACCGTCAACGCGCTCGAGCCCTTCCAGAAGGGCGACATCGTCGTCGACGGCATCAGCCTGACCGACCCGAAGACCGACCTGCCCAAGCTGCGCAGCCGTGTGGGCATGGTGTTCCAGCACTTCGAACTGTTCCCGCACCTGTCGGTGACCGCGAACCTGACGATCGCGCAGATCAAGGTGCTGGGCCGCAGCGCCGACGACGCGAAGCAGCGCGGGCTGAAGATGCTCGACCGCGTCGGCCTGATCGCGCACAAGGACAAGTTCCCCGGCCAGCTCTCCGGTGGTCAGCAGCAGCGCGTGGCGATCGCGCGCGCGCTGAGCATGGACCCGATCGTGATGCTGTTCGACGAGCCCACCTCGGCGCTCGATCCGGAGATGGTCGGCGAGGTGCTCGACGTGATGATCCAGCTCGCGCACGAGGGCATGACGATGATGTGCGTGACGCACGAGATGGGCTTCGCGCGCAAGGTCAGCCACCGCGTGATCTTCATGGACCAGGGCCGGATCGTCGAGGATTGCACCCGCGACGAGTTCTTCGGCGATCCCGACGCGCGCTCGCCGCGGGCCAAGGATTTCCTGTCGAAGATCCTGCAGCACTGAAGGCGCCGCCGGGCACGGGCCCGACTGTTGCCCCGATTTCTGTCGGCCCGGTTGCCGTACAGGCCCGGGCGCCGGCACACCCGGCGTGCAAGGCGGGCATGGGCGAAAGCCTCTCAGCCTCTCAGGCCGCGGCTGCGCTCACCAGCCGGCGCAGCGCCTGCGGGTCGAGCACGCTGATCTGCCGCTGGCGCACCTGCAGGATGCCGTCCTCCTGGAACTTCGAGAAGCAGCGGCTCACCGTCTCGAGCTTCAGCCCGAGGTAGGTGCCGATCTCCTCGCGCGTCATGCGCAGCACCAGCGCGGTGCCCGAGAAGCCGCGTGCCTCGAGGCGCTGCGTCAGGTTCAGCAGGAAGGCCGCCAGCCGCTCTTCGGCGCGCATGCTGCCCAGCAGCAGCATCACGCCGTGGTCGCGCACGATCTCGCGGCTCATGATCTTGTGGAAGTGGCGCTGCAACTCGGCGAATTCGCGCGACAGCGACTCCAACTGCTCGAAGGGGATCACGCAGACCTGCGAATCCTCGAGCGCCACCGCGTCGCAGCTGTGGCGCTCGGTGCTGATGCCGTCCAGCCCGAGCAGCTCGCCGGCCATCTGGAAGCCCGTGACCTGGTCGCGGCCGTCGTGCGACGACACCCGCGTCTTGAAGAACCCGGTGCGCACCGCATACACCGCGTCGAAGGGATCGCCGTTGCGGAACAGCAGCTCGCCGCGGCGCACCGAACGCCGCTGCGCGATCATCGCGTCCAGCCGCGGCATGTCGGCCTCGGCGATGCCCACCGGCAGGCACAACTCGCGCAGATTGCAGCTGGCACACGCCACCTTCAGTTCGGCAGCGGTCGGCGGCGGGGGGGATGCGTGCTTCATGATCAAGCGCAAAGGCACGGGCCCTGCGGCTGAATTTTCGGTGGGCCGGCCGTCGGGCACTTGCGCCAGGTCAATTGTGACACCGCGGGCGTGGGGCACCATCGCCGGATGTCTGCCGCCAAGCCAGCCCCCACAGCGGGGGCCGCTCCGGCGCTTGGCGAGGAGCTGCTGCGACGCTTCGATACGCCGGGGCCGCGCTACACCTCCTACCCCACCGCCGACCGGTTCGTCGAGGCCTTCGGCGCCGACGATGCCGTGCGTGCGCTCCAGCAGCGGGCCACGGGGCCGGGCATCGTCGCCGCGCTGCCGCTGTCGCTGTACCTGCACATCCCGTTCTGCGAATCGGTGTGCTACTACTGCGCGTGCAACAAGATCATCACGCGCCACCACGAGCGCGCCGCACCGTACCTCGATGCGCTCGAGGCCGAGATCGGTCTGGTGGTGCAGCACCTGGGCCGCGGCCAGCCGGTCAGCCAGCTGCACTTCGGCGGCGGCTCGCCGACCTTCCTGTCGGACGACGAGATCGCGCGCGTGATGGCGGCGCTGCATGCGGCCTTCGCCGTCGGCAGCGGCGTCGAGGCGTCGATCGAAGTCGATCCGCGCACCGTCACGCCCGAGCGGCTCGAATTCCTGCGGCGCGCAGGCTTCAACCGCATCAGCTTCGGCGTGCAGGATTTCGACCCGCAGGTGCAGCAGGCGGTGCACCGGGTGCAGCCCTTCGACAGCGTGCGCGACCTGATGCACGCGGCGCGCCGGCTCGGTTTCCAGTCGATCAACGCCGACCTGATCTACGGCCTGCCGCGCCAGACGCCCGAGAGCTTCGCGCGCACGGTGCAGCAGATCGGCGAACTGCGCCCCGACCGGATCGCGCTGTACGCCTACGCGCACCTGCCGCAGCGCTTCAAGCCGCAGCGGCGCATCCACGCGGCCGATCTGCCGGCGGCCGGGCAGCGGGTCACGATGCTGGGCGGCGCGATCGCCGGCTTCCTGGCGCGCGGCTACACCTACATCGGCATGGACCACTTCGCGCTGCCCGACGACCCGCTCGCGGCGGCCAAGCGGCAGGGCCGGCTGCACCGCAACTTCCAGGGCTACAGCACCCATCCCGACTGCGACCTGGTCGGCCTGGGCGTGTCGGCGATCGGCCGCGTCGGCCCGACCTACTACCAGAACGCGAAGACGCTGCCCGAGTACTACGACGCGCTGCGCCAGGGCGGGTTGCCGGTGCAGCGCGGCATCGCGCTGAACCGCGACGACCTGCTGCGCCGCGCGGTGATCATGGCGCTGATGTGCCAGGGGCGCCTGGAGTTCGAGTCGATCGAACTGGCGCACCTGATCCGGATGGACGAGTACTTCGCCGCCGAGCTGCAGCAGCTGCGGCCGATGGCCGAAGCGGGGCTGCTCGAGCTCGAGCCGCGCGCGATCCAGGTCAGCCCCACCGGCTGGTACGTGGTGCGCGCGATCGCGATGGTGTTCGACCGCCACCTGCACAGCGACCGGCAGCGCGAGCGCTTCTCGCGGATCATCTGAGCGCCGGTTTGCGCGCCACCAGGCCGATCAGCGCCGAGCGGCCGTGGTGGCCGCTGCCTTCGTGGATCTCGGCGTCGTATTCGCGCAGCTCGGCGATCTCGAGCGCGGCAAAGCCTTCGCGCAGCAACGCCGCGGTGTACAGGTGCGACGCGATCGGCGGCCCGCCGGTGCGGTACTCGAGCTGCCGCGGCGTGTAGCCCTGCAGCACCAGCGTGCCGCCCGGCGCGAGCGCGTCGACGATGCGCGCGAACAGCCGCTCGCGCAGCGCCGGGTCGGCGAACTGGATGAAGATCGCGGCCACGCCGTCCAGCGTGCCCCGCGGCCACGCATAGCCGTCGCAATCGGCATGCCGGAAGTCCACCGCGACGCCGCGTGCCGCGGCCAGGCGCCGTGCCTTGGCCAGGCCGACCTCGGCGATGTCGAAGGCCGACACCCGCAGCCCGCGGCCGGCCAGCCACACGCTGTTGCGGCCTTCGCCGTCGGCCACGCACAGCACCCGCTGCCCCGGCGCCCACACGCCGGCGTGCTCGCGCAGCCAGGTATTGGGCTCGGTGCCGAACAGGTAGTCGTCGCCGGCGAAGCGCTGGTTCCAGGTGCCGGCCGGGTCGCTGAAGTCGGGTTCGGGGCTCATCGGTCGGGGCCTTCCTGGTCGAGCAGCTCGAGGGTCAGCGGATCGCGCACGCCGGCGCAGCATTGCGCGAGCGCCTGGGCGAACAGCGGCTCCTGCGGTGCCGCGCGCTCGAACAGCGTCATCGACGAGCGGAACTTCATTGCATCCACCGTGCCGAGGATCTGCTCGAGGCTGCGCGTGCGCACGCCCAGCACCAGCCGGGTGCAATCGCGCAGCCGCTCGCCCAGCAGCGGATGGGCGAGATAGGCGCGCGCCTCGGCCAGCGACTCGATGCCGTAGTGCTTGGCGGCGGTGCTGCGCCCGAGCGCGCGCAGCTGCGGGAACACGAACCACATCCAGTGGCTGGTCTTGGCGCCGGCGGCCAGTTCGCGCTCGACCTGCGCGATCACCGGCGCCTGCGCGGCGGCGAATCGCTCCAGCTCAACCACGGCGCGGGGCCCGCGCGGCACGCCGGCGGCCGGCCGGCTCGGCGGCGCCCGGCGCAGCGGCGAACAGCGCGCGCGCATCGGCGGCCTGGTCGAGCCGGCGGGCCAGGCTGCCGCACACCAGATCACACAGCCGGTAGACCGACGCATCGGCGATGCGGTAGTACACGCTGGTGCCGCGGCCCTCGCGCGCCACCAGGCCGTGGCGCATCAGCTGTGCCAGGTGGCGCGACACGTTGGCCGAGGTGGTGCCGGCGAGCTGCGCCAGATCGCCGACGTTGTGCTCGCCTTCGCGCAGCAGGTTCAGCAGCGACAGCCGGGTCGGGTCGGACAGCACCTGGAAATAGGACGCGACCTGTTCGAGCGCTTCCTTGGGCAGGTCTTGCATGCGCGCGCACTCGGGGTTGGGCGATGCAACCATCATGCCCGAAGCGGCGGAAGCACGGGCGTCGCGGGGTTGCATCGACTATTGACTATTTGCGTACATGATCAAATAATAGCGAAAACCGGATGCGCTGCCAAGCCCCGCGGCCTCGCGGGGCGGGCAGGGCCGGTGCCGAAGGAGCAGCAGGGGCCGACCGATGACGATCCGATCCAAAGCGATGGCCGCCGCCGCAGGCCTGATGGCGGCAGTGGCGGTGCAGGCGGCTGCGCCGGCGACGGTGGCCGTGCGCACGGCCGGCGCCGGCGGCAGCTTCAGCGCCTACGACGGCGTGGTCGAGGCGGTGCGCCAGACGGTGGTGGCCGCCCAGGTGGCGGGGGCGGTCACCGCGCTCGAGGTCAAGGCCGGCGATGCGGTCAAGGCCGGGCAGGTGCTGGTGCGCATCGATGCGCGCACCGCCGAGCAGAACGCCAGCGCCGCTCAGGCGCAGGTGCGCTCGGCGCAGGCGATGCTCGAGGTGGCGACCAAGGACGTCGAGCGCCAGCGCCAGCTGTACGCCAAGCAGTACATCAGCCAGGCGGCGCTGGAGCGGGCCGAATCGCAGTTCAAGGCGACCCAGGCGCAGGCGGCGGCGCTGCTGGCGCAGGCCGGCGCGGCGGGCACGCAATCGGGCCTGCACGTGGTGCGTGCGCCCTATGCCGGCATCGTCGCCGAGGTGCCGACCGCGCTGGGCGACATGGCGCTGCCGGGCAAGCCGCTGCTGACGCTGTACGAGCCGGGCGCGCTGCGCGTGACGGCGGCGGTGCCGCAGTCGGTGCTGGCCGCACCCCCGAAGCAGGTGCGGATCGAATTCCCGACGCTGCCGGCCGAGCGGCGCGAACTGACCGCGACCCAGCTGCAGATCCTGCCGACGGTCGACCCGCAGACGCACACGGTGCAGCTGCGCATCCCGCTGCCGGCGGGCTGGGATCCGCGGCCCGGGCTGTTCGCCCGCGTCTGGCTGCCCGCGGCGGCCGGGGCGGCGCCGCGGCTGGTGGTGCCCGCGTCGGCGGTGGTGCGCCGCGCCGAGATGACCGGCGTCTACGTCGTCGGTGCCAAGGGGGCGCCGGTGCTGCGCCAGGTGCGGCTGGGCCGGGCGACGGCCGACGGCGTCGAGATCCTGTCGGGCGTGTCGGCGGGTGAGCAGGTCGTGGCCGATCCGCAGGCCGCGGCGCGCGCACAGTGAGTCGCCGACGATGAAGCAGAACCTGGGCATCTCGGGCCGCATCGCAGCGGCCTTCCAGTCGGCGCAGATCACGCCGCTGCTGGCGCTGGTGGCGCTGCTGCTGGGCGTGTTCGCGGTGCTGGTCACGCCGCGCGAGGAAGAGCCGCAGATCAACGTCACGATGGCCAACGTGCTGATCCCGTTCCCCGGCGCGTCGGTGCGCGACGTCGAGCAGATGGTCGCGACGCCGGCCGAGCAGGTGCTGTCGCAGATCACCGGCGTCGAGCACGTGATGTCGGTGTCGCGCCCGGGGATGGCGGTGATCACGGTGCAGTTCAAGGTCGGCGTGCCGCGCATCGAGGCGCTGGTGCGGCTGTACGACACCGTCAACAGCAACGCCGACTGGCTGCCGCGCGGCCTGGGCGTGCTGCCGCCGATCATCAAGCCCAAGGGCATCGACGACGTGCCGATCGTCACGCTCACGCTGTTCAGCCGCGATGGCGCGGTCGGCGCGTACGACCTGGAGCGGGTCGCGCACAGCGTCGAGGCCGAGATCAAGCGGGTGCGCGGCACGCGCGAGGTCACGACGATCGGCGGCCCCGGGCGCGCGGTGCGCGTGGAGATCGACCCGACCCGCATGGCGGCGATGGGCGTGACCGTGCCCGACCTGCGCCAGGCGCTGGTGTCGGCCAACCTGGGTGCGCCGGTGGGCGAGCTGATCTACGCGAACCAGGCGGTGGCGATCGAATCCGGGCCCTTCTTGCAGGACGCGGCCGAGGTCGGCGACCTGGTCGTCGCGGTGCGCGGGGCCAAGCCGGTGTTCCTGCGCGACGTCGCGGCGGTGACCGACGGCCCCCCGGTGCCGGCGCACTACGTGTGGCACGGCATCGGCGGCCAGGGCGGCGGCGCAGGGGGCGGCGAATTTCCGGCGGTGACGATCGCCGTGACCAAGAAGCCGGGCGAGAACGCGATCGACGTGGCCGAAGCGGTGATGCAGCGCGTGCAGGAGCTGCACAACACCGTGATCCCGGCCGGGGTGGAGGTGGCCGAGACGCGCAACTACGGCGCCACCGCCAACGACAAGGCCGTCAAGCTGATCCAGAAGCTGCTGTTCGCGACCAGCGCGGTGGTGGCGCTCGTGTTCATCGCGCTGGGCCGGCGCGAAGCGGCGATCGTCGGCAGCGCGGTGATCCTGACGCTGACGGTCACGCTGTTCGCCAGCTGGGCCTGGGGCTTCACGCTGAACCGGGTGTCGCTGTTCGCGCTGATCTTCTCGATCGGCATCCTGGTGGACGACGCGATCGTCGTGGTCGAGAACATCCACCGCCACCAGCAGCTGCATCCCGAGAAGTCGCTGCTGCAGCTGATCCCGGGCGCGGTGGACGAAGTCGGCGGGCCGACGATCCTGGCCACGCTGACGGTGATCGCCGCGCTGTTGCCGATGGCCTTCGTGACCGGGCTGATGGGCCCGTACATGAGCCCGATCCCGATCAACGCCAGCATGGGCATGCTGCTGTCGCTGGCGATCGCCTTCGTGGTCACGCCGTGGCTGGCGCGCATCTGGATGAAGCCCGCGGGCGGCCACCGCGAGCCGCAGGGGTTGGCGGCCAAGCTGGGGCCGGTGTTCGAGCGCATCTTCGCCGCGCTGCTCGACGACCGGCGCGGCGCGCGCAACCGCGGCCTGCTGGGCCTGGCGGTGCTGGCGCTGATCGCGGTGTCGCTGGCGTTGCCGGCCACCGGGCTGGTGATGCTGAAGATGCTGCCCTTCGACAACAAGTCGGAGTTCCAGGTGATCGTCGACATGCCGGCCGGCACGCCGGTGGAGCGCACCGCGGCGGTGCTGCACGATCTGGGCGGCTACCTGCGCACGGTGCCCGAGGTCACCGACTACCAGGCCTACGCCGGCACCGCGGCGCCGATCAACTTCAACGGCCTGGTGCGCCAGTACTACCTGCGCGCCGGCGGCGAGGTCGGCGACCTGCAGGTCAACCTGGTCGACAAGCACCACCGCAGCGAGCAGAGCCACGCGATCGCCACCCGGCTGCGCCCGGCGCTGCAGGAGATCGCCGCGAAGCACGGCGCCAACCTGAAGGTGGTCGAGGTGCCGCCGGGCCCGCCGGTGCTGTCGCCGCTGGTGGCCGAGATCTACGGGCCCGAGGCCGAGGGCCGCCGCGAGGTGGCGAAGGCGGTGCGCGCCGTGTTCGCTCGGACCGAGGGCGTGGTCGACATCGACGACAGCGGCATCGCCGATGCGCCGCGCACGCTGCTGCTGGTGGACCGGCGCAAGGCGGCGATGCTCGGCATCGCCCAGCAGGAGATCGTGACCACGCTGCGCGCCGGGCTCGCCGGCGAGGCCGCCGCCTACCTGCACGACGCCAGCAAGTACCCGGCGGCGGCGACGATCCGGCTGCCGGCGCAGGCCCACGGCGACCTCGACGCGCTGCTGGCGCTGACAGTGCGCAGTGCCGAAGGCCGGATGGTGCCGATCCGCGAGCTGGTCACGGTCAGCGATTCGCTGCGCGAGCAGCCCATCTATCACAAGGACCTGCTGCCGGTGCACTACGTGGTGGCCGACATGGCCGGCGCCGTCGACAGCCCGCTGTACGGCATGTTCGAGATGCGCCGCGCGGTCGGCGCGATCGCCACGCCCGGCGGCGGCACGCTGCAAGAGACCTTCATCCGCCAGCCCTCGGACCCGTACCGCGCCTACACGGTCAAGTGGGACGGCGAGTGGCAGATCACCTACGAGACCTTCCGCGACATGGGGCTGGCCTACGCGGTGGGGCTGGTGCTGATCTACCTGCTGGTGGTCGCGCAGTTCGGCTCGTACCTGACGCCACTGATCATCATGGCGCCGATCCCGCTGACGATCATCGGCGTGATGCCGGGGCACGCGCTGCTGCGCGCGCCGTTCACCGCGACCAGCATGATCGGCATGATCGCGCTGGCCGGGATCATCGTGCGCAACTCGATCCTGCTGGTGGACTTCATCAACCTGCAGCTGCGCGAAGGCGTGCCCTTCGACCGCGCGGTGGTGCAGTCGGCGATCACGCGCGCGCAGCCGATCCTGCTGACCGCGATCGCGGCGATGGTCGGCGCCTTCTTCATCCTCGACGACCCGATCTTCAACGGCCTGGCGATCTCGTTGATCTTCGGCATCCTGGTCTCCACGCTGCTGACGCTGGTCGTGATCCCGCTGCTGTACTGGGTGGCCTACCGGCGCCGCCTGCACAAGCTGATTCCGAAACCCGAACTCCAAGGAGCCTGACCGTCATGAAATCCTGGCAACTCGTACGCCTGCTCGCCGGCCTCTTCATCCTCGCGTCGCTGGCGCTGGGCATTCCCGGCAGCCCGGTGTTCGTCAGCCCATGGTGGCTGGCGTTCACCGCCTTCGTCGGCGCCAACCTGATGCAGAGCGCGCTGACGAAGTGGTGCCTGCTCGAGACGATCCTGCGCAAGCTCGGCGTGCCCGCAGGCGCCTGAACGCAGCGGAGCCGGCATGAGAACGATGCTGCCCAGGCTTGCCGCGCTGGCGCTGATCGGCACCGCCGCGGCGGCGCATGCGGCCGACCTGGTCGACGCCTGGCGCGCCGCGCAGGCGCACGACCCGGCCTTCAACGCCGCGCAGGCGGCACGCGACGCCGGCGCGGCGCGGCGCGAGCAGGGCGCGGCGCTGTGGCGGCCGACGGTGCAGCTCAGCGGCGCCGCCGGCTGGGGCAGCGGCGACACCTCGACCAGCGGCGCGCGCTTCTCCGCGCCCGGCTTCGGCACCGTCGACGGCGCGCGCTTCGATACCTCGGTCAACGGCGGCAACCTGTGGCGCTGGTCGGTGCAGGCGCGCCAGCCGCTGTACAGCCGCGAGCGCGATGCGGGCCGGCGCCAGCTGGAGATCGCCGCCGATGCGGCGGATCTGGAGTGGCGTGCCGGCCAGCAGGCGTTGATGCTGCGCACCGTCGAGCGCTATTTCGACGCCGCGCTGGCGGCCGAGTCGCTGCGGGTGCTGCAACGCCAGCAGCGCGCGGTGAACAGCGCGCTGGCCGAATCGCGCGACCGCTTCAAGCTCGGCGACGCGCCGGTGACCGACACCCACGAGGCGCAGGCGCGCGCCGAGGCGGTGCGTGCCGAAGTGCTGGCCGCCGAGTCGGCGCTCGAGCTCAAGCAATCCGCGCTGGCCGACGCGACGGGGTGGGGATCGGCCGAGCTGCAGTCGTTGGCGCTGCCGCGCAGCCCGGCGGCCGCGCACGATCAGCCGCCGCTGGCGCAGACGCTGGCCGACGCCAAGGCCGGCAACCTGCAGCTGCAGCTGCTGGCCGCCCAGACCGATGCGGCCCGCCAGGAGGCGGCCAAGCACGGTGCGATGGCCGCGCCGTCGGTGGACCTGGTGGCGATGGCCGCGCAGGACCGGCTGTCGGGCAACGGGGACTTCGGCTCGGCCGCCAACGCGCAGCGCAACGCGATGGTGGGCGTGCAGCTGACGGTGCCGCTGTACACCGGCGGCATGCGCGGCGCGCGCGAGCTCGAGGCGCTGCGCCTGGCCGAAAAGGCCTCGGCCGAATCCGACCAGCAGGCGCAGCAGGTGGCACAGGCCACCCGCGCCGCCTGGCTCGGGCTGACGGTGGGCGCCGCGCGGCTGCAGGCACTCGAGGACGCGCTGCGTGCGGCGCATTCCCGGCTGGACGCCACGCGGCTGGGGCGCCAGGTCGGCGACCGCACGACGCTGGAACTGCTGAATGCCGAGAACGACGCCGCCGCGGCCGAGCTCGCGCTGCAGCAGGCGCGCGTCGGCCTGCTGCTGGACCGTCTGCGCCTGGCGGCGCTGGCCGGCCGCCTTGACGAAGCGCAACTGCAGCTCGCGAACGCGAACCTGCTGCCGCCGCGATGAACTACGCTGAAGCATTCCCCCACCCACCCACGCAAGGAGACAGGTCATGGCCCACATCGTGATCCTCGGCGCCGGCACCGGCGGCATGCCCGCGGCCTACGAGCTGCGCGACAAGCTCGACAAGAGCCACCGCATCACCGTCGTCAACGCGGTCGACTACTTCCAGTTCGTGCCGTCGAACCCCTGGGTGGCGGTCGGCTGGCGCGAGCGCGACGCGATCACCTTCCCGATCCGACCGTACCTGGCGAAGAAGGGCGTGGACTTCGTCGCACAGCGCGCCACGCGCATCGATGCCGAAGGCAACCAGCTCGAACTGGCCGACGGCAGCACGCTCGCCTACGACTACCTGGTGATCACCACCGGCCCGAAGCTCGCGTTCGAGGAGGTGCCCGGCTCCGGCCCCGAAGGCCACACCCAGTCGATCTGCACCGTCGACCATGCGCAGAAGGCGCTCGCCGCGTACCAGGCCTTCGTGCAGGACCCGGGCCCGGCGATCATCGGTGCGATGCCGGGGGCCTCGTGCTTCGGCCCGGCCTACGAGTTCAGCTTCATCGTCGACACCGACCTGAAGCGCCGCAAGCTGCGCAGCAAGGTGCCGATGACCTACGTGACCAGCGAGCCCTACATCGGCCACCTGGGGCTGGGGGGCGTCGGCGACAGCAAGTCGATGCTCGAGAGCGAGTTCCGCAACAACGACATCAAGTGGATCTGCAACGCCAAGGTCACCAAGGTCGAGGCGGGCAAGATGTTCGTCACCGAGCTCGACGAGGCCGGCCAGGTGAAGAAGGAGCACGAACTCCCGTTCAAGTACAGCATGATGCTGCCCGCCTTCAAGGGCGTCGAGGCGGTCGCCGGCGTCGAAGGGCTGTGCAACCCGCGCGGCTTCGTGATGATCGACGAGCACCAGCGCAGCAAGAAGTACCGCAACATCTACTCGGCCGGCGTGTGCGTGGCGATCCCGCCGGTGGAAGCGACGCCGGTGGCCACCGGCGCGCCCAAGACCGGCTACATGATCGAGACCATGGTCACCGCGATCGTGAAGAACATTGCCGCCGACCTGGCCGGCCAGCCGGCGACGAGCAAGGGCACCTGGAACGCGATCTGCCTGGCAGACATGGGCGACACCGGCGCGGCCTTCGTCGCGCTGCCGCAGATCCCGCCGCGCAACGTCAACTGGTTCAAGAAGGGCAAGTGGGTGCACCTGGCCAAGATCGCTTTCGAGAAATACTTCATGTACAAGATGAAGAACGGCAGTTCCGAGCCGGTCTACGAGAAGTACGTGCTCAAGCTGATGGGCATCCATCGGCTGGAATCCTGAAACCCGACCCATGAATCCGCAAAGGAGCAGATCATGCAACCCGCCCCCACCGGCTACCACGACCTGACGCAGGCCGTCACCAAGCAGCTGCGCGAGCTTCGCGGCGGCACGCCCGACGCGATGAAGGCCTTCAACGAACTCAGCCGCGCGGCGATCGCGCCCGGCGTGCTCGACAGCAAGACCAAGGAGCTGGTCGCGCTGGCGCTGAGCGTGGCGGCGCGCTGCGACCCGTGCATCGGCTTTCACACCAAGGCACTGGTCAAGTACGGCGCCACCCGCCAGGAGCTGCTCGAGACGCTGGCGGTCTGCACCTACATGGGCGGCGGCCCGTCGATGATGTACGCGGCCAGCGCGGTCGCCGCCTTCGACGAGGCGAGCAAGCCCGCGGGCTGAGCGGCCCGCTCAGCCTCTCAGCCGACGGCGGCCACCAGCGCCGCCTGCAGCAGCCAGCAGCGCCGGTCGTCGGCCTCGCTGTCGCCGTCGAGCTGGCCGGCCAGCAGCGCGGTCGGGTGCTGCGGCAGCGCGATGCCGTCGAACACCGGCACTTCGGCCTCGGCGGCCAGGCGCTCGACCAGCGCCGCCGGCAGCCCCTGGCACTCCACCGCGTCGTACAGGCGCCCGAGCATGCGCGCGGTGTCGTGCAGCTCATGCAGGCTGCTGGCCTCGCCCAGGTTCGGCCGGATGTGCGCGACATGCGCCCCGAGCTCGCTCGCCGCCCGGCGGAACAGCGCGGCGCTGCGCTCGCGGTCGTCGTCGCACCACAACCCCAGGTTCTTGCCGCGCAGCGGCAGCGGGCGATCGCCGTTGCCCGCGGCCCGCTGCAGTGCGCGGGCGTTGTCCAGCAGCGCCGCGGCCTGGGCAGCCGACAGCGGTGCGCAGGCCGGATGCTCGTGGGATCTTGTCGTGTGGCCCATGGGCGCCTTGGGGGCGGCGCCAGTGGGCGCCGGGTCGATGCGGGTGGATCGAGGGTGGCGATGTAGCCTAGCGAAGCGTGCCGGCGACGCCTTGATGCGGGTCAAGCAGCCGGGCTGCCGCACGAGCCGGCCGCCTGCCGTTACCGACGGTTTACCCAGTGTTACCGAGTGATCCACGGCGGTCTGCGCGGGTTCGCGCGGCCTGCCTAGCATGCGCGGCAGGCGCGCACGTCAACCGCAACCGAGGAGATCCGCAATGCTCGACCCCGACGCAGTACCCGCCGCCGGCCGCATGCCGGGCGGCACGGCCTGCGGCGACGCGCTGCGGGCCGGCGATGCCAACCAGCGATTCAGCCGGCACATCAGCGAGACGCTCGCGCTGCTGCAGGCGCAGTTCATGCCGCAGCGGCGGATCGTGCACGCCGGCGACCTGATCTACCAGACCGGCGAGCGCTTCGCGCACCTGCACGTGCTGAACTCGGGCTTCGTCAAGGTCGTGAACCTGTCTTTCGACGGGCGCGAACAGGTGGTGGGGCTGAAGTTCCGCGGCGACTGGCTGGGATTCGACGGCATCGCCGGCGGCGCCTACACCTGCGACACCGTCGCGATGGACACCGGCGAGGTCTGGACGCTGCGCTACGACGAGGTGCTGGCGCGCTGCGCCGGCCAGAGCGCGCTGCTGCGGCTGGTGCACGAGGCGATGAGCCGCGAGATCGCGCGCGACCGCGATTCGCTGATGTCGGTGTGCACGCTGTCGGCCGATGCGCGCGTGGCCGACTTCCTGCGCTACTGGGCCGAGTCGCTGGCCAAGCGCGGCCTGCGCACCGACCAGATCACGCTGCGCATGACGCGCGCCGAGATCGGCAACTACCTCGGCATGACGCTCGAGACCGTCAGCCGCTCGCTGTCGCGGCTGGCGCGCTGCGGGCTGATCGAGTTCGTCGAAAAGGGCCGGCGCGAAATCCGCATTCCGCGGCTGCAGGCGCTGGCCGACTTCGTGCAGCGCAGCCTGACGCCGGCCAGCGTCACCTTGCAGTAGCCGCAGCGCGGCGGGCCTCTTAGGCGGCCGGGCGCGCCGCCACGGCCCGCGCGATCGCCGCGGCCAACTCGTCGCGCGTGCAGGGCTTGCGCAGCAGCTCCCAGTGGGGCGGGGCCTCGCGGTCGGCCGCGATCGACTCGATCGAATAGCCTGACATCAGCAGCACCGCCAGCCGCGGCCGGCGCTGCTGCGCCTGCGCCGCCAGGCGGTTGCCGCGCATGCCGGCGCCCAGCGCGATGTCGCTGAGCAGCAGGTCGAGTTCAGGGTGATCGTCGAGCAGCAGCAGCGCCTGCTCGCCGCTGGCCGCGGCCTGGACGCGGCAGCCCAGTGCCTCGAGGAAGTCGACCAGCACCGCGCGCACGTCGGCATCGTCCTCGACCAGCAGCACCGCCAGGCCGGGGTGCGGCGGCGGCGGCGCGGCCGCCGCGCGGGCGTCGGCCGGCGCCGGCTGCGCGGGCTGCGGCAGCAGCAGCGTGACCGTGGTGCCGACCCCGGGCGCACTGTCGATCGCCACCGCGCCGTGCGACTGGCGTGCGAAGCCGTAGACCGTGCTCAGCCCGAGGCCGGTGCCGCGGCCGGCCTCCTTGGTGGTGAAGAAGGGCTCGAAGGCGCGCTCCTTGACCGCGTCGCTCATGCCGGTGCCGGTGTCGGCCACGCTGATCGCGACGAAGCGCCCGCCGGCGGCGTCCGGTTCCTCGAGCGCATGGCGCAGCGCCGGCGCCAGCGTGGTGCAGGGTTCGGCCTGGAAGCGCAGCGTGCCGCCGTCGCGCATCGCGTCGCGCGCATTGATCGCGATGTTCAGCAGCGCCGTCTCGAGCTGCCCCGGGTCGGCCTGCACGGCCAGGCCGCCGGCCGGCACCTCGACTTCGATGCGGATGCGCTGGTCGAGCGTGCGCCGCAGCATGCCGGCCAGTGATTGCAGCATCTGCGTCAGGTCGACCCTGCTGGGCTGCAGCACCTGGCGGCGCGAAAACGCCAGCAGCTTGGCGGTGAGTTCGGCGCCACGGCGGCTGGCGCGCATCGCCGCGGCCACGAGCGGCTGCGCCGCGGGCATGTCGGCAACCGGCGGCAGTTCCTGCAGCACCTGCAGGTTGCCCTGGATCACGGTGAGCAGGTTGTTGAAGTCGTGCGCGATGCCGCCCGTCAGCTGGCCGACGCTTTCCAGCCGCTGCGAGTGGTTCAGCGCCTCGTCGGACTGCGCGCGCTGCAGCCCGGTGGCCAGCAGGTGGGCGAGCGATTCGACGAAGCGCATCTCGTCGGCGCCGAAGTGCCCAGGCTCGCGCGCGCGGACGACGAGCGCACCGAAAGGCTGCCCGCGGTCGGACAAGGGCGCAGCGGCCGCGCTGCGCAACCCGGCATCGGCGCCTGCGGCAGCGCCAGCGAAGCGCCGTTCGGCGGCACCGTCTTCGACCAACAGCGACGTTGCGTGCGCGACCACCAGGCCGGCGAGCGATCCGGAATCGTTGGGCAGCGTGCAACCCGGCGCCTCGCCCGCGACGGCGCCGCTGAAAGCCGCCAGGCGCAACTCGCGCCGGCCGGGCAGCAGCAGCCAGACCTGAGCGGCGTCGGCGCCGAGCGCCTCGGCGGCCGCGGCCGGCCAGCGCGGCAGCAGCGGCTGCAGGTCGCGGGCATCGGCGGCGAGCCTGCCCAGCCGCGCGAGTTGCTCGCTGTAGCGCGCGCGGCGCAGCGCCTGGCGCACGCGCGGATAGGCGCCGATGTCGCGCAGCGCCGCCAGCACCCAACCGCTCGCGGCGCCGCTCAGCGGGCTGAGGGCGACCTCGACCCGCACTTCGCTGCCGTCCAGCCGGCGCGCGGCGAGCTCGAGCTGCGCGCCCATCGGCCGTGCCTGCGGCGCCTGGGCAAACCCCGCGCGGTAGCCCGCGTGGCGTGCGCGCACCGCCTGCGGCACCAGCCGATCGACCTCGAGCCCCAGCAGCGCTTCGGGGCTGCAGCCGAGCAGGCGGCCGGCCGCCGGGTTGCCGGCGGCGATCCGGCCGTCGGTCCCGACCAGCAGCAGCGCGTCGGAATTGTCGTGGAACAGCGCGTGCAGCAGCCCCGCGCTGTCCAGGCCGGGCGGCAGCTTCATCGGACGGCGCAGCCGGGTGCCGCTCAAGCCGCGCCGACTGCCGGCACCAGCACGTAGCCGGCGCCGCGCACCGACTTGATGAGCTGCGGATCCTCGGCGTGCTGCTCGAGCTTGCGCCGCAATCGGCCGACCTGCACGTCGATCGTGCGGTCGAAGGGGCCGGCTTCGCGTCCGCGCGTCTGCTCGAGCAGGAAGTCGCGCGACAGCACCCGCCCGGGGTTCTGCGCGAACACGCGCAGCAGCTCGAATTCGCCGGTGGTCAGCGGCACGTCGCGGCCGTCGGTGGCGCTCAGGCGCCGCGCGGCCAGCTCCAGCGTCCAGCCGGCGAAGCGCAGCCGCTCAGGTGCCGCCGGCGGCGTTGCGGCGCGCGCTGCTTCGGCCGGCTGCAGCCGGCGCAGCACCGCCTTGATGCGCGCGAGCAGCTCGCGCAGGTCGAAGGGCTTGGTCACGTAGTCGTCGGCACCGACCTCGAGGCCCACCACCTTGTCCACGGCGTCGCCGCGGCCCGAGATGATCACCAGCCCGCAGTGCCAGTGTTCGCGCAGCCGGCGGGCAATGGTGAAGCCGTCCTCGCCCGGCAGGCCGATGTCCAGCAGCACCAGCTGCGGCGGGTCGGCGGCCATCATGGCCATCAGCGCCGCGCCGGTGTGCAGCTCGGTGACACGAAAGCCCTGCGCGCCGAGATAGGCCGCCAGCAGTCGGGTGATGTCGGGCTCGTCGTCGACGATCGCGATGTGGGGCAGGGCAGACACGCTGGCGAGGGCGGCTTTCGGGGGAGGGGGGCCGGCCGGGGCCGGCGAGCGCGAGCGTAGCAGCTTTGCCCGTGCGGCCCGCGCGGGGATCACGAATGCGGCCGCGGCACCCGGCCGTCGAGCCGCGCGGGGCGATCCGCACCCGATGCGCAGCCTGGCGCCGGCCGCCGCCGCGGCTTGACGCGGCGCAATCCGCCCGCGCTTGCGCTGCGCGAGACTGCGGCCGCCGCGGCCGTGGGGCCGCGATCGGCTGGAGTCGGGCGATGTACGAGCGCATCCTGGTACCGGTGGACGGCAGCGCGACGGCGTCGCGCGGGCTGGACGAGGCGATCAACCTGGCAGCCCGGCTGGGCTCGGCGCTGCAGCTGCTGCACGTGGTGGACGTGCGGCCGCTGATCGGCGATGCGGCGATCTATGCGGCGCCTGGCGAACTGATCGACGCATGGCAGGCCGCCGGCGACAAGCTCCTCGCCGCGGCAGTCGAGCGGGCCCGCGGCCGGGGGGTGCAGGCCGACGGCGCGCTGCGCTTCGACCCGGCGCAGCGCGTGTGCGACCTGATCCTGCGCGAGGCGCGCGACAGCGGCGCGGGGCTGGTGGTGATGGGCACGCACGGCCGGCGCGGCTTCAGCCGCCTGACGATGGGCAGCGATGCCGAGATGGTGGTGCGCGAATCCCCGGTGCCGGTGCTGCTGGTGCGCGCGCCCGCGGCATCGGCCGACGCGGGCGGCTGAACCGGCGCTGGGCATCGTCGGGGCGGCAGCTTCGCGCCGCCGCAACGCGCGCGCCACCCTTGCCCGCGCTGCGGCGGCGCCCCGGGGGCGCTCAGCCCTTGGCCTTGGACCTCGTCTTGCCTTCGCGCACCTGGCCGAGGAATTCCAGCGCGCTCGCGAAGGCGGCGGCGCAGAAGGCCAGTGCCGCAGCGAAGTCCTCGTCCGACAGCGAGCGCGCCGCCGTGTTGCTGCGGTAGATGTTGGCGAACTCGCGCTCGCGTCCGGCCTGGACCAGCAGCTTGCCGATGCCCAGCGCCTCGAGCGACTTCCACACCCGCGGGTTGTACGAGCGCGTCAGTTGCAGCACGAAGGTCACCGGATCGTTCTTGCCGAGGATCGTCGCCAGCCGCAGGATCATCTCGAAGGGCAGGCCGATCTTGCCGCTCTCGACCAGCGCCATGAAGCTCGGGTCTTCGAGGTCGAGCGCCTCGCCGACGTCGTCCAGCGTCATGCCGGCGGCCTCGCGGGCGTCGCGCAGCACCGACGCGGCCTTCTGCACCGCCGCCTTCGGCCCCGGCCGGCTGATGCTGGCCGCGGCCAGCCCCAGCGACATGTCGGCCGCATTGCCGGCGCCGGCCAGCAGGCTGCCGGTCCACGAATGCAGTTGCTTGGCGATGTTGCGGACCGCCTTGCCGCCGAGCGCCTGGAGCGCGGGCGTGTCGGCCTCGGCAGCCGCCCTGGACGGTTTCGCGGCGGTGCGCGGCGCGGTGCGGCGCGTGGGGCTCTTGGCTCTGGTCTTGGCAGGGGCGGTTCGGGCCATGGCTGTTCTCCGATCCGGCGAGGGTGCCGGGCCTGGCGTCAAGCATACCCGGCGCACCCGCGCCGGCGCCGGCGCGAGCCGCAGGGACCGCCGGCGCCCGCGGTGTGCAGTGCGAACGCCGTTATCCCGCGGCGCAAGGCGCACACGCAGCGGGCTTTATAGAATGGCTCATGCCCGACCAGCCGTCCAAGCCCCGTCTGCCCGCGCCCGCTCGGCCGAGCGGCGGCCAGGGCGCGGTCGTGGCCGAACGCAAGGCGCAGCGCGTCAGGCCGCCGAAGATGTACCAGGTGGTGATGCTCAACGACGACTACACGCCGATGGAGTTCGTCGTGATGGTGCTGCAGCAGTTCTTCCAGCGGGATCTGGAAACGGCGACCCTGATCATGTTGAAGATTCATCATGAGGGGCGTGCGGTCTGCGGGGTGTACCCGAAGGACATCGCGGCGACGAAGGTCGAATTGGTGGTCAGCACGGCGCGCCGCGTCGGGCACCCGCTGCAATGCTTGATGGAGGCAGCATGATTGCGCAAGAGCTCGAGGTCAGTCTGCACATGGCGTTCGTCGAGGCGCGCCAGCAGCGGCATGAATTCATCACGGTCGAGCACCTGCTGATGGCGCTGCTCGACAACCCCTCGGCGGCCGAGGTGCTGCGCGCCTGCGCGGCCAACATCGACGACCTGCGCAAGAGCCTGGCGACCTTCGTGAAGGAGAACACGCCCACGGTCTCCGGCACCGAGGAGGTGGACACGCAGCCCACGCTCGGCTTCCAGCGCGTGATCCAGCGCGCGATCATGCACGTGCAGAGCACCGGCAGCGGCAAGAAGGAGGTCACCGGCGCGAACGTGCTGGTGGCGATCTTCGGCGAGAAGGATTCGCACGCGGTGTACTACCTGCACCAGCAGGGCGTGACCCGGCTCGACGTGGTCAACTTCATCGCCCACGGCATCAAGAAGACCGACCCGCCGGAGCCGTCCAAGCCCAGCGAGGGCGGCGGTGCCGAGGCCGAGAAGGACGACGGCGGCGACGCCAAGGGCTCGCCGCTCGAGCAGTACACGCAGAACCTGAACCAGCTGGCGCGCGACGGCCGCATCGACCCGCTGATCGGGCGCGAGCTCGAGGTCGAGCGCGTGATCCAGGTGCTGTGCCGGCGGCGCAAGAACAACCCGCTGCTGGTCGGCGAGGCCGGCGTCGGCAAGACCGCGATCGCCGAAGGCCTGGCCTGGCGCATCACCCAGGGCGAGGTGCCCGAGGTGCTGGCGGGCTCGACCGTGTACTCGCTCGACATGGGCGCGCTGCTGGCCGGCACCAAGTACCGCGGCGACTTCGAGCAGCGGCTCAAGGGCGTGCTCAAGCAGCTGAAGGACCAGCCGCACGCGATCCTGTTCATCGACGAGATCCACACGCTGATCGGCGCCGGCGCCGCCAGCGGCGGCACGCTGGACGCGAGCAACCTGCTCAAGCCGGCGCTGTCGACCGGCGCGATGAAGTGCATCGGCGCGACCACCTTCACCGAATACCGCGGCATCTTCGAGAAGGACGCGGCGCTGTCGCGGCGCTTCCAGAAGATCGACGTGGTCGAGCCCTCGGTCGAGCAGACGATCGAGATCCTGAAGGGGCTGAAGAGCCGCTTCGAAGACCACCACCAGGTCAAGTACGCGGCCGGCGCGCTGCAGGCCGCGGCCGAGCTGTCGGCCAAGTACATCAACGACCGCCACCTGCCCGACAAGGCGATCGACGTGATCGACGAGGCCGGCGCCGCGCAGCGCATCCTGCCGAAGAACAAGCAGAAGAAGACGATCACCCGCAGCGAGGTCGAGGACATCGTCGCCAAGATCGCGCGCATCCCGCCGGCCAGCGTGTCCAGCGACGACCGCAGCAAGCTCAAGACGCTGGACCGCGACCTGAAGAGCGTGGTCTTCGGCCAGGATCCGGCGATCGACGCGCTCGCGTCGGCGATCAAGATGGCGCGCTCGGGCCTGGGCAAGCCCGACCGTCCGATCGGCTCGTTCCTGTTCAGCGGCCCCACCGGCGTCGGCAAGACCGAGGTCGCCAAGCAGCTGGCCTACGTGCTGGGCATCGAGCTGATCCGCTTCGACATGAGCGAGTACATGGAGCGGCACGCGGTCAGCCGCCTGATCGGCGCGCCGCCGGGCTACGTCGGCTTCGACCAGGGCGGGCTCTTGACCGAGGCGATCAGCAAGAAGCCGCACGCGGTGCTGCTGATGGACGAGATCGAGAAGGCGCACCCGGACGTCTTCAACGTGCTGCTGCAGGTCATGGACCACGGCACGCTGACCGACAACAACGGGCGCAAGGCCGACTTCCGCAACGTGATCATCATCATGACCACCAACGCGGGCGCCGAGACGATGAACAAGGCGACGATCGGCTTCACCACCAAGCGCGAGCAAGGCGACGAGATGGCCGACATCAAGCGGCTGTTCACGCCCGAGTTCCGCAACCGGCTCGACGCGACCGTGTCGTTCCGCGCGCTCGACGAGGACATCATCCTGCGCGTGGTCGACAAGTTCCTGCTGCAGCTCGAGGGCCAACTCGCCGAGAAGAAGGTGGAGGTCGCCTTCACCGACGCATTGCGCCGGCACCTGGCGGTCAAGGGCTTCGACCCGCTGATGGGCGCGCGGCCGATGCAGCGGCTGATCCAGGACACGATCCGGCGCGCGCTGGCCGACGAGCTGCTGTTCGGCCGGCTGGTCGACGGCGGCCGCCTCACCGTGGACATCGACGCGCAAGGCGAGGTGCAGCTCGACATCCAGCCGCCCAAGCGCAGCGACAAGACCCGGCCCGAGGCGACGGCGGTCTGATCCGGTCCGGGCGCGGGGGCACCGGGCCGGCATTGCCGGCCCGATTCGTTTTCTGCGCCGGCTTTGCCGGCCCGGTTCGTTTTCTGCGCCGGCTTTGCCGGCCGGCTTCGTCTTCTGCGCCGGCATTACCGGCCCGATTCGTCTCCTGCGCCGGTGCCGCCCGTCCGATGCCGCGTTCAGCGCTGGCGGACCGCCGGATCCTGCCGGTAGTAGCCGGCGAGCAGCGCGTAGGTGTCGGGCTGCTCGTGCCGCAGGTCCAGCGGCGCGACGAAGAAGGCCTCGGAAGCGACCGCGAAGTACTCCTCCGGCGCCTCGGCTGCGTAGGGGTCGAGCAGCGTGTCGGCTCCGGCATCGACGCGTGCGCAAAAGGCGTCGTACTCGCGCTGCAGCGTCGCCTGCCAGACGCGGCGCGCGCCGGCGCTGGGCAGCGGCGGCACGCCGTCGGCGATGCCGTCGCCCATGTCCAGCACATGCGCGAACTCGTGGATCACCACGTTGTAGCCCCAGGCGGCCGACTCGCCGGCGGCGCCGACGTCGTGCCACGACAGCATCACCGGGCCGCCGTCCATCGCCTCGCCGCTGAGCACGTCGTCGTACTCGTGCACGATGCCGTCGTCGTCGGTGACTTCGCGGCGCACCCGCACCTCGTCGGGCTGCACCACGATGCCGACGAAGCCGTCGTAGGGCGCCAGGCCGAAGCGCAGCACCGGCAGGCAGGCCTGCGCGGCGATCGCCACCGCCATGTCGTCGCTGACCTGCAGGCCGTGCGCGCCGCTGAATTCCTTGCGGTCGAGGAACAGGCTGCTCAGCCGGCGCAGTTCGGCGCTGTCGGCGGCCGGCAACTGCGCCAGGAAGGGCATCCGCGCCAGGGTCAGCCGCCACAGCTCGTCGGGGATCGCGCGGCGCCGCAGTGCACGCTGCTCGCGGCGGTGCTGCAGGTGGGCGAACAGGCGGCGCACCGGCTCGTGCCCGCTCAAGCGCCTTCGCGCGCGGCGTCTTCGAGTGCCAACCGGCGAAAGCCCGAAGCGTCCAGGCGCAGCACCTCGGCGCGCGCCGCGGCGTCGTCGAGATCCCAGTCGCTGAGCACGCGCCGCACGAAGCCCGGCGCCAGCTCGGCATCGCCCGGGCGATGGGTATGGCCGTGCACCAGCGTCGGCGCATCGGCCGCGCGCAGGCACTCGACGGCAGCGGCGAAGTCGATGTCGCCCCAGCCGCCGGGCGGCGGCGGCGCGCTGCGGCTCGCCTCGCTCGCGTGGCGCACCTGCGACGCCAGCGCGATCCGCTGCTGCAGCGGCCGCGCCAGGAACTGTGCCTGCGTGGCCGGGTCGCGCGCCCAGCGCCGGAACTGCTGGTAGGCCGTGTCGTCCAGGCACAGCGCGTCGCCGTGGGTCAGCAGCACGCGCTGTCCGAAGGCCTCGAGCAGCGTCGGATCCGGCAGCGGTTGCAGGCCGTTTGCCTGCAGCAGGCCAGGGCGGATCAGGAAATCGCGGTTGCCGATCATCAGGCCGACGAAACGCTGCCGCGCCGCCGCGGCGAGCGCCGCCATGCAGCCCTGTTCGAAGGGCAGTTCGACCGCGTCGTCGCCGGGCCAGAACTCGAACAGGTCACCCAGGATCAGCACCGCGCCGGTGCGGGTGCTGCGCAGGTAGGCCTCGAAGGCCGCACGCGTGCGCGGCAGCGCAGCGCTCAGGTGCAGGTCGGAGATGAAATCGATCGCGCGCCAGCCAGGCTCGGCGGCCAGTCGCGTGGCCGGCGGCAGCGCGGCGGCGGCCATCGGCTACTCGACGACGACCGCGCGCTCGATCACCACCGGCTCGAGCGGCACGTCGCCGTGGCCGCTGCGGTTGCCGGTGGCCACGCCTTCGATCTGGTCGACCACGTCGGTGCCGTCGACCACGCGGCCGAAGACCGCATAGCCCCAACCCTGCGGCGACTCCGACTTGAAGTCGAGGAAGCCGTTGTCGACGGTGTTGATGAAGAACTGCGCGGTGGCGCTGTGCGGCGCCGAGGTGCGCGCCATCGCCAGCGTGTAGCGCTGGTTGCGCAGCCCGTTGTTGGCTTCGTTCTGGATCGGGCTGCCGGTGGGCTTTTGCTGCATCTGCGGGTCGAAGCCGCCGCCCTGGATCATGAAGCCGCGGATCACGCGGTGGAAGATCGTGCCGTCGTAGTGGCCCTTGCGCACGTAGTCGGCGAAGTTCGCGGCGCTCAGGGGCGCGCGCTCGTCGTCGAGCTCGATGCGCAGGGTGCCGGCGCTGGTGTGCATCTCGATGGTCGTGCTCATGGTCTCACTTCTCCACGCTGGCTTTGCGGATCAACACCGGCTGCACCGGCACGTTCTGGTGCGGCCCCTTGGCCGTGGTGGGCACCTTGGCGATCGCGTCGACGACGTCCATCCCGCCGACGACCTTGCCGAACACGGCGTAGCCGTGGCCGTCAGCCGACCGTGCCTGGTTCAGGAAGTCGTTGTCCTTCAGGTTGATGAAGAACTGCGCGGTCGCCGAGTCGGGCACCACGGTGCGCGCCATCGCGACGCTGCCGCGCACGTTGTCCAGGCCGTTGCGGCTTTCCAGCACGACCGGCGCGCGCGTGGGCTTTTGCTGCATCTCGGCGGTGAAGCCGCCGCCCTGGATCATGAAGCCCGGGATCACGCGGTGGAAGGCGGTGCCGTCGTAGTGGCCGCTGCGCACGTATTCGAGGAAGTTGGCGACCGTCTTGGGGGCACGCGTCGGGTCGAGTTCGATCACGATCTCGCCGGCCGTGGTGTCGAGCCGGACCTTCTGCGCCCATGCGGGCGCCACCGCCGCCAGGCCGACGGCCACCGCCGCAGCCCAATGGCCGAGGCGTCGAGGGAAAAACAGTTGCATGCAGGCTCCGTCTGAAGGGGGACCGGCAGCGTTGCGGCGCCGGCATCGAAAAGCGCGGCGCGCAGTCTAGCCGGGCTTCGAAGGCGTGACGGCCGCGGGGATCTCGCGCGCCAGCCGCAGTTTGCGCCGCAGGGCGGTGGTGTCGCCCTTCGCGCCGGAGGCGGCCTGCGACCACGCGGCGATGGCCAGCGCCAGGTGCACGTCGCCCAGGTTCTCGAGCGCGGCGCGGTGCTGCGGATCGTTGCGCAGCGCGGCCTGCAACGCGCCCAGTGCCGCCTGGAGCCGGCCGTCGGCCGCATACAGCACCGCGAGGTTGTTGTACGGGTCGGACAGCTCCGGGAAATCCTCGGTCAGCGCGCGGAACACCTGCTCGGCCTCGGCGTTGCGCCCGCTCTGGGTCAGGATCACGCCCTTCAGGAAGCGCATGCGCGCGTCGCGCGGCTGATCGGCGATCGTGCGGTCGGCGAGTTCGAGCGCGGCCGCGGCGTCGCCGCTGCGCAGCAGCCGCTGGGCGTCGTCGTAGGCATCGGCCCGCGCCGCCGTGGCACACACCAGCAGCACGCACAGCAGGGCCAGGCGGGGCAGTCGCATCGACGGTTCGGGGAGGCTTGCCTGCGGTTCGACCGCCGGCCGAAGGGGCGCGCGGCGTAGGGTGGGCGTAAAGGGTACGCCGCTATACTCGATTCGATTCTAGACGCGCGCTTGGCGTGCGCGTCTTCGCCCGGCAGCGCCGCGCCGGCGTTGCCCCACCTGCCCGATGACGCTGCACGTCCACAACACGCTGACCCGGCGGCTGGAGCCTTTCGTCCCGATCGAGCCCGGCCACGTGCGCATGTACGTGTGCGGCATCACGGTATACGACCTGTGCCACCTGGGCCACGCACGCATGATGCTGGCCTTCGACGTGGTCTACCGCTGGCTGCTGGCGCTGGGCAATCGCGTCACCTACGTGCGCAACATCACCGACATCGACGACAAGATCATCGGCCGCGCGCTCGAGCGCGGCATTCCGATCCGCGCGCTGACCGACGAGATGATCGCCGCGATGCACCGCGACCTCGGCGCGCTCGGGCTGCTGCGGCCGACGCACGAGCCGCGTGCCACCGACTACGTGCCGCAGATGCTGGCGCTGATCGACCGCCTCGAGGCGCGCGGGCTCGCCTATCGCGCCGAAGGCGGCGACGTCAACTTCGCGGTGCGCGCGTTCCCGAACTACGGCCGGCTGTCGGGCAAGTCGCCCGACGAGCTGCGGGCCGGCGAGCGCGTGGCCGTGGCCGGCGGCAAGCGCGACCCGCTGGACTTCGTGCTGTGGAAGGCGGCCAAGGCCGACGAGCCTGCGGATGCGAAGTGGCCGAGCCGCTTCGGCCCCGGGCGCCCGGGCTGGCACATCGAGTGCTCGGCGATGAGCTGCGCGCTGCTGGGCGAGCCCTTCGACATCCACGGCGGCGGCCAGGACCTGCAGTTCCCGCACCACGAGAACGAGATTGCGCAGAGCGAGGGCGCGAGCGGCCGCCCCTTCGTCAACGTCTGGCTGCACAACGGCTTCCTCAACGTCGACGACGAGAAGATGTCGAAGTCGCTCGGCAACTTCTTCACCATCGCCGACGTGCTGCGCCATTGCGACGGCGAGTCGATCCGGCTGTTCATGTTGCGCACCCACTACCGCAGCCCCTTCAACTTCAGCGACACGCTGCTCGACGAGGCGCGCCAGGCGCTCAAGCGGCTCTATACCGCACTCGACGGCGTGGCGCCGGCCGCGGTCGACATCGACTGGGCGAGCGGGCCGGCGGCGCGCTTTCGCACCGCGATGAACGACGACTTCAACACGCCGGCGGCGCTGGCGGTGCTGTTCGAGCTGGCCGGCGAATGCAACCGCACGCGCGACCCGGCCACGGCCGGCCTGCTGAAGGCGCTGGGCGGCGTGCTGGGCCTGCTGCAGCAGGCGCCGCGCGCCTGGCTGCAGGGCGGCCCGGCCGGCGATACCGGCTTCGACGAGGCGGCGATCCAGCGGCTGATCGGCGAGCGCGCCGCGGCCAAGCGCGCGCGCGACTTCGGCACTGCCGACCGCATCCGCGCCGAACTGGCCGCCCAGGGCATCGTGCTGCAGGACGGCGCCGGCGGCACCACCTGGGTGCGGGCCTGAACCGGCTCTGATCGATGGCCAAGTCCGCCGCCGGCATCACGCCCGACTACTGGGACGAGGCCTGCCGGCATCTGTCCAAGCGCGACCGGGTGATGCGCAAGCTGATCCCGCGCTTCGGCAATGCCCGGCTCGCCAGCCGCGGCGACGCTTTCACGACGCTGGCGCGGTCGATCGTCGGCCAGCAGATCTCGGTCAAGGCAGCGCAGTCGGTGTGGGACCGCCTGGTCGCGCTGCTCGGCGCACCGTCGCAGCGCGTGGCGCCGGCGCAGCTGCAGGCGCGGGGGCTGATCGAGCTGCGCAGCGCCGGGCTGTCGCAGCGCAAGGCCGAATACCTGCTGGACCTGGCCGGCCACTTCGAATCGGGCGCGGTCCATCCGCGCCAATGGCAGCAGATGGCCGACGAGGCGATCATCGAAGAGCTGGTGGCGATCCGCGGCATCGGCCGCTGGACGGCCGAGATGTTCCTGATCTTCCACCTGATGCGCCCCGACGTGCTGCCGCTGGACGACCTGGGGCTGGTCAAGGGCGTCAGCGAGAGCTACTTCAGCGGCGAGCCGGTGTCGCGCGCCGACCTGCGCGAGCTCGGCGACGCCTGGGCACCATACCGCTCGGTGGGTACCTGGTACATCTGGCGGAGCCTGGACCCGCTGCCGGTAGACTATTGAAGGCCCTTGCGGCCGGAACCGAACGATGAGCAAACGCCATTTCCTCGAATTCGAGCAGCCGATCGCCGAACTCGATTCGAAGATCGAGGAGCTGCGCTACGTGCAGAACGAGTCGGCCGTCGACATCTCGGAAGAGATCGACCGGCTCACGCGCAAGAGCCTGCAGCTGACCCGGGACATCTACGCGAACCTGAGCCCCTGGCAGGTCACGCAGATCGCGCGCCACCCGCAGCGGCCCTACACGCTCGACTACGTCGGCGAGATCTTCACCGACTTCCAGGAGCTGCACGGCGACCGCGTGTATGCCGACGACCAGTCGATCGTCGGCGGGCTGGCGCGCTTCAACGGCCTGGCCTGCATGGTCCTCGGCCACCAGAAGGGGCGCGACACGAAGGAGCGCGCGCTGCGCAACTTCGGCATGAGCCGTCCGGAGGGCTACCGCAAGGCACTGCGGCTGATGAAGCTGGCCGAGAAGTTCGGCCTGCCGGTGTTCACCTTCGTCGACACGCCGGGCGCCTACCCCGGCATCGGCGCCGAAGAGCGCGGCCAGTCCGAGGCGATCGGCCGCAACATCTTCGAGATGGCGCAGCTGCAGGTGCCGATCATCGCCACGATCATCGGCGAGGGCGGCTCCGGCGGCGCGCTGGCGATCAGCGTCGCCGACCAGGTGCTGATGCTGCAGTTCGCGGTCTATTCGGTGATCTCGCCCGAAGGCTGCGCGTCGATCCTGTGGAAGACCTCGGAGCGCGCGGCCGACGCCGCCGAGGCGCTGGGCATCACCGCGCACCGGCTCAAGGCGCTGGGCGTGATCGACAAGATCGTCAGCGAGCCGGTCGGCGGTGCGCACCGCGATCCGCGCCAGATGGCGGTCGCGCTGAAGCGCGCGCTCAACGATGCGCTGCGCCAGGTGGCCGACCTCAAGCCGGCGGCCTTGCTGGCGCGCCGTTACGAACGGCTGCAGTCCTACGGGCGCTTCAACGACACCAAGGGCGGGTGACCGCAGCATCGGCTGAGCGCGCTGCACGCGCGCGGCTGCGGCGCGCTGCCGCCGCTTCGACAAGTGCCGCCGCTTCGACAAGTGCCGATGCCCGGCGGCTGCCTGACGGCAGCGGTGCACCGGCCGGGGCAGGGCGGCGATGCGTCGCGGTGGCCGTCAGCGGCGGGCGCGACTCCACCGCGCTGTGGCACGCCGTGGCCCGGCTGGCGCGGTCGGTGGGCTCGCTCGACGTGGTGGGCCTGCATGTGCACCACGGCCTGCAGGCGCAGGCCGACGACTGGGTGCGGCACCTGCGGGCGCAGGCCCGGCGCTGGGCCGCCGCCGGGCTGCCGGTGACGCTGCGCTGGCATCGGCTGGATGGCCGGCCGCAACGCGGCCAGAGCGTGGAGGCCTGGGCGCGGCGCGGGCGCTATGCGGCGCTGGCCTCGATGGCGCGGGCGGCTGGGGCTGATCTGGTGCTGCTGGCGCACCACCGGCGCGACCAGGCCGAGACGGTGCTGCTGCAGCTGCTGCGCGGCGGCGGGCCGGCTGCGCTGGCGGCGATGCCGCGGATGGCCTGGCGCGGCGGCCTGTGCTGGGCGCGGCCCTGGCTCGACCAGCCGCGCGAGGCGATCGACGCCTATGTGCGGCGCCACCGGCTGCGGCCGGTCGACGACCCCAGCAACGCCGATCCGCGCTGGGCGCGCAATGCGCTGCGCCTTCAGGTTTGGCCGGCACTCGACACGGCTTTCACCGGCGCCGAGCCGGCGCTGGCCGGCGCCGCCGCACGTGCGCAGGAGGCAGCCGCCTGCCTGGCCGAGCTGGCCGACGCCGACCTGCAAGGCTGCCGCGGCGGCGATGCGGCGCTGGACGTTGCCGCCTGGGCGCTGCTGTCGCCGGCGCGGCGCGGCAACAGCCTGCGCCGGTGGTTGATCGAGGCGGCCGGCGCCGCACCCGACACGCTGGTGCGCCGCCTGCTCGCCGAGCTGCCGCACGCACGCGTTGGGCGCTGGCCAGCGCCCAGCGGCGAACTGCGGCTGCACCGCGGCCGGCTGCGCCACGCGGCCGCCGCGGAAGCTGCGCAAGTTGCGATTGCGGTGCCGGCGGTGCTCGCGCTCGACCTGAGCCGCTGCGGGCACCATGCCGTGCCCGCGTGGGGCGGCAGCTTCGTGGTGCGCCGGGCTGCCGACGGCGGCGTGCCGGCGGCGCTGCTGCGCGGCTGCGTGCTGCGGCCGCGCCGCGGCGGCGAGCAGTTCCAGCGCACGCTGAACACGCCGCCGCGCAGCCTCAAGAAGCAATTCCAGGCCGCGGGCCTGGCGGCCTGGGAGCGGAACGGCCCGCTCGTCTACGTTGGCGATGCGCTGCTGTTCGTGCCTGGGCTGGGCATCGACGCGCGCCATCGGGCCGGCGGCAGCAAGTCGGCGTTGCGCAGCCTGCACTGGTTGCCGGCCGATGGGTGCAAACCCTGAGCGGCGCGATGCCGGCCGGATAGAATCCCGCCCCTTGCGCGCGGCGGCGCGCGACCGTATCGCGGCCGCGCCGCGCTGCACGACCGCACAACGACTGGCACAGCATGGGATTGATCGTTCACAAGTACGGCGGCACGTCGATGGGCTCCACCGAGCGCATCCGCAACGTCGCCCGGCGGGTCGCCAAATGGGCACGAGCCGGCCATCGGATGGTGGTGGTGCCGTCGGCGATGAGCGGCGAGACCAACCGCCTGCTGGCGCTGGCCAAGGAGCTGTCGCCGGCCAGGGTCGACGCCGCGTCGATGCGCGAGCTCGACCAGATCGCCGCCACCGGCGAACAGGTGTCGGTCGGCCTGCTGGCGCTGGCGCTGCAGGCCGAGGGCGTGCCGGCGGTCAGCTACACCGGCTGGCAGGTGCCGGTGGCCACCGATTCCGCGCATACCAAGGCGCGCATCGAGTCGATCGACGACCGGCGGGTGCGCGCCGACCTGGACGCGGGCCGGGTGGTGATCATCACCGGCTTCCAGGGGATCGACGGCCGCGGCAACGTGACCACGCTGGGGCGCGGCGGCTCCGACACCTCGGCGGTGGCGGTGGCGGCGGCGCTGAAGGCCGACGAATGCCTGATCTACACCGACGTGGACGGCGTCTACACGACCGACCCGCGCATCGTGCCCGAAGCGCGCCGCCTGCACGCGGTGAGCTTCGAGGAGATGCTGGAGATGGCCAGCCTCGGCTCCAAGGTGCTGCAGATCCGTTCGGTGGAGTTCGCCGGCAAGTACCACGTGCCCATGCGCGTGCTGTCCAGTTTCACCGACTGGGACATCCCGCTCGACGAAGAGGCCCGCTCGGGCACGCTGATCACCCTCGAGGAAGACGAAAAGATGGAACAAGCCGTCGTGTCCGGCATCGCCTTTTCCCGCGACGAAGCCAAGATCACCGTCATCGGCGTGCCCGACAAGCCGGGCATCGCGTCGCAGATCCTGGGCGCGGTGGCCGACGCCAACATCGACGTCGACGTGATCGTGCAGAACGTGTCGCACGGCGGGCGCACCGACATCTCGTTCACCGTCGGCCGCAACGACTATGCGCGCGCGCTGGACCTGATCAACGCGGGGGTGCTCGGCGCCGCCGGCGGCAGCGAAGTCAGCGGCGACCCGAAGATCTGCAAGGTCTCGATCGTCGGCATCGGCATGCGCAGCCACGTCGGCGTGGCCGCGAAGATGTTCCGCACGCTGGCGCAGGAGGGCATCAACATCCAGATGGTGACCACCAGCGAGATCAAGACCAGCGTGGTGATCGACGAGAAGTACATGGAGCTGGCGGTGCGTGCATTGCACCGCGCCTTCGACCTCGAGCAGCCGCCGGCTGCCGCTTGAGCCTGCAGGCAGCGGCTAGAATGGCGGCTCCTTCCGCGGAGCTGTGACCGAGAGGCCGAAGGTGCTCCCCTGCTAAGGGAGTATGCGGGCAAAACCTGCATCGAGGGTTCGAATCCCTCCGGCTCCGCCACCCTGTCCGACCGCAGCGGCAGCGGCATCACCCGGCGCACCGCATGCAGACTGTCCGGCGTCAGTCCCCGGCCGCGCAGACTCCGTGATAATCACCAGTTGTGCGGCGCGTTGCCGCGTTTTCCGGAGGGCAGGATGAGCAAGCGTGATGTGGTGGTGCTGAGTGCAGTGCGCTCGGCGATCGGTGGCTTCGGCGGTTCGCTCGCCGACATCGAGCCGGCGGAACTCGCCGGGCAGGTGATGAAGGAATCGGTGAAGCGCTCGGGCGTCGATCCGAAGTCGATCAACTACGTCACGGTCGGCAACTGCATCCCGACCGAGAGCCGCTATCCGTACGTGGCGCGGGTGGCGTCGATCCAGGCGGGCCTGCCGATGGATTCGGTGGCGATGGCGGTCAACCGCCTGTGCTCGTCGGGCCTGCAGGGCATCGTCACGACGGCGCAGAACATCCTGCTCGACGACTGCGACTACGGCATCGGCGGCGGCGTCGAGGTGATGAGCCGCGGCGCCTACCTGAGCACGCAGCTGCGCAGCGGCGCGCGCATGGGCGACTCCAAGATGATCGACTCGATGGTCGCCGCGCTGACCGACCCCTTCGGTGTCGGCCACATGGGCATCACCGCCGAGAACCTGGCGGCCAAGTGGGGCATCAGCCGCGAGGAGCAGGACGCCTTGGCGGTCGAATCGCACCGGCGCGCCGCCGCGGCCATCGCCGAAGGCCGCTTCAAGTCGCAGATCGTGCCGATCGTCAAGCAGACGAGGAAGGGCGAAGTCAGCTTCGACACCGACGAGCACGTGAAGCCCGGCACCACGCTCGAATCGCTGGCGAAGATGAAGCCGGCGTTCAAGAAGGACGGCACCGTCACGGCCGGCAACGCGTCGGGCATCAATGACGGCGCCGCTTTCCTGGTGCTGGGCGACGCGACGCGCGCGGCCGCCGACGGCCACAAGGCGATCGCACGACTGGTGTCCTATGCAGTGGCCGGCGTCCCCAACGACGTCATGGGCGAGGGCCCGATCCCGGCGACGAAGCTGGCGCTGAAGAAGGGTGGCCTGAAGCTCGACCAGATGGACGTGATCGAGAGCAACGAAGCCTTCGCCTCGCAGGCGATCGCGGTGGCACGCGGCCTCGAACTCGACATGAAGAAGACCAACCCGAACGGCGGCGCGATCGGCCTGGGCCACCCGATCGGCTGCTCGGGCGCTTTCATCACGGTCAAGGCGCTGTACGAACTGCAGCGCACCGGCGGCCGCTATGCGCTGGTGACCATGTGCATCGGCGGCGGCCAGGGCATCGCGGCGGTCTTCGAGCGCATCTGAGTCATCGCGCGAGGCCTCGGCCTCGCAGCCGACACGATACGGGCCCCTCGGGGCCCGTTTTTCATCGTGCGTGGCACGGCCGGCAGCCGACCCGTCGGCGCCCCGGCGCCTGGGTCTTGATGCCGGCGTCACCGGATGCGCGAAGCACCCGCATGCGGTGTCGGGCCGGGAGCGACGCGATCGTCGTCCGCGCTGACCGGCGCGGCTCGAACCCTCGCACGCCTGCGCCGGCGCGTGTCGATCGGGCGGCGAACGTCCGCCGGCCCCGGCAGCGCACCAGCAGGCGCATCAGCGGACGCACGACCGGCCTCGAGGCGCGCGCGCCACTGCGCCGGCGTGCAGCCGGTCCAGCGCCGGAACGCGCGCCAGAACACCGCCGGTTCGGCATAGCCCAGCGCCTGGCCGATGCCGGCCAGCGCCAGCTCGGTCTGGGCCATGGCCTGCAACGCGGCATCGCGCCGCGCCGCGTCGAGCAGCGCGTTGAAGCTCAGTTTCTGAGCCCGCAAGCGCCGCGCCAGCGTGCGTTCGCTCAGGCCCAGAGCCTGAGCGGCTTCGGCGCGCGTGGGCACACGCGCTTGCAGCGAGGCGGTGATCCAGGCACGCAGCTCCTGCGCCAGCGTGCCGCCTTCGCGCAGCACGGCCAGGCGCTGCGCCGCATGCCGGTGGTGCAGCCGCGCCAGCTGCGCGTCGGCCTGCGGCAGCGGCGCGTCGAGCACGGCGTTGTCCAGCAGCACGCCGCTGAAGGCCTGATCGAAAGCCACCGGGCAGCCGAAAGCGTCGCGGTAGCCTGGGTTGGGGCCGATGCGGGGCTGGCTGAACTGGACCTGCCGCGGTCGCAGCGGCTGGCCGGTGATCCAGCGCGAGAACGCTACCACCGCGGCCAGCACCGCCTCGATCTGGTGCGGGCTGAACGCCAGCTCGCCCTGGCGCGGGTGGTAGACCACCCAGCTCGCTTCGGTGCCCGCGATGACCTGGAAGCGCCCGCCGTCGCTGAT
>JAFEFZ010000078.1 GCA_018240325.1 Pseudomonadota bacterium
CGGGTTCGAGGGGCGCCAGCGACAGCGGCGGGGTTGACAGGTCGGTCATGGCGGCAGCCTTTGCTCGGCGCGTGGCGATGCGTGGCGCCGCGGCCGGCGCACTTCCACCCGCACGATCCTAGGCGTCGCCCGGCGCCGGCGAAGCCGCGAATAGGCGCTGCAGCGCGGCGGAATTCGGCGCGCGCCGGCTCCGGCATCCCCGTTGCACCGGCGCGCCGCGGCCCGCCCGGCGCGTGCGCGTCAAGGAAACACCGGGCCGCCCCGAGCTTTCTGGGCCGTGGGGGGTGGGCTGGGCGCAGCCCGACCCTCGGGGCGCTCGCAGTCCTTCACGGCCGCTGATCCGGCGGCGCCGACTCGCCCGCCCTGCTGCCGATGCCGCCGCGCTGCATCGCCGCGCGCAGCAGCAGCATCAGCGTGACCGGCGTGGTCAGCGTCATGAACACGCCGATCGCGATCTCGTGCAGCACCGGGCGCGATTCGAGCGCGCTGAACAGCAGGATCGACGCGATCAGCATGCAGCCGGCGCCCAGCGTGGTGCCCATCGTGGGCGCGTGCACGCGCGCGTAGAAGCTGCGCAGCCGCAGCAGGCCGAGGGTGCCGATCAGCGTCAGCACCGCGCCGGCGAGCACGAGCAGCGCGGCCAGCACGGCCACCGCGGGCGGGATCTCGGCGGCAGGGTTCATCGCGCGTCCTTCGCGTGCGGCGTCATTCGATCACCTCGCCGCGCAGCAGGAACTTGGACAGCGCCGCGGTGGCGACGAAGCCGAGCATCGCGATCGCCAGCGCCGCGTCGAAGTAGTGGAGGCTGCCGCCGCGCATGCCGATCGTCAGCATCAGCAGCATCGCGCTGACGTACAGCGCGTCCAGCGCCAGCACGCGGTCCTGCACGTAGGGCCCGCGCAGCAGCCGCAGCGCGGCGCAGGCCATCGCCAGCACCAGCAGCACCTGCGCGGCGATCAGGCTCCAGTGAAGCAGCAGTGCGCTCATTCGAAGATCTCCTGCAGCCGGCGCTCGTAGCGGCCCTTGATGATCGCGATCATCTGGGCCTCGTCGATCAGGTCGAGGATGTGCATCGTCAACACGCCGCGCCCGGCGTCGAAGCGCGCCCACGCGGTGCCGGGCGTGGCCGTGATGATGCAGGCCAGCACCGCCAGGCCGGCCGGATCGCGCAGCTCCAGCGGCACCTCGAGGAAGCCGGCGGTCTGGCCGGGCGTGCGCGGGTTCAGCACGATGCGGGCGACGGCGATGTTGGAGCGCACGATGTCCGCCGCCACTTCGGCCAGCAGCCGCAGCGCGGTGGTGCAGCGCCGCCACGCGCCGCCCTTCGCGGTGCGCGGCACCTCGAGCTGCCGGTAGGCCAGGCACGCGCCCCACGCGAGCACGGCGCCCAGCAGCAGGTCGCCGATCCACAGCGACTGGTTCAGCAGCAGCCACAGCGCAGTCAGCGCGAGCCACAGCAGCGGGAACGGCAGCGCGCGCTTCATCGCAGCACCCCCTCGATGTAGCCGGCCGGCGCATGCAGCGCCTGCGCGGCCTCGTCCAGGTAGCGCAGCGCCGGGCCGGCCAGCACCGTCAGCGCCAGGCCGATGCCCAGCAGCAGCACGATCGGCAGCATCTCGATCACGCGCACGCGTGCGGCCAGCTGCTGCTCGGGCATCCAGAAGATGCGCACGCCGGTGCGGCTGGCCGCCACCACCGTCGCCAGCCCCGACAGCATCAGCAGCGCCAGCAGCACCCAGGCCGAAGGCGCGACCGCGTCGGGCGCCAGCAAGGCGCTGAGCAGCGCCGCCTTGGCGACGAAGCCCGGCAGCGGCGGCAGCCCGGCCAGCATCAGCACGCAGGCGACGAAGGCCAGGCCGAGCACGGCCCAGACGGCGGGGATCACGACGCCGACGTCCTCGCGTTCCTCGGCTTCGAAGCCGCCGAAGGCCTCTTCGGTGATCGCCAGCAGGTCGGCGCCGGGCGCGCGGCCGCGCTCGACCAGTTCGATCAACAGGAACAGCGCGCTGACGCCCAGCGTGGAGGCGATCAGGTAGTACAGCGCCGCACCGCTGACCGCCGCGCTGCCGGCGCCCACCGCGGCCAGCAGCGTGCCGCAGGACGCGATCAGGCTGAAGCCGGCCAGCCGCGGCAGCTCCTGCGCGCCCAGCACGCCGATCGCGCCGAAGGCCAGCGTGACCAGGCCGCCGATCGTCAGCCAGTCCTGGCCGAAGCCGGCCGATGCGCCGGCTGCCGGGCCGAAGAACAGCAGCCAGATCCGCAGCACCGCGTAGATGCCCACCTTGGTCAGGATCGCGAACAGCGCCGCGGCCGGTGCGCAGGCGGCGCCGTAGGCGCGCGGCAGCCAGAAGCACAGCGGCCACATGCCGGCCTTGATCAGGAACGCGATGCCGAGCACCGCGGCGCCGGCTTCGAGCAACGCGCGGTTCTGCGCGGCCGCCGCCGGGATGCGCTGCGCCAGATCGGCCAGGTTCAGCGTGCCGGTCACGCCGTAGATCAGCGCCGCGCCCACCAGGAACAGCAGCGAGGCCGTCAGGTTGATGACGATGTAGTGCAGGCTCGCCTGCACCCGCGCCGCGCCGGAGCCGTGCAGCGCCAGGCCGTAGGAGGCCGCCAGGAAGACCTCGAAGAACACGAACAGGTTGAACAGGTCGCCGGTCAGGAAGGCGCCGTTCACGCCCATCAGCAGCACCTGCAGCAGCGCGTGGAAGCGCGGGCCGGCGCGGTCCCAGCGCGCCACCGCGAACAGCAGTGCCGCGAATCCCAGCACCGCCGCGAGCAGCACCATCAGCGCCGACAAGCGGTCGGCCACCAGCACGATGCCGAAGGGCGCGGGCCAGTTGCCCAGCCGGTACACGATCGGCACGCCTTGGCCGGCCCACTGGTCGGCTGCCCGCACCAGCGCGGCGCCGACGAGCAGCAGCAGCAGCGAGCTGGCCATGGCCACGCCCTGCTTCCAGGCGCGGCGCTGCTCGTCGATCAGCATCAGCACCGCCGCCGTCGCCAGCGGCAGCACCACCGGCACGATCGGCAGATGCTGCTGCCAGCCGCTCACGGGACGGCCCTCCACGCTGCGCGCTGCGCAACCGGCATGCGGCCGCGGCGCGGCGCACTCATCCCTCGCCCTCCTGGCCGTCGACGTGGTCGGTGCCGGTGAAGCCGCGCGCGGCCAGCAGCACCACCAGCAGCAGCGCCGTCATCGCGAACCCGATCACGATCGCGGTCAGCACCAGCGCCTGCGGCAGCGGGTCGGCCAGCAGCGCGGGGTCGGGCGGCGCGCCCGCCCGCACGAACGGCGCGGCCAGGCTGCGCAGCCCGCCCGTGCTGAAGATGAACAGGTTGACCGCGTACGACAGCAGCGACAGCCCGATCACCACCTGGAAGGTGCGCGGCCGCAGCAGCAGCCAGGTGCCGGAGCCGGCGAGCAGCCCGATCGCGAGGGCGATGACGAGTTCGTTCATGGTGAATGGCGCCCGACCCGTCAAAGCCTGCGCGGCCGGCGGTCGCCGCGCAGCGATTGGTGTGCCAGCGCGATCAGCATCAGCAGCGTGGCGCCGAGCACCAGCGAGAACACGCCCAGGTCGAACACGAAGGCGCTCGGCAGGTGGATCGCGCCGAGCACGGGCAGCTGCAGGTGCAGCACGTGCGAGCTCAGGAACGGGTGCGCGAAGGCCCAGGCGCCGGCGCCGGTGAGCACGGCCAGCAGCAGGCCGATCGCCATCCAGCGCACCGGCTGCACCGTCAGGCTCGACTCGAGCCAGCGCGCGCCGCCGGCCATGTACTGGATGATGAAGGCGACCGCCATCGTCAGCCCGGCGACGAAGCCGCCGCCGGGCTGGTTGTGGCCGCGCAGCAGCAGGTACGCCGCCAGCATCAGCGCCACCGGGAACATCAGCCGCATGATCACGCCCGGCACCTGCAGGTCCTGCGCGGCGTCGGCGTCGGAATGGTCGTGCTGCTGCGCCGGCGGCAGCGCGCTTTCGGGCGCCGGGCGGAAGCGGCGCAGCAGCGAATACACCGCCACGCCCGCAACCGCGAGCACCGTGATCTCGCCCAGCGTGTCGAAGCCGCGGAAGTCGACCAGGATCACGTTGACGACGTTGGTGCCGCCGCCTTCGCTGTAGGCGCGCTCGACGAAGAAGCGCGACACGCTCTCGGGCAGCGGCCGCGTCATCGCGCCGTAGGCCAGCAGCGCCAGCCCGCTGCCGGCGCCGGCGGCGAGCGTGAAATCCAGCGCCCGCCGCAGCCGGGCGACCGGCGCCACCGGGGCGTCCAGGTCGGGCCTGCGGCGCGGCAGCCAGCGCAGCCCGATCAGCAGCAGCACGGTGGTCACGATCTCCACCAGCAGCTGGGTCAGTGCCAGGTCCGGCGCCGAGAACCACACGAAGGTGACGCACACCGCCAGCCCCGCGCCGCCGGCCAGGATGACCGCGGCCAGCCGATGGAACTTCGCCTGGACCGCGGCCGCCACCGCGCAGGCGCCGCCGATCAGCCAGACCAGCGCCAGCAGCCAGACGGCGCCGCCCGCAGCCGCCGGCGCTTCGCCCGTGCCGAACCCGCGCTGCACGATCGGCAGCGCCGCGGCGGCGATCGCCACGCCGACGATCCAGCGCAGCTGCGGCTGCAGCCGGCGCGTGGCGAGCCGGCGCTCGAGCCGGCGCGCGCCGCGCCGCGTGAGGTCGAGCGTGCGCTCGAACAGTGCGCGCCCGTCGATCGGCGGCAGCAGCGGCACGCCTTCGCCGGCCAGCCGCGTGCGCAGCAGCCGGTACAGCAGCACGCCGCCGGCCATCGCCACCGTGCTCATCAGCAGCGGCATGTTGAAGCCGTGCCACAGCCGCAGCTCGTACGGCGGCGCCTGCGTTCCCAGCACCGCCGGCACGGCCACGTCGAGCAGCGGCCGCACCGTCAGGTTGGGCAGCACGCCGACGACCACGCACACCAGCACCAGCAGCTCGATCGGCAGCCGCATCAGCCGCGGCGGCTCGTGCGGCGTGTGCGGCAGGTCGGTCGCCGGCGGCCCGAAGAACGCGCCGAGGATGAAGCGCAGCGAATAGACCACGCCGAACATTCCGGCGGCAGTGGCCACGTAGGGCAACAGGCGGTCGAGCAGCGGCAGCGGGCCGCTGGCGTCCAGCGATTCGGCGAAGAACATCTCCTTCGACAGGAAACCGTTGAGCAGCGGCACGCCGGCCATCGCGGCGGCCGCCACCATCGCCGCGGTGGCGGTGATCGGCATGTAGTGCACCAGCCCGGACAGCCGCCGGATGTCGCGCGTGCCGCTCTCGTGGTCGATCGCGCCGGCGGCCATGAACAGCGAGGCCTTGAAGGTCGCATGGTTCATCAGGTGGAAGATCGCCGCCACCAGCGCCAGCGGGCTGTTCAGCCCCAGCAGCACGGTGATCAGCCCGAGGTGGCTGATCGTCGAGTAGGCGAGCAGGCCCTTCAGGTCGTGCTGGAACATCGCCGCGTAGGCGCCGAGCACGAAGGTGACCAGCCCCGCCAGGCCCACGCTGAACATCCAGGCGTCGGTGCCCGACAGCACCGGCCACAGCCGCATCAGCAGGATCACGCCGAGCTTGACCATCGCCGCCGAATGCAGGTAGGCCGACACCGGCGTCGGCGCCGCCATCGCATGCGGCAGCCAGAAGTGGAACGGGAACTGCGCGCTCTTGGTCAGCGCGCCCAGCACCACCAGCAGCAGCGCCGGCAGGTACAGCGGGTGCGAGCGGATCAGGTCGCCTGCGGCGAGCACGCGGTCCAGCTCCCAGCTGCCGACGATGCGGCCGATCAGCAGCACCCCGGCGAACAGCGCCAGCCCGCCGGCGGAAGTGACGATCAGCGCCATGCGCGCGCCTTCGCGCGCCGACGGGTTGTGGTGCCAGTAGCCGATCAGCAGGAACGAGAACAGGCTGGTCAGCTCCCAGAACAGGACCAGCTGGATCAGGTTGCCCGCCAGCACCACGCCCAGCATGCTCGCCATGAAGGCCAGGAAGAAGGCGAAGAAGCGCGGCATCGGGTCGGCGGCCGACAGGTAGTAGCGCGCATACAGCACCACCAGGAAGCCGATGCCGGTGACGATCAGCGCCAGCATCCATGCGAAGCCGTCCAGGCGCAGCGAGAGCTGCAGCCCCAGCGCCGGCAGCCAGTCGGCCGCCAGGCGCAGCGTCTGTCCGGCCGACACCTGCGGCCAGCAGCCCGCGACGATCACGAAGGCCGCCAGCGTGCAGCCACCCGCCAGCCAGGCCTCGGCGTTGCGCGCGTTCGGGCGCAGCATCAGCGCCGCCAGCGCGCCGCCGAATGGCAGCACCAGGATCAGCGGCAGCATCGCAGCGCTCATGTCCACCTCAATCGCGCGGCTGGCGC
>JAFEFZ010000079.1 GCA_018240325.1 Pseudomonadota bacterium
AGCGCCAGCAGGAACACGCCGGCCTTCACCATGGTGGCCGAGTGCAGATAGGCCGAGACCGGCGTCGGCGCCGCCATGGCCCGGGGCAACCAGAAGTGGAACGGAAACTGCGCACTCTTGGTGAAGGCTGCAAACAGGATCAGCAGCAGCGTCGGAATGTAGAGTGCGCTTGCTCGAACCCGGTCGCCCGCCGTCAGGACCACGTCGAGATCGAAGCTGCCGGCGATGTGGCCGAGCAGTAGCATGCCGGCAAACAGCGCCAGCCCGCCGCTGCCGGTAATCACCAACGCCATGCGCGCGCCATCGCGGGCAGCAGCGTTGTGGTGCCAGTAGCCGATAAGCAGGAATGAGAAGATGCTGGTCAGCTCCCAGAACAGCACCAGCTGGATCAGGTTGCCCGCCAGCACCACGCCCAGCATGCTCGCCATGAAGGCGAGGAAGAAGGCGAAGAAGCGCGGCATCGGGTCGGCCGCCGACAGGTAGTAGCGCGCGTACAGCACCACCAGGAAGCCGATGCCGGTGACGATCAGCGCCAGCACCCACGCGAAGCCGTCCATGCGCAGCGAGAACCGCAGCCCCAGCGCCGGCAGCCAGTCGGCCGCCAGGCGCAGCGTCTGCCCGGCCGACACCTGCGGCCAGCAGCCGGCGACGATCGCGAAGGCCGCCAGCGTGCAGCCGCCCGCGAGCCAGGCTTCGGCATTGCGCGCGTTGGCGCGCAGCGCCAGCGCCGCCAGCGCGCCGGCGAAGGGCAGCACCAGCAGCAGCGGCAGCAGCGTCGAAGCCGTCATGCCCGCCTCGAGCCTCAATCGCGCGGCTGGCGCACGACCAGCGTGTCGCAGGGCAGCCAGCCCAGCAGCCGCGCGGCCGAGCTGCCCAGCAGCAGGTTCATCAGCCCGCTGCGCCCCTGCGTGCCCAGCACCACCAGGTCGATGTCGTGGTCGCGCACGTAGCGGCCCAGCGCCATCTCGAGCCCCTTGCCTTCCAGCACCAGCCGCAGCCGCGACTGCAGCTCGCCCGGCAGCGCGCAGCCGGCCAGGAAGGCGGCGCATTCGCCGTCCTCGATCAGCTGGCGCATCGAATCGCGGCCGATCGGCAGGTCGGTCACGCGGCCGTAGGGCGCGGTGTAGGCGTGGTACAGCGTCAGGTCGCAGTCGGCGAACAGGCCGGCCGCGGTGCGCAGCGCGTGGCGCGCGGCCGGCGAGAAATCGGTGGCCACGAGCACGCGCCGGTAGTCGCCGTGCACGCGGCTGCGCACCACCAGCACCGGCTGCGGCAGGCTGCGCGCGAGCTGCTCGATCGTCGAGCCCAGCAGGAAGCGGCCGAAGCTTTCGTTGCGGCCGGCGCCGACGACGATCAGGCCGCAATCCAGCTCGGCCGCGGTGCGGCCGATGGCCGCCGCCGCCGGGCCGTAGGCGACGTGCAGCCGGGCCGGCAGCACCAGGCCGCGGGTGTCGCGCTGGAGCTGGCGCCGCGCCTGGTGCAGCCGGGTGGCCTTGTCGTCTGCCGGCGGCCAGCTCAGCACCGCCAGCGGATCGGGCCGGTCGGCCGTCTCGACCACGGTCATGATGTCCAGCTCGGCCGACCAGTCGCCGGCCAGTTGCACGGCCCGGTCGATGGCGCGGTCGCAGCGCATGCTCAGGTCGGTGGCCAGCAGCAGGCGTGCCGGCAGCGGCGGCAGCAGCGCCTCAGCCATGCGCGCGTGCCCGGCGGGCGGTGCGGCCGCCCGTGCGGGTTTGCTGGGGGCCATCGGTTGTCGTCGCCATCGCGCAAGGGCTGGTTCCCGCGGCCGGTTGCGGCCTGTGGTCGGGCGCGCGCCGGACGGGCGGCCCGGGCCGATTCTGCACGCAAGCCGCGCGCACCCGCGCTTGCGCCGCCGCCGCGGCGCGCAGCAGGCGCATGGCCGGCGGCCGTGCTCAAGGCGTGAAGGTGATGATCACCACCGGCGGCACGCGGCCGTCGGTGTCGCGCGGCAGCTCGGCGGTGCGGTCGATCGCGCGCAGCACCGCGTCGTCCCAGACCTGGCTGCCGCTGCTCTTGACCAGCCGGCGGCTGATGATGGCGCCGCTGGGCGCGGCGCGCACCTCGACTTCGGCGGCGGGCTGGCCGGGCACCGGCTCGGTCAGCACGATGTTGGGCTTGACGCGCGCGATCAGCTTGCCGGCATAGCCGGCCGAAGGCCCGGCGTCGCGTTGCGCGCTGCCGGTGGCGCCGGCGGCGCCGGTGGCCCCGGCGACGCCGGCCTGGCCGAGCATGCGCTTCAGGTTCTGCTCGCGCTGCTGCTCGAGCCTGGTCTGCTGCGCCTGCTGTTCGCGCTTTTGCGCTTCGGCCTTGGCCTTCGCGTCGCGCTCGGCCTTGTCGCGCTCGGCCTGCGCGCGCTCGGCTTTCTCCCTCTCGGCCTTCGTGCGCTCGGCACGTTCGCGTTCGTCCTTCTGGCGTTCGGCCTTCGCGCGTTCAGCCTTGGCGCGTTCGGCCTTGTCCCGCTCGGCCTGTGCCGCCTTTTCGCGCTGCTGCCGTTCGCGCTCGGCCTGTTCGCGCTGCTCCTTTTCGCGCGCGCGCGCCTTGTCGATCGCGATCTGCGCGTCGCGCTGCGCCTGCGCCTGCGCCTGCGCCGGCTCCGCGCGGGCGGGCGGCGGCGCTTCTTTAGTGGCGGGCGGTGCCGGCGGCGGGGCAGGCGGCGGCGCCTGCGGTACCGCGCGCGGCGCCGCGGCTTGCGGCACGGCCGACCACAGCTCGGCACTCACGGCCTGCGGCGCGCTGCTGCGCCAGTTGACGGCAAAGGCCAGCGCCGCCAGCAGCAGGCCGTGGGCCAGCAGCGACAGCAGCGCGCCGCGTCCCAGCCCCGGCGGCGGCGGCGGCCGCAGGTTGCCGGCCGAATCTGCTGCGGCAGCGGCAGCGGCCATCAACCGCCCTGGCGCACCGCCAGCCCGACGCGCTGCACGCCTTCGCGCTGCAGCAGGTCCATCACCCGCACCACCGCTTCGTACTTGACGTTGCGGTCGGCGCTGATCACCACCGGCACCTCGGCGTTGCCGGCCTGCGCCTGCTTCACGCGCGCAGCCAGTTGCGCCAGCGCCACCGGCCGGGCTTCGCCCTGGTCGAGCCGCAGCTTGATGCGTTCGTCGGCGCCGATCACCAGCTCGACCACGTGCGGCGGGCGCTGCTGCGCGCGGCCGACGGTGGGCACGTCGACCACGCCGGTGGTGATCAGCGGCGCGGTGACCATGAAGATGATCAGCAGCACCAGCATCACGTCGATGAACGGCACCATGTTGATGTCGTTCATCGCGCGCCGGTGGCGCGAACCCGTGCGTGCGGCTACGCCGGGCATGTCAGCGGCTCCACTGCGCGTCGTGCGGTTTGCGACGCCGGGCGTTCGGCGGGCGCTGTCGGTCCTGTCCTGTCTCTCGAAACGTCTGCTGTTCTTCGTTGCGTTTCGAGGCCGTTGAGGCAAAGCCGCCGAGGGGGTAGCCGGCTGCGTTCAGCC
>JAFEFZ010000007.1 GCA_018240325.1 Pseudomonadota bacterium
CGATGCCCGCGATGCCCGGCATCGCCAGGGCGTCTGCGATGTTGCGCCGTTGCCTCGTCAGCCGCTGATAGTGCTCGAAGCTCAGCAGCACATGCGCGGGCTTGCCGCGGTCGGTGATGAACACGGGGCCGTTCCTGGCGGCCTTCTTCGCCCGCGTCACGTCCTGGTTCAGCTCCCGACTGGACAGGGTCGTGATGGTCATGGTGTGCCTCCCGCGGCATTCGACAATGTAGGCACATTACTACCAATCAATCGGCGGGGCAAGTGCCACGGCACAAGCGAGCAGCTGGCGGCGAGCCGCCATGCCGTCACTGGCGGGCCGCAGCCAGGCCGTGAGGCTGCCGCAGGCCTATCGTTTCGAGGATCAATCGGCGCCCGGCGCAGGTCTTTGCGCACTTCGAAGGTCGGCGCTGCGGCGAAGTTGCCGTCGCCGCGATCACCGGTGCCGAGCTCGGCTTCGGTGCGGCCCAGAGCGGTACGCGCCGCAACCGTGAAGCGTTGCAGAAGTTCTGGGCGCCGCTCGAGATCCCGCCCTTCGGCGCGGATGCGATGCGTGCGCACGGGCCGTTGCGGGCGGAGCTGCAACGCCGGGGCGAGCCGATCGGCGCGCTCGACATGCGGATCGCCGCCCACGCACTGGTGCTGGGCGCCACGCCGGCGACCCACGTTCCCGCCGGGTTCGGCCGCGTGCCCGCCCTGGTGTGCGAGAACCGCGTCCGACGCGGGCGGCGCTCTCAGCCTCTCAGCCGATCTGCATCACCTGCCCGGCCGCGAGCGCGCGGATGCGATGGCGGCTGGGCTGCGCGGCGATCTCCGACATCACCGCGTGCTGCTCGCCGGGCTTGAGGTGGGTGATGAACACGTCGGTCGGCGGCGCCAGCTGCGCCAGCTCGGCGCGCAGCAGCGTCGGGCACAGGTGGCGGCTGATGCGCGCCAGCTCGATCTCGTCGTCGCCGAAGGCGGTCTCGATCACCAGCACGGCCACGCGCAGCTGCGCCAGCCGCGCCCACAGCGCCGGGTTGGGGCCGGTGTCGCCGCTGTAGACCCACCAGCCGGCGGCGCCTTCCACCGCAAAGCCGCAGGCCGGCACGGTGTGCACGGCGGGCAGCACTTCGATGCGGCGGCCGCCCAGCAGCAGCTGCTGGCCGTGCTCGATGGCCGCGAGCTGCAGCGCGGGCTGCTCGGCCGTGGGCAGCCGGGTGAAGTCGGGCCAGATCACGCCGTTGAGCACGTGCGCGCGCAGCGCCTGCAGCGTGGGCTCGAGCGCGTGCACCTGCACCGGCGGCCGGCCGGCGGCGGCGCGCCGGCGCGCGACGGTGTCGGCCAGCAGGCCGACCGCGAGCACGTGATCCAGGTGCGAATGGCTGAGCAGCACGTGGTCGATGCGCACCAGCTCGTCGAGCGTGAGCTCGCCCACGCCGCTGCCGGCGTCGATGAGCACGTCGTCGTCGAGCCGGAACGCGGTGGTGCGGTCGCCGGCGGCGATCGACCCCGAACAACCCAGTACCCGAATCTGCATGCGCTGCGCCCGGCGATGCCGGCGCGGCCGCGGCGCGCCGGCGTGTGACAGGTGGGGGCCTTGCGCGCCGCGGGCCGGCGCAGGCATCTGGGCGCGGGTGCCGCGCCGACAAGGCGGCGATGGTGCGGCGGCGGCGCCCGGCGCGCAAGCGCTGGCTTGCGCACTGCGGGGGCATGCGGGCTGCGCGCCGCGCGGCGCGTGATTTCCGCCACGGCGCCCGGGCGGCGCGCGAGCGGCGCGCGGGTGGACGGCGCGGCGCGGCTGGCGGGCGGTGCAGCCGGCTGCGCGGCCGGCGCGCCCGCACAGCCGATCAGGGCTGGATGAACTGCATCTGCGTGCCGGCGAGCTCGATCACGTCGCCGTTGTGCAGCGGCACCGATTCGCCGGTGACGACCGCGCCGTTGATCACCGGGCGGACGGCGCCTTCCACGTGCGCGAACACGTAGCCCGAAGGCCGGCGCGTGATCGACGCCACCTGCACGCCGGGCTTGCCGACGGTGGTGACCACCTTGGTGAGCGCGACTTCGCGGCCCGAGGCCGCGCCGCTGAGCACCTTGATCGTCGCCGGGGCGACGCCGCCGCTGCCCGGGCCCTGGCTGCCGAAGCCCGAGGCGGGCGGCGGCTGCGTCGGCCGGAACGCCTGCGGCTGCACCGCGCCGGGGCGGATGACCAGCGTCTTCTCGTAGTCGTGGCCGTCGTCGGTGAGGTACTTGATCTTGTACTTGCCGATTTCGATGGTGTCGTGGTTGGCGAGCAGCTGCTTCTTGATCGGCTTGCCGTTGATGTAGGTGCCGTTGGTGCTGTTGAGGTCTTCGATGAAGACGTCGCCGCCCACCATCTGCAGCACCGCGTGCTCGCCGCTGACCGCGAGGTTGTCGATCACCATGTCGTTGTACGGGCGCCGGCCGAGCGTGGTCTTGTCCTTGGTGATCTGGACTTCCTTGATGACCACACCGTCGAGCGAAACGACCAGCTTGCCCATGCCTGTCCTCGTAGTCGGTTCCCGGGAGCTGCCGCGCGCGGCGATGGTTGCGGCGCCGGCGCCGTTCAACGCCGAAACGGCCACCAGGAGCGCTGGCCGGCGGCCGGGCTGCCTTCAGCCCGCGCCAGCACCAGCGAAATATTATCCTTCCCGCCCGCGTCGTTGGCGGCGTCGACCAGCAGCGCCGCCGTCGGCGCGAGCGCGCCGTGCATCTGCAACAGTTGCGCGAGGACGGCGTCGTCGAGCATGTCCGACAGGCCGTCGGAGCACAGCAGGTACAGGTCGCCGGGCTGCACCTCGTGCACGCGCGTTTCCAGCAGCACCGTGTCCTCGACGCCGACCGCGCGCGTGACCAGGTTCTTGTTGGCCGAGAAGGCCGCCTGCTCGGGCGTGATCAGGCCGGCGTCGATCTGCTCCTGCAGCAGCGAGTGGTCGCGCGTGATCTGCGCCAGCCGTCCGGCGCGCAGCCGGTAGGCGCGCGAGTCGCCCACGTGGCCGAGCAGCAGGTGCGTGTCGCGGAACACCGCCAGCACCAGCGTGGTGCCCATGCCCGCATACGCGGGGTTGGAGTTGGCGGCGTTGAAGATCGCGCGGTTGGCGTTGTCCACGCAGATGTCCATCGCACGGCGCACCTCCAGGTCAGAGGCGCCGGCGCCGGCTTCGCGCAGCCAGCGGCCGAGCTCGCGGCCGATGAACGAAGTGGCCATCTGGCTGGCCACCTCGCCGGCGTTGTAGCCGCCCATGCCGTCGGCCAGCACCGCGAGCGCGACTTGCGCATCGACGCGGGTCGAATCCTCGTTGTTGCTGCGCGAGCGGCCGGTGTCGACGGCGTCCACGAACTCGAAGTTCATCTGCAGGGCTTGGGCGGGGCGGCGCAGCCGTCGGGCAACGCGGGATTTTGCATCGGCCCCGCGCCGCCGCCCGAGCCGCGCCGGCGCAGCACCTGCAGCGCGTCGGCCAGCGCGGCGGCGTCGGCCGGGCGCGACGACGGCTGCTTGTGCAGGCAGCGCGCCACCAGCTCGGCGGCGGCGTCGTCCAGGCCGGGGCGCAGCGTGCGCAGGTCGGGCGCCGGCTGCTGCGCGACCTGGCGCAGCAGCTCGCCGAGCGACGCATGCTCGTGCGGACGCCGGCCGCCGAGCAGCTCGTACAGCAGCACGCCGAGCGCGTACAGGTCGCTGCGCGCGTCGGCCGGCGCGCCGGCGAGCTGCTCGGGCGCCATGTACAGCGGCGTGCCGAGCACCACGCCGGTACGGGTGCGGCTGGCGTCGGCCAGGCCGGCAATGCCGAAGTCGGTGAGCTTGAGCGTGCCGGCGGGCAGGTCGAGCATCACGTTGGCCGGCTTCAGGTCGCGGTGCACCACGCCGCGCGCGTGCGCATGCGCGAGCGCGCGCGCCAGGCGCTCGCCGATCTGCAGCACGAGCGCGTCGGGCAGCAGCCGCGGCGCGCGCGTGTAGCGCGTCAGCTCGCAGCCGGGCAGCAGCTCCATCGCGAGCCACGCGCAGCCGCGCTGACGGCCGGCTTCGTGCACGGCCGCGATGTCGGGGTGCGCCAGGCGCGCGCCGATGCGCGCCTGGTCGAGGAAGCGCCGGTGGGCGTCGTCGCCGCCGTCGCCCTCGGCCTGCGCGCTGAGCACCTTGAGCGCCACGGCCGCGCCGCTGCCGCGGTGCGCGGCGGCGTAGACGACGCTGCTCGCGCCGCGGCCGATCAGGCGCAGCGCCTGGTACGGGCCGAAGCCGGGCAGGGCTTCGCCGGGGGCGGGAGCGGCAGCGCGGATCACCCCGGGAGTGTGCCCGCGCCGCGCGCATGCCGCCGGGCGCGGCCGGCACCGATGCGGGCGGATTTGGCGCCCGCGCCGACTGCCGCGCGCTGACGGCTACTTGACCAACAGCACCGGCACCGCGGCGGCGGCCACCGCGCCCTGCGCGACCGAGCCGATCAGCGCGGCGGCATGCCCGCCCAGGCCGCGCGAGCCCATCACGATCAGGTCGCAGCCTTCGGCGGCGGCGGCTTCGGCGATGGCCACCGGCGGGTCGCCCAGGCGTTGCTGCTCGCGAAAGGGCACGCCGGCCGCCTGCAGCTGCGCCCTGGCCGGGGCCAGCGCCTCTTCGGCGCGCTCGGCGTGGTAGTCCTTCAACGATTCGCCGGGCACGAAGCGCGACACATCGCCCGAGACCGGCCGCTGCACGTTGAGCAGCGTCAGCTCGAAGCGCGCCGGCTCCGGCAGCGACTGGTACAGCCCGGCGATGTACTGCACGGCATGGCCCGCGCTTTCGGAGCCGTCCACCGGCACCAGCACGTGCCGCAGCGCACCGGCCTTGGCCGCGCCGGCTGCCGGCTGCGGCAGCCGCTGCGCCGCGGCGCGCTGCGCGAGCCACTTGCCGGCCACCAGCACGGCCAGCGCACCGGCCGCGGGTGCGCCGTACTTCAGCCATTCGCCCTGCGCGCCGGCCCAGGCCGAGGCCACCGGGTCGCCGATGATCATGCCGCCGGCGATCCAGCCCAGCAGCATGCCGCCGAGCGTGATGATGATCGGGAAGCGGTCCATCAGCTTGATCACCATCTGGCTGCCCCAGACGATGATCGGGATGCTGACGATGAGGCCGAAGATCACCAGCGCCATCTGGTGGTCGGCGTGCGCGCCCTGCGCCGCACCGGCGATGGCGATCACGTTGTCCAGGCTCATCACGAAGTCGGCGACGATCACCGTCTTCACCGCGCCCCACAGCCGGTCGCTGGCCTGGATGTTGCCGTGCTCCTCTTCGTGTTCGGGCAGCAGCAGCTTGATCCCGATCCACAGCAGCAGCAGCGCGCCGACGATCTTGAGGTACGGGATCGCCAGCAGCGTGAGCGCGAAGAAGATCAGGACCACGCGCAGCAGGATCGCGCCGGCGGTGCCCCACAGGATGCCCTGCGTGCGCTGCCGGGCCGGCAGCTTGCGGCAGGCGAGCGCGATCACGACCGCGTTGTCGCCGCCGAGCAGGATGTCGATCATGATGATCTGGCCCACGGCGAGCCAGAACTGCGCGGTCAGGAACTCTTCCATCTGGGGGTGTCCTCGTGGCCGGGCCAGGGTTGCGGCCTGCGGTGCGGCCGGTCGGCGCCTGCGAGTGTAGGCGGCGCGTTCGCGGCCCGGCACCAGCGGTTTCGCGGATGGGCGTGGACCCGCCCGTGGCGCGCGCGGCAGCGGCATGCCGCCCCGAATGCAGCGGGGCCGGCTGCGAGCCGGCCCCGGTGGGTGCGGACGGCGGCCGGCCTACAGCAGGCGCTGCAGCAGGCGGCCCATCTCCGACGGGTTGCGCGTGATCGTGAAGCCGCACTCTTCCATGATGGCCAGCTTGGCGTCTGCCGTGTCGGCGCCGCCGCTGATCAGCGCGCCGGCGTGGCCCATGCGCTTGCCCGGCGGCGCGGTCACGCCGGCGATGAAGCCGACGATCGGCTTCTTCATGTTCGCCTTGCACCAGCGCGCGGCGTCGGCTTCGTCGGGGCCGCCGATCTCGCCGATCATGATCACGGCGTCGGTGTCGGGGTCGTCGTTGAACAGCTGCATCACGTCGATGTGCTTCAGCCCGTTGATCGGGTCGCCGCCGATGCCCACCGCGCTGCTCTGGCCGATGCCGAGCTCGGTGAGCTGCGCCACCGCTTCATAGGTGAGCGTGCCCGAGCGGCTGACCACGCCGACGCGGCCGGCCTTGTGGATGTGGCCCGGCATGATGCCGATCTTGATCTCGTCGGGCGTGATCGTGCCCGGGCAGTTGGGGCCGAGCAGCAGCGTCTTCTTGCCGCCGGCAGCCTCCTTGGCCTTCATCTGGTTGCGCACCTCGAGCATGTCCTTGATCGGGATGCCTTCGGTGATGCAGATCGCCAGGTCCAGATCGGCCTGCACCGCTTCCAGGATGGCCGCGGCGGCGCCGGCCGGCGGCACGTAGATCACGCTGACGGTGGCGCCGGTGGCGGCCTTGGCGTCCTGCACGCTGGCGTAGATCGGGATGCCTTCGAAATCCTCGCCGGCCTTCTTCGGGTTGACGCCGGCGACGAAGCAGTTCTTGCCGTTGGCGTAGTCGCGGCACATGCGCGTGTGGAACTGCCCGGTCTTGCCGGTGATGCCCTGGGTGATGACGCGGGTGTCCTTGTTGATCAGGATAGACATGTTGGCCCCTCGGATGCGGTGTGCCGCACCCGGTCCCGCGCGGGGACGGTGCGGTGGATTGGCACTACTTGACGGCAGCGACGATGCGGGTGGCCGCTTCGGCCATCGTGTCGGCACTGATGATCGGCAGGCCCGAATCGGCCAGCATCTTCTTGCCGATGTCTTCGTTGGTGCCCTTCATGCGCACCACCAGCGGGATGCTCAGGTGCACCGCGCGGCAGGCGGCGACCACGCCTTCGGCGATGGTGTCGCAGCGCATGATGCCGCCGAAGATGTTGACCAGGATGCCCTTGACCTTGTCGTTCTTGAGCATGATCTTGAAGGCCTCGGTCACCTTCTCGGCGGTGGCGCCGCCGCCCACGTCGAGGAAGTTGGCCGGCTCGCCGCCGAACAGCTTGATGGTGTCCATCGTCGCCATCGCCAGCCCGGCGCCGTTGACCAGGCAGCCGATGTTGCCGTCCAGGCTGATGTAGCTGAGGTCGAACTTGCTGGCCTCGACTTCGGCCGGGTCTTCCTCGTCCAGGTCGCGGTAGGCGACGATGTCGGGGTGGCGGTACAGCGCGTTGGCGTCGAAGTTGAACTTCGCGTCCAGCGCCTTGATCTGGCCGTTGCCCTCGAGGATCAGCGGGTTGATCTCGGCCAGGCTGGCGTCGGTGTCCATGTAGGTGACGTACAGCTTGCGGAAGACCTCGACCGCCTGCGCGCGGCTCGCGGCCGGCACGCCGATGCCGTCGGCCAGCTCGCCCGCCTGCGCGTCGGTCAGGCCGTCGATCGGGTTGACGAAGACCTTGATGATCTTCTCGGGCGTCTTGTGCGCGACTTCCTCGATGTCCATGCCGCCTTCGCTGCTGGCCATCAGCGCCACCTTCTGCGTCGCCCGGTCGGTGAGCGCGGCGGCGTAGTACTCCTTCTGGATGTCGGCGCCTTCCTCGATCAGCAGCCGGCGCACCTTCTGGCCCTCGGGGCCGGTCTGGTGGGTCTTGAGCTGCATGCCGAGGATCTCGCCGGCCAGCTGCTCGACTTCGGCCAGCGAGCGCGCGAGCTTGACGCCGCCGCCCTTGCCGCGGCCGCCCGCGTGGATCTGCGCCTTGACGACCCAGACCTTGCCGCCGAGCTTCTGCGCGGCCTCGACCGCTTCGCGCACGCTGAACGCGGGGTAGCCGCGCGGCACCGGCACGCCGAAGTTGCGCAGGATTTCCTTGCCCTGGTATTCGTGGATCTTCATGCCTGGTGTCGCCGCGTCGGGGGCGTTGCTGGGGGTGGGACGAGCGCGCGATCATCGGCGCGCAGCCTTGCTCCAGCCTGAACCCGCAGCCGCCAGACGACGGCGGCTGCCCGGCGGCGGCCCGCAGCGCACCGCAAGGCGGCTGCCGTGACCCGCTCGCCCGACCGCGGCCGGAAAGCGCGGCGACTGTAGCACGCGGCCTGCGCGCCATGCCGGGGCGGCTGGCGGGCGTCTCGGCGACCCGGCAGCGCGGCGGCTCGGCGGCGCACGCAGCGCGGCGGCGTACGCAGGCGCGCCGGATCTCAGCCGCCTTCGCGTGCGCGCCGCTGCAGCTCGGCAGCGGCGCGTCGGATCACGTCGGCAGCGAAGCCGCGACCGGCCAGGAAGCGCATCTGGCGCGCACGCAGCTTCGGCTC
>JAFEFZ010000080.1 GCA_018240325.1 Pseudomonadota bacterium
CTCAACTGCCCTGCCGCGCCGTCCACTGCGTCGTCGAACTCAAGCTCTTCGCCCACAACGGCTCCTGCAGCCCAGCCGTCCGCATCGTACCATCAGATGAATGTAAAGTTAGCGCTTATGCCCCGTGGGGGTCGAGGAAACTCGGGGGACGGCCCGGCGTTTCCTCGAGGGCTACACTCGCGCGCGAACAGGACCGCATCATGATCGACACCGCCGCGCACCGAACCGATGGGCCATGGTCTGCCGAGTGCTGATCGCGGAGGACGAACCGCACATCGTCGAGTCGCTGAGCTTCGTGCTGCAGCGTGAGGGCTTCAGCGTGAGCGCGGTGCTCGACGGCGAAGCGGCGATGCGCGCGCTGCGCAGCGAGGCGCCCGACCTGCTGATCCTGGACCTGATGCTGCCGCGGATGAATGGCTTCGAGGTGCTCAAGGCGCTGAAGTCCGACCCCGCGCTGAAGTCGATCCCGGTGCTGATCCTCACCGCCAAGGGGCAGGCGCAGGATCGCCGCCTGGCCGAGGAGATCGGCGCGGACTGCTTCATGACCAAGCCCTTCTCCAACCGCGACATCGTCGAGCAGGCGCGCCGCTTGAGCGCGCGCTGACGCAGCAAGGCATGCCGAAGACAGCTGCGGGTCCGATGTTCGCGCGGCTGCGCGACGCCGCCGCGCTGCTGCCCGCGATCGGCGTGTTCCTGCTGATGCCGCCGGCGATCAACCTGTTCACCGGCACGCGCCTGGTGGCCGGCGTGCCGCTGATCGTCGCGTACCTGTTCGGCGTGTGGCTGGCGCTGATCGCCTGCGCCGCGCTGCTCGCCCGGCGGCTGGAGCCGCCGCCGGCCGCCGCCGAGCCGGCCGAGGCGCCGGCGCCCGATCTCCCCGGCTGATGCTGTCGGCCGACGTCGTCCTGGTGACGGCGCTGCTGTACGTGGCGCTGCTGTTCGGGGTGGCGTTCGTGGGCGACCGCCGCGCCCGCAGCGGGCGCCTGGGCTGGCTGCGCTCGCCCGTGATCTACACGCTGTCGATCTCGGTGTACTGCACGTCGTGGACCTTCTACGGCGCGGTGGGCTCGGCCGCGCGCAGCGGGCTCGAGTTCGCCACCATCTACCTCGGGCCGACGCTGATGTTCGTCGGCTGGTGGGTGCTGCTGCGCAAGATCGTGCGCATCGCCCACGCCCAGAGCATCACGTCGATCGCCGACATGATCTCGTCGCGCTACGGCAAGAGTGCCGCGCTGGCCGCACTGGTCACGCTGATCGCGGTGCTCAGCACCACGCCGTACATCGCGCTGCAGCTCAAGGCGGTGGCCACCAGCTTCCAGGTGATCAGCAACAGCGGGCCCGACACGCTCGCGGGCAGGGCCGGCGACGCTCCCGACTTCCGGATCGGCTTCTGGATCGCGGTGGGCATGGCGGTGTTCACGATCCTGTTCGGCACGCGCAACATCGACGCCAAGGAGCGCCACCACGGCGTGGTGGCGGCGATCGCGCTCGAGGCCGTGGTCAAGCTGGTGGCGCTGCTGGCCGTCGGGCTGATGGCGGTGTTCGGGGTGGCCGGCGGGGCCGAGCACATCTTCGCGCTCGCGTCGCCCGAGATGCTGCATGCGCAGGATGCGTTCGGCCCGCGCTGGGTCGCGGTGACCTTCCTCGCGGCCGGCGCTGTGGTCTGCCTGCCGCGGCAGTTCCAGGTGACCGTGGTCGAGAACGTCGACGAGGCCCACTTGCGCACCGCGGCGTGGATGTTCCCGCTGTACCTGTTCCTGCTCAGCCTGTTCGTGCTGCCGATCGCGATCGCCGGGCTGAACTACCTGCCCGCCGGCGCCGACCCCGACATGTTCGTGCTGACGCTGCCGATCTGGGCGAGCCGCCACGACATCGCGCTGCTGTCGTTCCTGGGCGGCTTCTCCGCCGCCACCTCGATGGTGATCGTCGCCTGCATCGCGCTGTCGACGATGATCTCCAACCACATCGTGATGCCGCTGGCGATGCGCCTGCACTGGGTGTCGCAGAGCGCCGGCGGCGAGATCCGCGGCTTCCTGCTCGCCAGCCGGCGCGCCGGCATCTGCGCGATGCTGGCGCTCGGCTACCTGTACTTCCGCCTGAGCGGCAACTCGGACGCGCTCGCGTCGATCGGGCTGATCGCCTTCGTCGGCGTCGTGCAGGTGCTGCCGAGCCTGGTCGGCGGCCTGTTCTGGCGCCACGCCAACGCCGACGGCGCCTTCGCGGGGCTGCTGGCCGGCACCGTGCTGTGGGCCTACACGCTGTTCCTGCCGAGCTTCGGCGGCGACCTGATCCTGTCGCCGCGGGTGCTGGCCGACGGCCCCTTCGGCCTCGAGATGTTGCGCCCGCAGGCGCTGTTCGGCCTGGAGGACCTGGACCCGCTGGTGCACGCGATCTTCTGGAGCCTGTCGGTCAACACGCTGCTGTTCGTGCTGGTGTCGCTGCGGCGCGAGCCGCGTCCGCTCGAGCGGCTGCAGGCCGCGATGTTCGTCGACGTGTTCCGCACGCCCGCCGGGGCGGCCGCCGGCCTGCAGCGCCGCTCGGCCGCGACCGATGACCTGAGCGCGCTCGCGCAGCGCATCCTCGGCGCCGACGAGGCGCGCCGCCTGTTCCGCCGGGCGGCGCAGCAGCAGGGGCGCGGCCGCAGCGCGCCGGTCGCCGACGACGCCTTCATCACCGCGCTCGAACGCACGCTCGCCGGCAGCATCGGCAGCGCGTCGGCGCACGCGATGATCTCGCAGGTGGTCACCGGCGAGACGATCAGCCTGGACGCGCTGGTGCGCATCGCCGACGAGACCCAGCGCATCCGCGAATACAGCCGCCAGCTCGAGGACAAGTCGCGCCAGCTCGAGGCCACCGCGCGCCAGCTCGCCCAGGCCAACGAGCGCCTGCGCCGGCTCGACGTCGAGAAGGACCTGTTCCTCAGCCAGGTGAGCCACGAGGTCCGCACGCCGATGACCTCGATCCGATCGTTCTCGGAGATCCTGCTCGACCCCAGGGGGCTGGAGCCGGCGAAGTCGGAGCGCTTCTTGCGGATCATCCACGAGGAGAGCGTGCGCCTGACGCGCCTGCTCGACAGCACGCTCGAGCTGAACCTGCTCGAGCACGGCGAGGCGCCGTGGCAGCTGGTGCCGATCGACCCGGAGATGGCGCTCGACAACTCGATCGCCATCTGCCAGGGGCTGGCCGCCGCCGCGCGGGTGCGCCTGGCCGAAGGCGAGCGCGCGTGCGGCGTCGTGGTCCCAGGCGATGCCGACCGGCTCAGCCAGGTCTTCATCAACCTGATCTCCAACGCGATCCAGTACAACGCCGCCGGCGACCCGTGGGTGCGCGTGAGCAGCCGCCTCGATCCAGGCTGCTGGGAGGTGCTGATCGAGGACAACGGCCCCGGCATCCGCCCCGAGGAGCGCGAGCTGATCTTCTCCAAGTTCCGCCGCGGCTGGGCGCACACGCGCACCTCGGCGCCTGGGGCCGGCCTGGGCCTGGCGATCAGCTGGCAGATCATGCGCCGGCTCGGCGGCTCGCTGTCGCTGGCGCAAGGCAGCGGAAGCGGCGCCTGCTTCCGGGTGCGGCTGCCCCTGCCGGGCTCCGCCGCCCTGGCGGCATGACGCGGATGCCCCCGCCGTGGCGGGCCGGGCGCTGCGCTGCGGCGCACTCCAGGACGCAGCGCAGCGCCGATCCACCGGCTGCACCGACACGATGACGCATCGAGCGGACGCGTGCGGAAGGCGCCGGCAGGACAGCCGCTTGCGATTGCAGCCTCGATTCGTGGTGACGTGAATTGCCCGTCCGGCTGCCTGGGCTGCGGGCTCGCATGGCATGCCGCGACGCGGGGCAAGCCGGACTCGATCGCCTGCCGTCGCAGCCTGCTTGCCGGATGGAACATCGAATCTGCGAAGGCGCCGGCCAGCCCGGCATGTGACGCCCTCAGGCCGCAGGCTCCGACATGACCGGCCGCAGGCGCAACTCGTGATCGAACTCGCCCCGCCTCACCTCGACCAGGTCGCCCATCGACGCGAGCATCTCGTTGAAGGTCGAGAAGCCGTAGCTCGACTCGTGGAAGGTCGAGTCGATGCGCTGGATGAACGGCGGCAGCCTCCGCCACATCGAGCAGCGCACGCATTTCCTCCCGCTGGGCCGCGTCTTGGGAGCCTTCGGTCGGCTGCGCTGCCGCTGGCGCGGTCTCCTGCGCCGCGGCGATCGTCACGGCGATCGTCGCATCGATCGCCGCCGCCTCCACAGGGGCGGCATCGGACAACGGTGCCGCAGGCGCAGCCTGCGTCGCCGGCACCGCGGGCGCCAGCAGCACTTCGTAGAACTTGAACTCATGGCAGCTTCGGGCCCAGTGCTGGTTCGTGCCGCGCCGGCTGCCGATGCCCACCAGCGTCCGCCCGGCCGCCTTCACCTTGTAGGACAGCGGCATGTAGTCGCTGTCGCCGCCGACGACGATGATGGTCCCGATGTGGGGGAAGCGGACCATGTCCTCCATCACGTCCAGGCAAAGCTTGATGTCGGCTCCGTTCTTGGCGTTGGCGCCAGGCGGGAAGACCTGGATCAGCTCGATCGCGGCTTGAAGCAGGGACTGCTTGTAGCGATTGAAGGACACCCAGTTGGCGAACGCGCGGTTGATCGCGATCGGTCCGAGCGAGAGCGCGTACTCGACGATGGTCTCGACGTCGATCACCTCGTCCTGGGGCCTGAACCGGTTGGCCAGGTAGGTGCCCTGGCCATGCGCCTGATCCACCAGGTTGGCGTGCAGGTTCTCGAAGTCCCAGTAGATCGCCACCGACTCGACGGCTTGTGCCATGGTGTTCCCGCTGACTGCCTCTTGGTGCCACGCGCCTGCCCACACTCACCCGTTCGCACTCTCCGCGATGAGCACCTCGGCGGGAATGCCAAGGCTGCGGTGCAGCCGCCGGATCATGGCCAGCGTCAGCGGGCGCTTGCGGCTCAAGACTTCATAGACGCGATTGGGACGCCCGATGATCGGCTCGAGGTCCTTCACCGTCAGGCCACTCTGCTCCATCCGGAACTTGATCGCTTCCACGGGGTCGGGCGCATCGATCGGAAAGTGCCGGGCCTCGTAGGCCTGCACCAGCGTGGCAAGGATGTCCAGCCGGTCACCCTTCGGCGTACCCGGCGCCGGGTCGGACGCCATCAAGACCGAAATGTCGGCGAGGGCCGCTCGGTAATCGGCGTCGTTGTGGATCGGGCGGATGTTCAAGGTGACCTCGCTCAGCTCGGCTCGATGGTGTGGGCGTCGATTGCGTCGTATTGCTTGTGCGTGCCGATGAACTTGACGTAGACGATTTGCAGTCGGTACGCGATGGCGACGACCAGCCGGTACTCGTTGCCCTTGATGTTGAACACCACGCGCCGGTTCTTCAGGATGCTCGCACTTCGGTACTGGGCCTTGATGTCCGAAGGTTGCGCCCATGCGGCCTTCGATGCCTCCTCGAACCACGCCTTCAAGGGCTGCTCGGCGTCCGGATGCTGTTGCCAAATGTCCCGCAGCGTGACGACAGCGACAACCCTCATGCTTGAACTTTAGTCCCAAATTGGGACTGTTGTCAACCATACGTTCGCGCTTGGGCAAAGGACGCGAGACCTACCCCTCGTCAACCAGCCTGAGGGCCATCCCTTTCAAGGTCTTTTCAAGGCGGCCTGCTTGAGCACGCGAGCAGTGGAGACATGAGAGCGGGCGATGGAGCCATCGACGTAGCCTTTGGCCTGCAGGGGCTTGGGTTTGCGCTTGGAGGTTGCCAGTTGCTTGGGGCTCATGCGTCGGGCCAGCAGCAGCAGGTGTTGGGCGAACTGCCGGGGATCTGGGCCGGCACGCGGAAGTTGCTC
>JAFEFZ010000081.1 GCA_018240325.1 Pseudomonadota bacterium
GCCTTGTCGGCCGGCCCCACGCCGCAGACGGCACCGATCAGCCCCAGCCGCTCGAAGGCCTTGTAGTTGTCGCTGGGCTCGGCGGGCATGGACGCAGCCGCCGCGGCGGCGCGGCGGCCCTTGCGCCTGGCATGCGGGCGCGCCAGGTAGTCGGCCAGCACTTCCTGCACCACCAGGCTCTTGCTCACGCCGCGCTCGGCGCAGTGCAGCTCGAGCGCGGTCTCGAGGTCGGGCTTCAGGCGGACAGTCAGGGTCATGTCTGCACTTTCGAAGTATTACGTCTATCGTGCACAGTGTAATACATCTTGGCCGCCGGGCGACCCGAAGCGCCCGCCGTTGTCGGCGCATGACCGGCGCGGATCAGCGCGGCCCTTTCTTCCGGCGCGCCTGCGGCGGCGCCGCGGTCTCGAGCTCGGCGTTCAGCAAGGCCACGTACCGGCCGTAGGCGAAGACCCGCCCGCGCTGGCGCGCGGTGAGTTCTTCCACGATGCCCAGCCGCTGCAGGTGCACGAGCGTCTTGTTGACGGTGGCCGGCGTCAGCCCGGCGGCCTTGCCCAGCGCCGTGGCCGTGGACACCGGCTGGCGCTGCAAGGCGTCGAGCAGGGCCCAGGCCGACCCTGCCGCGCGGCCCAGCGCGGCCAGGCGCTCGCGGTCGGCGGCCACCAGCGCAAGCAGCGCCTGCGCGGTCTGCACCGCTTGCGCAGCGCTCGCCTGCACGGCTTCGGCAAAGAAGTCCAGCCAGCGCTCCCAATCGCCGTTGACGCGCACCTCGTTCAGCAGCTCGTAGTACAGCGCGCGGTGGGCCTTGAAGAACAGGCTGGGATAGAGCAGCGGTTCGCGCAGCAGCCCGTCGGCCACGAGTTGCAGCACGATCAGCAGGCGGCCGATGCGGCCGTTGCCGTCGAGAAAGGGGTGGATGGTCTCGAACTGCACATGGGCGAGCGCGGCGCGCACCAGCGGCGGGGTGGGCTCGGGCTCGTCGTGCAGGAAGCGCTCGAAGGCATCGAGGCATTCGCCGAGGCGATCTGCCGGCGGCGGCACGAACACGGCATTGCCCGGCCGCGTGCCGTCCAGCCAGACCTGCGAACGCCGGAACCCGCCGGGCGTCTTGCTCCGGCCGCGCGGGTGGTCGAGCAGCACGCCGTGCATCTCGCGCAGCAGCCGCAGGCTCAGCGGAAAGCCGTCGCGAAGGCGCTCGGTGCCATGCGCCATGGCGGCGACGCAGCGGCTGACCTCGCGCGCATCGTCCAGCGGCACGCCGGGCTGCTGGTCGATCTCGAACAGCAGCAGGTCGGCGAGCGACGACTGCGTGCCCTCGATCTGCGAGGAGAGCACCGCTTCCTTGCGCACGAA
>JAFEFZ010000082.1 GCA_018240325.1 Pseudomonadota bacterium
ATGGCAAAAAGCAAATTCGAGCGCAAGAAGCCGCACGTGAACGTGGGGACGATCGGGCACGTGGACCACGGCAAGACGACGCTGACGGCGGCGATCACGACGATCCTGTCGAACAAGTTCGGTGGCGAAGCCAAGGGCTACGACCAGATCGACAACGCGCCGGAGGAGAAGGCGCGCGGGATCACGATCAACACCTCGCACGTGGAATACGAGACGGCCAACCGGCACTACGCGCACGTGGACTGCCCGGGGCACGCCGACTACGTGAAGAACATGATCACGGGTGCGGCGCAGATGGACGGAGCGATCCTGGTGTGCTCGGCCGCGGACGGTCCGATGCCGCAGACGCGCGAACACATCCTGCTGGCGCGCCAGGTGGGGGTGCCCTACATCCTCGTGTTCCTGAACAAGTGCGACATGGTCGACGATGCCGAGCTGCTCGAGCTCGTCGAGATGGAAGTGCGCGAACTGCTCAGCAAGTACGACTTCCCCGGCGACGACACCCCGATCATCAAGGGCAGCGCCAAGCTGGCGATGGAAGGCGACAAGGGCGAGCTGGGCGAGCAGGCGATCCTGAAGCTGGCCGAGGCGCTGGACAGCTACATCCCCACGCCCGAGCGCGCGGTGGACGGCACCTTCCTGATGCCGGTGGAAGACGTGTTCAGCATCAGCGGGCGCGGCACGGTGGTCACCGGGCGGGTCGAGCGCGGCGTGATCAAGGTCGGCGAGGAGATCGAGATCGTGGGCATCCGCCCGACGGTCAAGACCACCTGCACGGGCGTCGAGATGTTCAGGAAGCTGCTGGACCAGGGGCAGGCGGGGGACAACGTCGGGATCCTGCTGCGCGGCACCAAGCGCGAGGAGGTCGAGCGCGGGCAGGTGCTGTGCAAGCCCGGCAGCGTCAAGCCGCACACGCACTTCACGGCCGAGATCTACGTGCTGAGCAAGGAAGAGGGCGGGCGGCACACGCCGTTCTTCAACAACTACCGGCCGCAGTTCTACTTCCGCACGACGGACGTGACCGGTGCGGTGGAGCTGCCCAAGGACAAGGAGATGGTGATGCCGGGCGACAACGTCAGCATCACGGTCAAGCTGATCGCGCCGATCGCGATGGAAGAGGGGCTGCGCTTCGCGATCCGCGAAGGCGGCCGCACCGTCGGCGCCGGCGTCGTGGCCAAGATCATCGAGTAAGGCGGGCGACCATGCAAAAGCAAAAGATCCGGATCCGCCTGAAGGCCTTCGACTACAGGCTGATCGACCAGTCCTCGCTGGAAATCGTCGAGACCGCCAAGCGCACCGGCGCCATCGTCAAGGGCCCGGTGCCCTTGCCGACGCGCATGCAGCGCTTCGACATCCTGCGCTCGCCGCACGTCAACAAGAGCAGCCGCGACCAGTTCGAGATCCGCACGCACCAGCGCCTGATGGACATCGTCGACCCGACCGACAAGACGGTCGATGCGCTCATGAAGCTGGATCTGCCGGCCGGCGTCGACGTGGAGATCAAGCTGCAGTGATCGGCCGCAGGCCGGCGCCGCCGCCCGAGGCCGCCGCCGCCCCTGCTACAATCCGACGTTTTTTGCGGCCGCCGCAGGGCGACCGCGACCGGCGCGGCGCCCCGGGCGCCCGCCGCAACCGCCCCGGCCAATCGATGTCGGGATCGTGAACAAGGCAGCGGCCGCAAGCCGGCGCTGCTGGAGAACCGCATGAATCTGAGCCACCGCCTCGGATTGCTGGGTCGCAAGGTGGGCATGATGCGCATCTTCACGGACGACGGCGATGCCGTGCCCGTGACCGTGCTGGACGTGTCCGACAACCGCGTTACCCAGGTCAAGACCGACGGAACCGACGGCTACAGCGCGATCCAGGTCGCCTTCGGCACCCGCAAGGCCTCGCGCGTCAACAAGCCCGAAGCCGGCCACCTGGCCAAGGCGGGCGTGCTGGCCGGCGAGATCCTGCGCGAGTTTCGGGTGCCGCCCGAGGTCGCCGCCGAGTACCAGCCCGGCGCGACGCTGCCGGTCAGCCTGTTCGCCGCCGGCCAACTCGTCGACGTGCAGGGCACCTCGATCGGCAAGGGTTACGCCGGCACGATCAAGCGCCACAACTTCCGCTCGCAGCGCGCGTCGCACGGCAACAGCCGGTCGCACAACGTGCCGGGCTCGATCTCGATGGCGCAGGATCCCGGCCGCGTGTTCCCGGGCAAGAAGATGACCGGCCACATGGGCGACGAGACGGTCACCACCCAGAACCTGTCGGTGGTGCGCGTCGACGAGGCGCGCCAGCTGCTGCTGGTGCGCGGTGCGGTGCCCGGGGCGAAGAACGGCCACGTGGTCGTGCGCCCGGCCGTCAAGGCGAAGAAGGGGGCCAACTGATGCAGCTCGAGCTCCTGAACGAACAGGGCCAGGCCACGGCCACCGTCGACGCGCCCGACACCGTGTTCGCGCGCGACTACAACGAAGCGCTGGTGCACCAGATCGTCGTCGCGTACCAGGCCAACGCGCGCCAGGGCACGCGCGCGCAGAAGGATCGGGGCACCGTCAAGCACTCGACCAAGAAGCCGTTCCGCCAAAAGGGCACCGGACGCGCGCGCGCCGGCATGACCAGTTCGCCGCTGTGGCGCGGCGGCGGCCGCATCTTTCCGAACACGCCGGACGAGAACTTCACCCACAAGGTGAACAAGAAGATGTACCGCGCCGGCATGGCGTCGATCCTGTCGCAGCTCGTGCGCGACGGGCGGCTGGCGGTGGTCGACGGCCTCGCCGTGGACGCGCCGAAGACCAAGCTGCTCGCGCAGAAGTTCAAGGCGATGGGGCTGGATTCGGTGCTCGTCATCGCCGACTCGGTCGACGAGAACCTGGCGCTGGCCTCGCGCAACCTGGCCAACGCGCTGGTCATCGAGCCGCGCCAGGCCGACCCGGTGTCGCTCGTGTACTACAAGAAGGTCCTGCTCACCAAGGGTGCGATCGGCCAGCTCGAGGAGATGTTCGCATGAGCAACGTCAAGCACGACGAAGGGCGGCTGGCCCAGGTGCTGGTGGCGCCGATCATTTCCGAGAAGGCCACGCGCGCCGCCGAGAAGCACAACCAGGTGCTGTTCAAGGTGCTGCGCAGCGCGACCAAGCACGAGATCAAGGCCGCGGTCGAACTGATGTTCAAGGTCGAGGTCGCTTCGGTGCAGACGGTCAACCAGATGGGCAAGACCAAGCGCTTCGGCCGCATGATGGGCCGCCGCGACCATGTCAAGAAGGCCTATGTGTGCCTGAAGCCGGGCCAGGAACTGAACTTCTCCGGGGAGGCCGCGTAAATGGCCGTCGTCAAACTCAAACCGACCTCGCCCGGCCGCCGGGCGGTGGTGAAGGTGGTGCACAAGCACCTGCACAAGGGGCGCCCCGAGGCTTCGCTGCTCGAGCCGCAGTTCCAGCATGCGGGCCGCAACCACCACGGCCACATCACGACGCGCCACAAGGGCGGCGGGCACAAGCACCACTACCGCGTGATCGATTTCCGCCGCAACAAGGACGGGATTCCGGCCAAGGTGGAGCGCATCGAGTACGACCCGAACCGCAGCGCGCACATCGCGCTGCTGTGCTACGCCGACGGCGAGCGCCGCTACATCATCGCGGCGCGCGGCCTCGACGCGGGCGCGACCGTGATCAGCGGCGCCGAGGCGCCGATCAAGGCGGGCAACACGCTGCCGATCCGCAACATCCCGGTGGGCTCTACGGTGCATTGCGTCGAGCTGCAGCCCGGCAAGGGCGCGCAGATCGCGCGCTCGGCGGGCACTGCGGTCACGCTGATGGCGCGCGAAGGCCAATACGCGCAGCTTCGGCTGCGTTCGGGCGAGGTGCGAAGGATCCACATCGACTGCCGCGCCACCATCGGCGAGGTCGCGAACGAAGAGCACAACCTGCGCCAGTACGGCAAGGCCGGCGCCAAGCGCTGGAAGGGCATCCGCCCGACGGTGCGCGGCGTCGCGATGAACCCGGTCGACCATCCGCACGGCGGCGGCGAAGGCCGCACCGGCGAAGGCCAGGCGCCGGTGTCGCCGTGGAACACGCTGACCAAGGGCTACCGTACGCGCAGCAACAAGCGCACGCAGACGATGATCGTCTCGCGCCGCAAGAAGTAAGGGACGACCGTCATGGCACGTTCGCTGAAGAAGGGTCCGTTCGTGGACCACCACCTGCAGGCCAAGGTCGACAGGGCCACCGCCGTCAAGGACAAGAAGCCGATCAAGACCTGGTCGCGCCGTTCGACGATCCTGCCCGAATTCATCGGGTTGACGATCGCCGTGCACAACGGCAAGCAGCATGTGCCGCTGTACGTGACCGACCAGATGGTCGGCCACAAGCTCGGCGAGTTTGCGGTCACGCGCACCTTCAAGGGTCATCCGGCCGACAAGAAGGCCAAGAGGTAAGGGGCCGACGATGGCAAGCAACACCGAAACCAAGGCCAGCGCACGCGGCGTGCGCCTGTCGGTCGACAAGGGGCGACTGGTCGCCGATCTGGTGCGCGGCAAGCCGGTCGGCCAGGCGCTGGACATCCTCGCCTTCACGCCGAAGAAGGCCGCCGGCATCGTGCGCAAGGTGCTCGCCTCGGCAATCGCCAACGCCGAGCACAACGACGGCGCCGACATCGACGATCTGAAGGTCAAGACGATCCACGTCGAGCAGGGTGCGACGCTGAGCCGCTCGCGCGCACGCGCGAAGGGCCGCGGCGCGCGCATCAGCCGGCCCACCTGCCACATCTACGTCACGGTCGGCACCGCCGAGAGCAAGGCCTGAACATGGGACAGAAAATCCACCCGACCGGGTTCCGCCTGCCGGTGACGCGCGCGTGGTCGTCGCGCTGGTTCGCCAACAAGCGCAACTTCGGCCAGATGCTGGCCGAGGATCTGCACGTGCGCGACTTCCTGAAGTCGCGGCTGAAGAACGCGGCCGTCTCGCGCATCCTGATCGAGCGCCCGGCGAAGAACGCGCGCATCACGATCTACTCGGCGCGTCCGGGCGTCGTGATCGGCAAGAAGGGCGAGGACATCGAGAACCTCAAGGCCGAACTCGCCAGGCGGCTGGGCGTACCCGTGGCCGTCAACATCGAGGAGATCCGCAAGCCCGAAATCGACGCGCAGCTGATCGCCGACTCGATCACCCAGCAGCTCGAGAAGCGCATCATGTTCCGCCGCGCGATGAAGCGCGCGATGCAGAACGCGATGCGGCTGGGCGCACAGGGCATCAAGATCATGTCCTCGGGGCGGCTGAACGGCATCGAGATCGCGCGCTGCGAGTGGTACCGCGAAGGCCGCGTGCCGCTGCACACGCTGAAGGCCGAGATCGACTACGGCCTGTCGGAAGCCAAGACCACCTACGGCGTGATCGGCGTCAAGGTCTGGGTCTACCGCGGCGACCGCCTCGCGCACGGCGAGGCGCCGGGCGCAGCGAAGACCGAAGCGGCCGAGGACGACCGCCGCAGCCGCCGTGGGCCCCGCCCCGGCGGCCCCGGCGGCCCGGGAGGACGCGGCCGCCCGGCGGCGGAGCGGCCGCCGCGCGCCGTGGCCGACAAGCCGGCGGGCGATGGGGGTGTGGATGCACCGAAGACGCTGACCATCAAGCGCGTGCGCAAGGCCGTCGCGCCGGCGGCGGACGGCCAGAGCAAGGGAGAATAAGACATGCTGCAACCCTCGCGTCGCAAGTACCGCAAGGAGCAGAAGGGCCGCAACACCGGTCTCGCCACCCGCGGAGCCAAGGTGTCGTTCGGCGAGTACGGGCTGAAGGCCACCGAGCGCGGCCGGCTGACGGCGCGCCAGATCGAGGCAGCCCGTCGTGCGATCAGCCGCCACATCAAGCGCGGCGGCAGGATCTTCATCCGCGTGTTTCCGGACAAGCCGGTCTCCCAGAAGCCGGCCGAGGTCCGCATGGGCAACGGCAAGGGCAACCCCGAGTTCTACGTGGCCGAGATCCAGCCCGGCAAGGTGCTGTACGAGATCAACGGCGTGCCCGAGGCGCTGGCGCGCGAAGCCTTCACGCTGGCTTCGGCCAAGCTGCCGCTGCGCACCACCTTCGTCGCGCGCCAGATCGGCGCCTGAGCCGCGCCACCGGAGAGACCGCATGAAAACCAGTGAACTGCGCGCCAAGGACACCGCCGCTCTCGAGAAGGAGATCGCGGAGTTGCTGCGCGCACATTTCGGCCTGCGCATGCAGAAGGCCACGCAGCAGTTGAGCAACCACTCGCAGCTGGGCAAGACCCGCCGGGACATCGCCCGCGCCAAGACCATCCTCGCCGAAAAGAAGAAGGGAGCCGCCCGATGAGCGAGACCCAATCCGCAGCCAAGGCTGCCCGTACCCTGGTCGGCACCGTCGTCAGCGACAAGCGCGCGAAGACCGTGACCGTGCTCGTCGAGCGACGCGTGACGCACGAGCTGTACGGCAAGATCGTCGCGCGCTCGCGCAAGTACCACGCCCACGACGAACAGGGCGAATACAAGGCGGGCGATCTCGTCGAAATCGCCGAAAGCCGGCCGATCTCGAAGACCAAGAGCTGGGTGGTCACGCGCCTGGTGAAGAAGGCCGTGCTGGCCTGAGACAGCGCGTGCCGCCGCCGCGGCGATCGGGCCGGCGCCCACGGATGGCCTGCCGTGCACGCGGCATGCAGCCCGACGCGCCGTTGTACGAGGGGAATCCGGATCGCTGGGAGGGCGCCTCGACGCAGCTGCGCCCGCAGCGGCCACCCCCGAAGAAGGCTATCCGCCGATCCGGCTGCTGAAATTTTGACAGCTGCGCCGAAAACGGTGCATAATCAAAAGCTTTTCCGGCGTTGACCGGCTTGTCCCGAAGCGGGCAGCCGACCAGTGCCGGTCCAACCCAGACACGGGCCCAAGACTGACCGCCGGCAGGCGGCCGCCGGCGCAGCCGGAGGCCGGTGCGGCGGGGAAAGTTGGGGACACAGCAATGATCCAAATGCAGTCGCGGCTCGACGTCGCGGACAACACGGGCGCGAAGTCCGTCATGTGCATCAAGGTGCTCGGCGGCTCCAAGCGGCGCTACGCCGGGATCGGGGACGTGATCAAGGTCAGCGTCAAGGAAGCGGCGCCGCGCGGCCGCGTGAAGAAGGGCGAGATCTACAGTGCCGTGGTCGTGCGCACCGCCAAGGGCGTGCGCCGCCAGGACGGCTCGCTGGTCAAGTTCGACGGCAACGCGGCGGTGCTGCTGAACGCCAAGCTCGAGCCGATCGGTACCCGCATCTTCGGCCCGGTGACGCGCGAGCTGCGCACCGAGCGCTTCATGAAGATCGTGTCGCTGGCGCCCGAGGTGCTCTGAGCGCCGGGCGACGAGAGGAAGCAAGCATGAAGAAGCTCCGCAAGGGCGACTCGGTCATCGTGCTGACCGGGCGCGACAAGGGCAAGCGCGGCACGGTGGCCCGGCGCGTCGACGACGAACGGCTGATCGTCGAGGGCATCAACCTCGTCAAGAAGCACGTCAAGCCGAACCCGATGAAGGGCGTCACCGGCGGCGTGATCGAGAAGTCGATGCCGATCCACCAGTCGAACGTGGCGATCTACAACGCCGCGAGCGGCAAGGCCGACCGCGTGGGCATCAAACTGCTGGACAACGGCGACAAGGTGCGCATCTACAAGTCCAGCGGCGAGCAGATCAGGACGTGAAGGGCGAGGTGAGCGAGATGGCGCAACAACAGACGGCCCGGCTCCAGGCCTTCTACCGGGACAAGGTGGTGCCCGATCTGATGGACAAGCTCGGCTGCCGGTCGGTGATGCAGGTGCCGCGGCTCGAGAAGATCACGCTGAACATGGGCGTCAGCGAGGCGGTGGCCGACAAGAAGGTGATGGAACACGCGGTCGGCGATCTGACCAAGATCGCCGGCCAGAAGCCGGTGGTGACCAAGTCGAAGAAGGCGATCGCGGGCTTCAAGATCCGCGACGGCGTGCCTATCGGCTGCATGGTCACGCTGCGCGGCGTGCGCATGTACGAGTTCCTGGACCGCTTCATCACGATCGCGCTGCCGCGGGTGCGCGATTTCCGCGGCATCTCGGGCCGATCCTTCGACGGCCGCGGCAACTACAACGTTGGCGTGAAGGAGCAGATCATCTTCCCGGAGATCGACTACGACAAGATCGACGCGATCCGCGGGTTGAACATCAGCATCACGACATCCGCGAAGACCGACGACGAGTGCAGGGCGCTGCTCACCGCGTTCCGCTTCCCGTTCAAGAACTGAAGGACACGCCGGTGGCCAAGAAGTCCCACATCCAGCGCCAGGACAAGCGCGCGAAGCTGGTCGCGAAGCACGCGAAGAAGTACGCCGAGCTGAAGGCCGTCATCGACGACGCCAAGCGCAGCGAGGAAGAGCGCTATGCCGCGCGCCTGGAGCTGCAGAAGCTGCCGCGCAACGCCAATCCGACGCGTCTGCGCAACCGCTGCGAGTTGACCGGCCGCCCGCGCGGCACGTTCCGCATGTTCGGCCTGGGCCGCAGCAAGATCCGCGACCTCGCCTTCAAGGGCGACATCCCGGGCGTCATCAAGGCCAGCTGGTGATCGGCCGGCGCCGACCGCGGCAGGCCGAGCAGGAGAGTGTTGTATGAGCATGAGTGACCCGATCGCCGATATGCTGACCCGCATCCGCAACGCGCAGAGCGTCGACAAGGCATCGGTGTCGATGCCGTCGTCGAAGCTCAAGGTTGCGATCGCGCAGGTCCTGAAGGACGAGGGCTACATCGACGACTTCGCGGTCCGCAGCGACGGCGCCAGGAACCAGCTCGAGATCGCGCTGAAGTACTACGCCGGCCGCCCGGTGATCGAGCGCATCGAACGGGTCAGCCGCCCGGGCCTGCGCGTGTACCGCGGCCGCGAGGCGATTCCGGCGGTCATGAACGGACTCGGGGTCGCGATCGTCACCACGCCCAAGGGCGTGATGACCGACCGCAAGGCGCGCCAGACCGGCGTGGGCGGCGAAGTGCTGTGCTACGTCGCCTGATCACCTGGCTCACGGAAGGATTCGAGACATGTCTCGCGTAGGAAAGATGCCGGTCGCCGTTCCGCAGGGGGTGGACGTGTCGATTTCGGCGCAGCACATCACCGTCAAGGGCGCCGGCGGCACGCTGTCGCGGGCTGCACACCCACTGGTCAGCGTGAAGCACGATGCCGGCAGGCTCGTTTTCGAGCCGGCCGACGGCAGCGCCGCGGCCAATGCGATGAGCGGCACGATGCGCGCGCTGGTGCACAACATGGTCGAGGGCGTCGGCAAGGGCTTCCAGAAGAAGCTCACGCTGGTCGGCGTCGGCTTTCGGGCTCAGGCGCAGGGCGGCAAGCTGAACCTGCAGGTCGGCTTTTCGCATCCGGTGGTCAAGGAAATGCCCGCCGGTGTCAGCGTCGAGACGCCCACGCAGACCGAGATTCTGATCAAGGGTGCCGACCGTCAGGCCGTAGGCCAGGTGGCCGCCGAAGTGCGGGCGATCCGCCCACCGGAGCCCTACAAGGGCAAGGGCATCCGTTACGCCGACGAGCGGGTGGCGCTGAAAGAGACGAAGAAGAAGTAAGGGGGCCGCATCATGATGACCAAGAAAGAACAGCGCCTGCGCCGCGCCCGCCAGACCCGCGTGCGCATCGCCCAGCAGGAGGTGCCGCGCCTGAGCGTGCACCGCTCCAACCTGCATGTGTATGCGAGCGTCATCTCCGACGACGGCAGCCGCGTGCTGGCCAGCGCCTCCACCGCCGAGAAGGCGGTGCGCGAGCAGCTCGGCGGCGCCGACAAGGGCGGCAACACGGCGGCGGCGGCGATCGTCGGCAAGCGCATCGCCGAGAAGGCCAAGGCCGCCGGCATCGACAAGGTGGCGTTCGACCGCTCCGGCTTCGCCTTTCACGGCCGCGTCAAGGCACTGGCCGAGGCGGCGCGCGAAGCGGGCCTGAAGTTCTGAGCGCGCTACAGCGAAGGATTCGTACCCATGGCTAAGTTCACTCCCCGCGCCCAGCCCGAAGGCAACGACGACGGCCTGAAGGAAAAGATGATCGCGATCAACCGCGTCACCAAGGTCGTCAAGGGCGGCCGCACGCTGAGCTTCGCGGCGCTGACCGTCGTCGGCGACGGCGACGGCCGTGTCGGCATGGGCAAGGGCAAGGCGAAGGAGGTTCCCGTCGCCGTGCAGAAGGCGATGGAGGATGCCCGCCGCAACATGGTCAAGGTGTCGCTGAAGAGCGGCTCGGTCCACCATCTGGTGCGCGGCGAGCACGGCTCGTCGCGCGTGTTGATGGCGCCGGCGCCTGCCGGCACCGGCATCATCGCCGGAGGCCCGATGCGCGCGGTATTCGAGGTGCTGGGCGTGTCCGACATCGTGGCCAAGAGCCACGGGTCGCGCAATCCGTACAACATGGTGCGCGCGACGCTCGACGCGCTGAAGAACATGACCACGCCGGCCGAGGTGGCTGCCAAGCGCGGCAAGACGGTCGAGGAGATCCTGGGCTGAAGCGCCGGGAGCGGAGAAGGCATATGTCGGACAAGAAGACCGTCACCGTCAAGCTGGTGCGCAGCCCGATCGGCACCAAGCGTTCGCACCGCGACACCGTGCGGGGCCTGGGCCTGCGCAAGCTCAACAGCGAGCGCGTGCTCGAAGACACGCCCGCGGTGCGCGGCATGATCGACAAGATCGCCTACCTCGTGCAGGTGCTCTGAAGCCCGCGCGGCTTCGCTCACAGGACGGAACATGGAACTCAACAACCTCAAGCCCGCCGCCGGCGCCAAGCACGCGCGCCGGCGCGTGGGCCGCGGCATCGGCTCGGGCCTCGGCAAGACGGCGGGGCGCGGCCACAAGGGCCAGAAGTCGCGTGCCGGCGGCTTCCACAAGGTGGGCTTCGAAGGCGGCCAGATGCCGCTGCAGCGCCGCTTGCCCAAGCGCGGCTTCAAGTCGCGCTCGGCCGGCCTGACCGCCGAGGTGACGCTGTCCGACCTGGAAAAGCTGGGGCTCGACGAGGTCGACCTGCTCGTGCTGAAGCAGGCCGGCTTGGCGGCCGAATCGGCGCGCGGCGCGAAGGTCATCAAGACGGGCGAGTTGACGCGCAAGGTCGTGCTCGCCGGCGTGGCGGCGACTGCCGGCGCCCGCGCCGCGATCGAGGCGGCCGGCGGCTCGGCGCCGGTGCTGCCTGCGGCCGAAAAGCCCGGCAAGCTGAAGAAGAAGGCCGACCGGGCCTGAACCCGAGGCTGAATCGACGTGGCGACTTCCTCCGCACAGCAGCTCGCCAAGAGCGGCAAGTTCGGCGACCTGCGCCGGCGGCTGGTGTTCCTGCTGCTGGCGCTGGTGGTCTACAGGCTGGGTGCCCACATCCCGGTGCCGGGCATCGATCCGGCGCAGCTGCAGCAGCTGTTCAAGAGCCAGTCGGGCGGCATCCTGAACCTGTTCAACATGTTCTCCGGCGGTGCGCTGTCGCGTTTCACCGTGTTCGCGCTGGGCATCATGCCGTACATCTCGGCGTCGATCATCATGCAGCTGATGACTTACGTCGTGCCCACGCTCGAGGCGATCAAGAAGGAAGGCGAATCGGGCCGGCGCAAGATCACCCAGTACACGCGCTACGGCACCCTGCTGCTGGCGCTGTTCCAGTCGCTGGGCATCGCGCTGGCGCTCGAAGGCTCCCCGGGCCTGGTGATCAACCCCGGCTTCGGCTTTCGCATGACCGCGGTGGTCAGCCTGGTCGCCGGCACGATGTTCCTGATGTGGCTGGGCGAACAGATCACCGAGCGCGGCCTGGGCAACGGCATCTCGATCCTGATCTTCGCCGGCATCGTCGCCGGGCTGCCGAGCGCGATCGGCGGCCTGTTCGAGCTGGTGCGCACCGGCTCGATGAGCATCGTCGTCAGCCTGTTCATCATCGCGCTGGTGATCGCCGTGACCTACGTGGTCGTGTTCGTCGAGCGCGGCCAGCGCAAGATCCTCGTCAACTACGCGAAGCGCCAGGTCGGCAACAAGGTCTACGGTGGGCAGAGCTCGCACCTGCCGCTCAAGCTCAACATGTCGGGGGTGATCCCGCCGATCTTCGCTTCGTCGATCATCCTGCTGCCGGCGACGATCGTCGGCTGGTTCGCCACCGGCGAAGGCCTGCGCTGGCTGAAGGATCTGTCGGCGGCGCTGTCGCCGGGGCAGCCGATCTACGTGCTGCTGTACGCGGCGATGATCGTGTTCTTCTGCTTCTTCTACACGGCACTCGTGTTCAACAGCCGCGAGACCGCCGACAACCTGAAGAAGAGCGGCGCCTTCATCCCCGGCATCCGGCCCGGCGAGCAGACGGCCAAGTACATCGACAAGATCCTGTCGCGGCTGACGCTGGTCGGCGCCGTCTACATCACGCTCGTGTGCCTGCTGCCGGAGTTCCTGGTGCTGAAGTACAACGTGCCCTTCTATTTCGGCGGCACATCGCTGCTGATCATCGTGGTGGTCACGATGGACTTCTGGGCGCAGGTGCAGAGCTACGTGATGAGCCAGCAATACGAGTCGCTGTTGAAAAAGGCCAACTTCAAGGCCGGTTGAAGCGTTAAGGGGCACATGGCCAAGGACGACGTCATCCAGATGCAGGGCGAGATTCTCGAGAATCTCCCCAATGCGACCTTCCGCGTGAAGCTGGAGAACGGTCACGTCGTGCTGGGGCACATTTCCGGGAAGATGCGCATGCACTACATCCGCATCCTGCCCGGCGACCGGGTGACCGTCGAGTTGACGCCCTACGACCTGAGCCGCGCCCGCATCGTGTTCCGCGCGAAGTAGCCGCCAAGCCAATCGAATCAGGAGAGCAGCATGAAAGTCGCAGCATCGGTCAAGAAGATGTGCCGGCACTGCAAGATCATCCGCCGCAAGGGCGTGGTGCGCGTGATCTGCACCGACCCGCGCCACAAGCAACGACAGGGATGAGGCCGGGACGCGTGCGCGCGCTGAACGCGTGCGCGCACCTGCCGAACGACCGCGCGGCGCACGCGCGCGGGCTGAACAGGAAGAGGTAGAGCACACATGGCACGCATCGCCGGCATCAATATCCCGCCGCACAAGCACGCCGAGATCGGCCTGACCGCGATCTACGGCATCGGCCGTCCGACCGCGCAGCGGATCTGCGACGCGGTCGGTATCGCCCACTCGAAGAAGATCAAGGATCTGAACGACTCCGAGCTGGAGAAGATCCGCGAAGAGATCGGCCGCCTGACGATCGAAGGCGATCTGCGCCGCGAGACCTCGATCAACATCAAGCGGCTGATGGACATGGGCTGCTACCGCGGCCAGCGCCATCGGCGCGGGCTGCCGGTGCGCGGCCAGCGCACCCGCACCAATGCACGCACCCGCAAGGGTCCGAAGCGGGGCGCCGCCGCGCTGAAGAAGTAAGCCAGCCGCCGCACCGGAGAATCCACGCATGGCCAAGTCACCCGTCAACACCGCCGCACGCCGCGTCAGCAAGAAGGTCCGCAAGAACATCGCGGACGGCATCGCCCACGTGCATGCGTCGTTCAACAACACGATCATCACGATCACCGATCGCCAGGGCGGCGCGCTCGCCTGGGCCTCCAGCGGCGGCCAGGGCTTCAAGGGCTCGCGCAAGAGCACGCCCTTCGCCGCGCAGGTGGCCGCAGAGAACGCGGGCCGTGCCGCACAGGAGCAGGGCATCAAGAACCTGGACGTGCGCATCAAGGGGCCCGGCCCGGGGCGCGAATCTTCGGTGCGTGCGCTCGCCGCGCTCGGGATCCGCATCAACCAGATCTCCGACGTCACGCCGATCCCGCACAACGGCTGCCGCCCGCAAAAGCGCCGCCGCGTCTGACGGCAGTCGCGGCAGCCCGCGCGCGGCTGACGGCCGCGAACGCTAGAATGCGCAGTTTTTTACGCAGTACCGCAGCAGCCGGCATCGAGCCGGCTGCTGCATCGAAGCCCACCGTCTGAGCGGATCCTCCTGCACCCGCCAGACTCGCGCGGTGCGCCCGTGGACACTCACGGATGCCGGCCGCGTCAGACGACAACGAAGGACACCCCGTGGCACGTTACCTTGGGCCCAAGGCCAAGCTGTCCCGCCGTGAAGGCACCGACCTGTACCTGAAGAGCGCGCGGCGCGCGATCGGCGACAAGGCGAAATTCGACACCAAGCCCGGACAGCACGGCCGCACCAGCGGGGCGCGCACCAGCGGCTTCGGGCTGCAGCTGCGCGAGAAGCAGAAGGTCAAGCGCATGTACGGCGTTCTGGAGCGGCAGTTCCGCCGCTACTTCGCCGAAGCCGAGCGGCGCCGCGGCAACACCGGCGCGAACCTGCTGTCGCTGCTCGAATCGCGGCTGGATAACGTCGTCTACCGCATGGGCTTCGGCTCGACCCGCGCCGAGGCGCGCCAGCTCGTGTCGCACAAGGGGGTCACCGTCAACGGCGAAGTGGTCAACATTTCGTCGTTCCTGGTCAAGGCGGGCGACACGATCGCCGTGCGCGAGAAGGCCCGCAAGCAGCTGCGCGTGCAGGATGCGCTCAAGCTGGCCGCCACCGTCGGCATGCCCGACTGGGTGCAGGTCGACGCCGCCAAGATGGAAGGCGTGTTCAAGAAGGTGCCGGACCGCGACCAGTTCGGCGCCGAGATCAACGAGTCGCTGATCGTCGAGTTGTACTCGCGCTGAGCCCTGCTTCAGCACGCACGGCCGCTCGGCGGCCGGCCCGCGGCACTCGCGCCGGAGGGCGCCCCGGGAATGCTTCGGCGAGCCGGAGCCGGCCGGCGATCATCAGCCTTATCGGTGTAACGAGCCGAGGGTATTGAGAGGAAACCGAAACCCATGCAAACCACCCTTCTGAAGCCCAACAAGGCCATCCAGGTCGAGTCGCTGGGCGGCCACCGCGCCCGCGTCACGCTGGAGCCCTTCGAGCGCGGCTACGGCCATACGCTGGGCAACGCGCTGCGCCGCGTGCTGCTGTCGTCGATGGTGGGCCATGCGCCCACCGAAGTGACGATCGCCGGCGTGCTGCACGAATACTCCACCGTCGACGGCGTGCAGGAAGACGTGGTGCACATCATGCTCAACCTGAAGGGCGTGGTCTTCAAGCTGCACAACCGCGACGAGGTGACGCTGGTGCTGCGCAAGGAAGGCGAGGGCCCGGTCACCGCCGGCGACATCCAGACTCCGCACGACGTCGAGATCATCAACCCGGAGCACGTGATCGCCAACCTGGCGCAGGGCGGCAAGCTCGACATGCAGATCAAGGTCGAGAAGGGCCGCGGCTACGTGCCCGGCAACCTGCGGCGCTACGGCGACGAGCCGAGCAAGTCGATCGGCCGCATCGTGCTGGATGCGTCGTTCTCGCCGGTCAGCCGCGTCAGCTATGCGGTCGAGAACGCGCGCGTCGAGCAGCGCACCGACCTCGACAAGCTGGTGATGGAAATCCAGACCAACGGCTCGATCAGCCCCGAGGAGGCGATCCGCTCGTCGGCGCGCGTGCTGTGCGAACAGCTCGCCGTCTTCGCGCAGCTCGAGTCCGACTGGCAGCCCACCGGCATGCCGAGCGCACCGCAGCCGACCAACTTCGATCCGATCCTGCTGCGCCCGGTCGACGAGCTCGAGCTGACCGTGCGCTCGGCCAACTGCCTGAAGGCCGAGAACATCTACTACATCGGCGACCTGATCCAGCGCACCGAGACCGAGCTGCTGAAGACCCCGAACCTCGGCCGCAAGAGCCTGAACGAGATCAAGGAAGTGCTGGCCTCGCGCGGGTTGACGCTCGGCGCACGGCTGGAGAACTGGCCGCCGCAGAACCTCGACAAGCGCTGAGCGGCGCGACGCGAACCGAAGGCCGCGCCGCCCGCGCGGCCGGTGCACCGACGGGTACCTGATACGGCCCGGCGTTCGATAAGGAAAGGAACCGCACCATGAGACACCGCCACGGGCTGCGCAAGCTCAACCGCACCAGCGAGCATCGCCAGGCGATGCTGCGCAACATGTGCAATTCGCTGCTGCGCCACGAGGCGATCCGCACGACGCTGCCCAAGGCCAAAGAGCTGCGCCGCGTCGTCGAACCGCTGATCACGCTGGCCAAGAAGCCCACGCTCGCCAACCGCCGGCTGGCCTTCGACCGCACCCGGGATCGCGAGGTCGTGGTCAAGCTGTTCGGCGAACTGGGGCCGCGATACCAGGCGCGCCCGGGCGGGTACACGCGCATCCTCAAGATGGGCTATCGCGTCGGCGACAACGCGCCGATGGCCTACGTCGAGCTGGTAGACCGCCCGGCGCCTGCCGAGGCCGGCGCGCAGGCAGACGAAGCCTGAGACTCAAGGGCCGCTGTCGGCTCCATGATAGAATTGCAGACTCAGTCGCGGGGTGGAGCAGCCTGGTAGCTCGTTGGGCTCATAACCCAAAGGTCGCAAGTTCAAATCTTGCCCCCGCAACCAAGAAATAGGAGTGCTGATAAGCACTTACGAAGCCCGCAGCGATGCGGGCTTCCGCGTTTCTGGGCCTCTGTGACGTGGTTTGTGACGCGGTCTGTGACGCCACAGAATCGGCGCGAACGCGAATTGACCGTTGGGCTCTGTGGCGAAATCGCGGCCATTGGGCAAAGTGTCCAATGGTCGCAGCCTGAACCACTCTGGGGTGCCCATCGAATTTCGTCTTCCAGCGGGCCGCTCTCATGCCGCCTTGACTGCCGATCCACATGCTGGCTGATCCAGTTCTCCAGGAACCGAACCGGTGGGCGCGGCGATCAGCGCATGGCGCCGCTGCGAAGTGATGGCCCAGGCGCGCGCCTGCACCTCGGTCGGCCGGCCCAAGCGCGCCGCGAGCCATCGGGTGACGGCCGGGTGGAAGGGCATTGCCCCATTGTCGTCAGCGCCGGGCCGCGCGGCGGATCGTCCGCGGACTGAAGAAGCGCGGTCGGCGGCCCGGGCGGCCCGCAATGGCCAGGATGCAATCGCGCGCCGAAGCCGCAAGGCGCCGCTCAGGTGCCGCTCAGGTGCCGCTGGTGTGCCGCTGGTGTGCCGTTCAGGCGCCGATGCCGTACTTGCGCAGCCGCTGGGCGATCGCCGAGTGCGAGGTGCCCAGCCGCTCGGCGAGCCTGCGCGTCGACGGGTACTGCGGGTACAGGCGCTGCAGCAGCGCCTTCTCGAAGGCCGCGACTTCGTCGTCGAGCCGACCAATCGCGTCGGTCGTGCCTGCGGCGCCGGCCGCAGCAACCGCAGCCACCGCATCGGCCGCACCAACCCGCGGCGCGGCGGCGACGCCGGCGATCTCGAGATCGGCGGCGTCGATCACCGCCGCCTCGCTCAGCGTGGCCGCGCGGAAGATCACGTTTTGCAGCTGGCGCACGTTGCCGGGCCAGGGGTTGGCCAGCAGCGCCGCCTGCGCCGCCGCCGACAGCCGCGCGCGCGCGCGCCCGGTCTGCGCGCAGGCGTGGTCGAGGAAGCGCTCGGCCAGCGGACCGATGTCTTCGGGGCGCTCGCGCAGCGGCGGCAGCTGCAGCTGCAGCACGTCCAGGCGGAACAGCAGGTCCTGGCGGAAGCTGCCGGCCTCGACCATCGCCTCGAGCGCACGGTGGGTCGCGCTGATGATGCGCACCTCGGCCTTGAGCTCGCGCTCGCCGCCCACGCGCCGGAAGCTGCCGTCGTTGAGGAAGCGCAGCAGCTTGGCCTGCAGATACGGCGACATCTCGCCGACTTCGTCGAGGAACACGGTGCCGCCGTCGGCCAGCTCGAGCAGCCCCGGCTTGCCGCCGCGCAGCGCGCCGGTGAACGCGCCGGGCGCGTAGCCGAACAGCTCGCTCTCGGCCAGGCTTTCGGGCAGCGCCGCGCAGTTCAGCGTGAAGAAGGGCTGGCCGCTGCGCCGGCTGCCCGCGTGGCAGGCGTGGGCGACCAGCTCCTTGCCGGTGCCCGTCTCGCCGCGGATCAGCAGCGGCGCGTCGACTTGCGCCATCCGCGCCGCGCGCGCCTTGAGCCGGCGGATCGCCGGCGAATCGCCGAGGATCGACTCGAAGCCGCCGGCGTTGTAGTTCTGCAGCGCGCTCAGCCGCTCGCCGATGCGGTGCGGCGCGTGCAGCGTGACCATCGCGCCGGCCACTTCGCCGCCGGATTCGCGCAGCGCCACGCTCTCGCACAGGTACGGCTGGCCGCCGAACTGCAGCTCGCTGACCGGCGGGCGCTCGCCGCGGCCGACGAGCGCGTCGACCAGCGTGCCGTCGCCCAGCAGATCGCGCAGCGGCGCGCCGGCGAGCCGCGCCTCGGGCAGCCCGCTGGCCGCCACCGCCGCGGCGTTGGCGACGACGACGGCGCCGTCGGCATCGACGGCGAGCACCGGGTCGGCCTGCGCGGCGAGCAGCGCGTCCAGGTACAGCCGCCGCCGCGCGCCGGGCAGCATGCCGAGCGCATCCACCGCGAGCACGCCGGCGACCTGGCGCAGCTCGGCGCTCAACTGCTCGAATCCGCGCGCATCGAGCGCCGGTGCCTCGACGTAGACATGCGGCGGCTCCACCTCGACGGCCGACACGTTCAGGGCGCGGTCGGCGAGCTTGGCCAGGATTTCCTGCGCGATGCCGACACGGTCGGCAATCTGGACATCGATACGCATCCGGGTGTATCGATCGGCTGACGATGGATCGATTCTAGGACAGACAACGCAACCTGTTGTCGCTGAATGGATTTTTCGAAGATGTCGGGATTGCGACGTGTCGACTGTCTGTAAATCGTGACGAATACCTCCGCCCGAAGCCGTGGCGTTGCGCTAAGCCATTGATTCGACAGAAAAACGTACTTGGCACGCAAAGTGCTTAAGGGTCGGCATCGCGCAGGAAGCGCGGCGTTCAACCTGGAGGCAATTCCCATGCGTGTAGCGGTACTCGGCAGCGGTGTGATCGGAACCTCGGTGGCGTACTACCTCGCCAGCGCCGGTCATGAAGTCACGGTCGTCGATCGGCAGCCCGGCGCCGGGCTCGAGACCAGCTACGCCAATGCCGGCGAAGTCTCGCCCGGCTATTCGGCGCCCTGGGCCGGCCCGGGCGTGCCGGTCAAGGCGATCAAGTGGCTGCTGATGCACCACCGGCCGCTGGTCGTCAAGCCGATGCTCGACGCGGCCCTGTGGCGCTTTTGCCTGCAGATGCTCGCCAACTGCACCGAATCGGCCTATACGGTCAACAAGAGCCGGATGGTGCGGCTGGCCGAGTACAGCCGCGACTGCCTGCGCACGCTGCGCGAGCAGACCGGCATCCGCTACGACGAACGCACCCAGGGCACGCTGCAGTTGTTCCGCACCCAGAAGCAGCTCGACGGCGTGGCCAAGGACATCGAGATCCTGCGCGAATCGGGCGTGCCCTTCGAGGTGCTCGACCGCGCCGGCTTCGTCAAGGTCGAGCCCGGCCTGGCGCAGACCCAGCACAAGTTCGTCGGCGCGCTGCGCCTGCCCGGCGACGAGACCGGCGACTGCTTCATGTTCACGCAGTCGCTGGCGCGCATGGCCGAGGCGCTGGGCGTGCGCTTTCGCTACGGCGTCACGATCGAAGGGCTGGAGCACGCCGGCGGCCGCATCACCGGCGTGCGCACCAGCGAGGGCCGCATCGACGCTGACCACTACGTGCTGGCGCTGGGCAGCTACTCGACCCGGATGCTCGCGCCGCTGGGCATCCGCATCCCCGTCTATCCGGTCAAGGGCTACTCGATCACGGTGCCGATCACCGATGCGAGCTGCGCGCCCGAGTCGACGATCATGGACGAGACGCACAAGGTCGCGGTGACGCGGCTGGGCGACCGCATCCGCGTCGGCGGCACCGCGCAACTGTCGGGCTTCGACCTGAGCCTGGCCGACGCGCGCCGGCGCACCCTCGAGCACGTGGTGACCGACCTGTTCCCGCGCGGCGGCGACGTCGCGCGCGCCGAGTTCTGGACCGGCCTGCGGCCGATGACGCCCGACGGCACGCCGATCGTCGGCGGCACCAAGTACGCGAACCTCACGCTGTCCACCGGCCACGGCACGCTCGGCTGGACGATGGCGGCCGGCACCGGCCGCGTCGTCGCCGACCTGATCAGCGGCCGCAAGCCCGAGATCAGCCTGGAAGGCCTGGGCGTCGAGCGCTACAGCCGCGCCGCGGCGCAGCCCGGCGCGCAGCGCGCGCTGCCTGCGCGCGCCTGACACCCCTGCGCGCCTGACACCCCTGCGCGCCTGACACCCGCCCGCGCCTGAGCCTCAGGCGCGGGCCAGCACCACCGCATCCGGCCGCCCCATCGCGGGGCGGCGGGCCTGCCTTTGCCCGACTCACTCGACCAACCACCACGGAGACCCATCTTGTCCACGCTTACCGCGATCGTCACCGCGATCAACGACTTCGTCTGGGGACCGCCGATGCTGGTGCTGATCCTCGGCACCGGCCTGTTCCTGCAGATGCGCCTGAAGCTGATGCCGGTGATGCGCATCGGCACCGGTTTTCGCATGATCTGGCGCGGCCGCAAGCCCGCCGCCGGCGCCGCCGGCGAGATCAGCCCCTACGCCGCGCTGATGACCGCGCTGGCCGCCACGGTGGGCATCGGCAACATCGCCGGCGTCGCCACCGCGATTGCCATCGGCGGGCCCGGCGCGCTGTTCTGGATGTGGATCACCGCGCTCGTCGGCATGGCGACCAAGTACGCCGAGGTGCTGCTGGCCGTGCATTACCGCGAGACCGACGACCGCGGCGAGCAGACCGGCGGCCCGATGTACGCGATCAAGAACGGCCTGGGCCGCAACTGGCGCTGGCTGGGCGCGGCCTTCGCGATCTTCGGCGGCATCGCCGGCTTCGGCATCGGCAACATGGTGCAGGCCAACAGCATCGCCGACGTGCTGCGCTCGGGCTTCGGCGTGTCGCCGTGGGTGTCGGGCGTGGTGATGACGGCGCTGACCGGCTTCGTGCTGCTGGGCGGCGTCAAGCGCATCGGCGCGGTGGCCGAGAAGCTGGTGCCGTTCATGTGCGTCGGCTACGTCGCGGTGTCGCTGCTGGTGCTCGGCCTGTACGCCGACCAGATCCCGGCAGCCTTCGGCCTGATCCTGCACCATGCGTTCAACCCGACCGCGGCCACCGGCGGCTTCGTCGGCGCCGGCGTGATGATGGCGCTGCGCTACGGCGTGGCGCGCGGCATCTTCTCGAACGAGGCCGGGCTCGGCACCGCCGGCATCGCGCAGGCGGCGGGGCGCACGCGCCACGCGGCCGAATCGGGCCTGATCGGCATGATGGGCACCTTCATCGACACGATCATCGTGTGCACGATGACCGGCCTGGTGCTGATCGTCACCGGCGCGTGGCAGAGCGGCCTGAAGGGCGCGGTGCTCAGCTCGGCGGCCTTCGAGACTGCGCTGCCCGGCTTCGGCGCCACCTTCCTGGCGGTGGCGGTGGTCGTCTTCGCCTACACCACGATCCTGGGCTGGGCCTACTACGGCGAAAAGTGCTGGGCCTACCTGGTGGGCACTAGGTCCGAGAAGCCGTACCGGCTGGCGTGGACCGCCTTCGTGCTCGTCGGCGCGGTCACGCAGCTGGACTTCGTGTGGCTCGTGTCCGACACGCTGAACGCCTTCATGGCTTTCCCGAACCTGGTGTCGCTGGTGCTGCTGTCGCCGGTGGTCGCCAAGGTCACGAAGGACTATTTCGACCGCCAGGCCGCGCCGCAGGCCGTGCCGCAGGTGCTGGCCGGGGAGGCGCAATGAGCTCGCCGGGCAGCCCCAAGGGCGAATGCCGCAGGGCGCAGCCCGAAGGTACTTCAATGAGCGCGCGCGACCCGCACACCGCCGGCGCGGTGCTGACGATCGACCTCGACGCGATCGTCGCCAACTGGCGCCGGCTGCGCAGCCGCATCGGCGGCGCCGAGTGCGCGGCGGTGCTCAAGGCCGACGCCTACGGCCTGGGCGCCGCGCAGGTCGGGGGCGCGCTCGCCGCGGCCGGCGCGCGCCAGTTCTTCGTCGCGCACCTGGACGAAGCGCTGGCGCTGCAACCCCATCTGCCGGCCGACGCCAAGGTGTCGGTGCTGCACGGCCCGACGCCCGGAAGCGAGCCCGAGTTCGCCGCCCACGGCGTGCGCCCGGTGCTCAACAGCCGCGCGCAGATCGACGCCTGGCGCCGCCTGGCGCAGCGGCTCGGGCGCGAGCTGCCGGCCGCGGTGCAGGCCGACACCGGCATGGCGCGCCTCGGGCTGGACGAAGCCGAGTTGCGCGCACTCGACGGCCGGCCGGACGCCTTCGACGGCGTGCGCGTCGAGCTGGTGATGAGCCACCTCGCCTGCGCCGAAGACCCGGCGAACCCGGCCAACGCGGCGCAGCGGGAGCGCTTCGCCGCCGCGCGCCGGCGGCTGCCGCGCGCACCCGCGAGCCTGGCGAACTCGTCGGGCATCTTCCTCGGCAGTGCCTACCACTTCGACCTGGTGCGCCCGGGCGC
>JAFEFZ010000083.1 GCA_018240325.1 Pseudomonadota bacterium
GCCAAGGCGGCTTCGCGCAGGTTGCGGGCGGTTCGCGGGGTCACGGCGGCAGGGCGGCGGGCAGCAAGGCTGCCGAGTCTATCGGGGTCAACCCGATCCGGCACGTGCCCCGGCTCCCCCGAACAAGGGGGGCGGGGCCGTGACGAGTCCGGCGGCCGTGAAAGGTTGGACACCTCCGGTGGGCACCCGCCTCGGGGGCTCGCCTCCGACGCCCACCGCGGGCATCCGCCGCCGACACCCGCCGCGGGCGCCCGGCCGCGGGCTTCAGGGTGCCGCGCCGCCGTCCAGCCGCCGCGCCTCGACGTAGTAGCGCTTCTCGTGCGCCTCGCCCATCGAAAAGGTCTTGCGCGGCAGCACGCCTTCGCGCACCACCATGTGCAGCAGCGCGTTCTTGTCCAGCGTGGGCAGCAGCACCCCGGCGCAGCCCGGCTGCTGCGCCAGGCGGGCGAGGGTGTCGTCGCCGTGCACGTAGTCGATCTCGTGCATCCGGCCGTCGGCCAGCCACTGGTCCAGCAACGGCTGCAGGCTGCCCACCGCCAGCGTCGACGGCGGATCGGCCAGGCGCAGCAGCGTGCAGCGCGGCCCCGGCCCGATCAGCCCGGCCACCTGCCCGCCGGCCGCAGCCGCGCGCACGGCGGCCGCCAGCGCCGGCGCCGAGGGCAGATCCGTGAGCGCCAGCCGCGCACCGAAGGCCTGCGCCAGCCACTCGCGCGGGTCGGCCTGCAGGCCGAACAGCAGCCGGTGGATCGGCTCGAACTCGAGCGCCGGGTCGTGGATGTTCTCGACCTCCACCAGCGCGTGCCGGCACGGGTGGCCGGCCGGTGCGGTGGCGGCCATCGCCTCCCAGATCGCCTTGGCGGTGGCGAGCGAATGGTTGCCGTCGCCCATCGCGAACTGCATCACCGGCGTGCCCGGCGCCACGCCGTGGCGCGCGGCGAAGGCGGCGGGGTCGGCCAGCAGGTCGAGCGCGGCGCAGGCCTGCTGCGCGGCAGCGGCGTCGGCCGCCCAGCCGGCCACCCGCCCGCCGCCGAGCATCAGTTCGGTGTCGTACAGCGGCGCGAAGCGCGCGCGCGCCGCCGCCAGCGGCTCGATCACGGTGCCGCCCGGGTCGTCGATCAACACCAGGATGTGCGGCAGCTCGAGCGCCGCGCCGCGCCGCACCTCGATGCGCGGCGCCAGCCGCGCGACGATGGTCTGCTCGGTCGGGCGGATCAGGCTGGCCGAACCGGGTCGGAAGTCGTAGTGCGCCAGGTCCAGCTCGAGCATCAGCCCGCGGCGCACGCGCGCGCCGATCCGGCGCTCGACGTAGACGGCGCCGGTGTGCTCGGCCAGCAGGCCGCCCGCCAGGTACGCGCGCATCGCCGCCTGGATGCGCGCGATGCGCGCGGCGCCGTCGGCCTCGCCCAGGAAGGCCTCCGGGTAGATCAGTTGCAGCGTCGAGGGTGCGTCGCCGACCTCGGCCGCCACGCGCTGCCAGTAGTCGGGTTCGGCGGTGTGCTGGTCGCAGGCGATCACCGCCCACTTGCGCAGGTCGATGCCGGGGCGCGGCAGGCACAGGCGGGGCAGGCGGTAGGCGCGGGTGTGGTTCATGCGCGGCAAGTCGGGGTGGGCAGGCCGCGATGGTAGGCGCAGCGCCGCCGCCCGCAGGCGGCGGCCAGAATACCGGGATGGGCACCTGGACCATCTGCGCCGCCGGCCTGCGCCAACGCGTGCGCCTGCTGCTGGCGCTGGCAATGCTGTTCGCGGCCTTCGGCGCAAGCGCGGCGCCGCCGCCGGTGCGCAGTGTCGAAGGCCACGCGCAGCGCATCGTCGACGGCGACACGCTGTGGTTCGCGCCCGACGACGGCAGCGCGCCGCAGCTGCTGCGGCTGGTGGGCATCGACGCCCCCGAGATCTGCCAGCCCTGGGGTCCCGAGGCTCGCGCGGCGCTGCAAGAGCTGGTGCAGGGCCAGCCGCTGCGGCTCGAGATCGCCGGCCGCGACACCTATGGCCGCCTGCTGGGCAC
>JAFEFZ010000084.1 GCA_018240325.1 Pseudomonadota bacterium
CTGCTGGAAAAGTACTCCGCCCTCAGCCCCGATTGGGCCGACTGCGAGTTGATCTGGTTGGCTGAGGTCTCTGGCGTCCACCGCATCGCGACGCTCGACGCCAAGGACTTCGGCGTTTATCGCATCCTCGGCCGCAAGGCCTTCGACATTGTCTGGCCGGCCTGAGCCATGCCCACCCTCGACTGGCTGAACCGCGACGCCGCGTTCCGCATCGCCGAAGCCGTGCCCACGCGCGTGCTGCGCCCGCATGCCGCCGGGCACGCGTTCGGTGAGGCGGGTGGCGACGGCCACAACCTGCTGATCCAGGGCGACAACCTCGAGGCCCTGAAGGCGCTGCTGCCCTTCCATCGCGGCCGCGTGAAGTGCATCTTCATCGACCCGCCGTACAACACCAAGAGCGCCTTCGAGCACTACGACGACAACCTCGAGCACAGCCAGTGGCTGAGCATGATGCTGCCGCGGCTGCAGCTGCTGCGCGAACTGCTCGCCGAGGACGGGTCGATCTGGGTGACGATCGACGACCACGAGGGGCACTACCTCAAGGTGTTGATGGATGAGGTGTTTGGGCGGGGGAATTTCATTGCCACCATTGCATGGGAGAAGGACAAAGGCGGGCGAGGGGATGCGGATATCTCTACCTCGCAGGACATGGTGCTCGCATATGCGCGAGCGCGAGGCAAGTGGGCGGCAACCCGAAATCTTCTTGAGCGTACGACCGTACAAGCTGGTCGATTCCGAAATCCAGACAACGATCCGCGCGGCCCTTGGCGACAAGGAGATGACGGCACAGCAAAGAGCGGAACAGAGAAGCAGCGTTTCAAGATCCAGCTGCCGTCGGGGCGAGTTGTGCAGCCAAAGGCAGGCAGATACTGGGCGTTCTCGGAGGCTACGTTCAAAGCTGTCCAAGCAGAAGGGCGGGTCTACTTCGGAAAGAACGGCGATCGCCTCCCGGTCATCAAGCGCTACGCAGAGGTTGTGCGTGAAGGCGTCGCGCCAAGGACGTGGTGGCCTGCTGAAGATGCGGGGACGAATCAATCAGCGAAGCGAGACCATCTCTCGAAGATGCGGCTTCGTCCAAGGCCGGCCGCGAGATGCTGGTGCGCTTCGTCGGCCAGCCGCGCTGGAGCCTGGCCAACTGGCTGGCGCTGCGCGAGCCCTACGTGATCGTCGACGAGGCGCACAACGCCAAGACCGAGCGCAGCTTCGAGGCGCTGCAGCGGCTGAACCCGGCGCTGATCCTGGAGCTGACGGCCACGCCCTTGCCCAAACGCACGAACGTGCTGTTCCACGTGTCGGCGCAGCAGCTGCAGGCCGAGGCGCTGCTCAAGCTGCCGGTGGCGCTGATGGAGCACACGCGCGGCTGGCGCTCGGCCGTGTTCGACGCGGTGCAGACGCAGCGCCTGCTGGAGGCCGAGGCGCAGCAGGAAGAAGCCGAGGCCGGGCCGAACCAGGGCGCCTACATCCGCCCGATCGTGCTGCTGCAGGCGCAGAACAGCACCGAGCCGGTCAACGTGGACTTGCTGCGCGCGCACCTCGTTGATGAGCTGCACATCCCGCCCGAGCAGGTGAAGGTGGCCACCGGCACGCAGCGCGAGCTCGACGGGCTGGACCTGAGCGCGCGCGACTGCCCGGTGCGCTACATCATCACCGTGCAGGCGCTGCGCGAAGGCTGGGACTGCCCCTTCGCCTACGTGCTGTGCACGGTGCAGAGCATCCGCTCGGCCACCGCCGTCGAGCAGTTGCTCGGCCGGGTGCTGCGCATGCCCTATGCCGCGCGGCGCACGCGCCCGGCGCTGAACAAGGCCTATGCGCACGTCACCGAGGCGCAGACCGGGATGTCGGCGAATGCGCTCGCCGACCGGCTGATCGACGGCCTGGGCTTCGACCCGCTGGACATGGCGTCGATGATCGCGCCGCAACTGCCGCTGCCGGGCATGGCGCGCGACGACGGGCCGCTGTTCGCGCAGCCGCCGGCCGAGCCGCTGCTGCCGGCGCTGGCCATCGACCTGCCGGCCGACAAGCCGCTGCCGGCCGCGGTGGCCGATGCGGTGGCACAGGGCGCGGCCACGCTCAGCACCGACGGCGCGCGCCAGCGGGTGCAGTTGCGCGGCAGCATCGGCGAGGCGCTGGCCGGCGCACTGGCGGCGGCGCACAAGGGCAGGCAGCGCGAGCAGGTGGCGCAGCAGATCGAGCGCCACAACGCGCTGGTGGCCGGCGCGCAGGCGCCCGCGAACCGCGGCGAGGTCTTTGCCGGCGTGCCGCGGCTTTGTTATCGGCCGCAGGGGCCGCAAGGCGAACTGCTGCTGCTCGAGCGCGAGGCGGTGCTGGAGACGGTGGCGCTGAACCTGCTGGCCGAGCCGATCAGCCTGCCCGGCTTCACGCTGGCCGAGCAGCCGGGCACGCTGTGGGAGCTGTACCTCGACGGGCAGCGCGTTCGCGTCGGCCGCGCCGACGCGGCGCAACTGCCGCTGGATGCAGCGGGCAGCAGCATCCGCGCCGAAGACCTGGCGCGCTGGCTGGCGGCCGAGCTGCAACACCCGTCGCGCAACGTGGCGATGGACATCCTGCCGGCCCACCTGCGCGCCTTCACGCTGGCCTGCGTGAACCACTTGGTGCACGACCAGCAGGTGCCGCTGGAGCAGTTGGCGCGGCACCAGCACACGCTGGTGCAGCGCCTTTCGCTGCGCATCGGCGAGTTGCGCGACCAGGCCGCGAAGACCGCATTCACGCAGCTCGTTCTCGACGGCGGCTGGACGCTGGACTCGAGCCCGCGGCATGCGTTCCACTTCGATCCGGCCGTGTACCCGGTGCCGGCCAACCAGCGCTACCGCGGCAAGTTCCGCTTCGACAAGCACTTCTATCCGGTGGTGGCCGACCTGGACGACGGCGGCGAAGAGTGGCGCTGTGCGCTCGCCATCGACGAGCACCCGCGGGTGCGGCGCTGGGTGCGCAACCTCGACTCGGACCCGGTGGCCGGCTTCTGGCTGCCGGTGTCCACCGGGCGCTTCTACCCCGATTTCGTGTGCGAGCTGGCGGACGGCCGGCTGTTCGTCGCCGAGTACAAGGGCGAGCACCTGCGCCATGCGCCCCGCGAGATCGAGAAGGCGCAGGTGGGCCGGGTCTGGGCCGAAGCCAGCGCCGGCCAGGCGGTGTTCGCGATGCTGTTCAGGCAGGAGCGCGGCATGGACCTGCGACAGCAGATCGATGCTTCGCTGA
>JAFEFZ010000085.1 GCA_018240325.1 Pseudomonadota bacterium
GCGCGAGCTGCGCATCGTCGAGCCGGCGCAGCTCGGGCGGCAGCACGGCCAGCGCCACTTCGCCCAGGCTGCGCTGGTAGTAGCCGGCGCAGAAGGCGACCAGCTGCCGCCAGGCGTCGCCCAGCGGCGGCAGCGCGTCGAGCACGCCGGCCAGCGGCCGCAGCCGGCTGGCGTCGGCGCCGGCGCCGATGCGCTCGTGCCACACGATCCCCGCTGCCTGCCGCCGGCCCAGCGGCACGCTGACCAAGGTTCCCGGCGCGAGCGCACGCTCACTGAGGTAGTCGAGGGTGGCGCTCAGCCCGGCGTGCTGCGGCGCGTCGACCACCACCGGCACCGTCAGCTTGTCAACCACGGATCGACGGCTCCAAGTTGCGTGCGACTGCTCAGCTTCAATCTAGGAAAGGCCCATAAGTCGATGATCGGCAACCTATTTTTCAGGTTTCCACAAAGACTGTGGATAACTTTGTGGGAAACCGCCGGTGGCCTGCCGCAAGGCCTTGCCCCGCTTGAGGGTCGGTGCCGTTGCTGCATTTTTCGGCAGCGAGCCGAATCCATGAAAATCAACGACTTAGCGATGCTTGGGGCAAATCCTGATGGCGAGGCCGATGACGCTGCCGTGCATTGCGTCGCATCAAGTTTTTTGGGGATAAGTCGGCCCCTGAGTGCTCACTTACCGCGTGTGAGCCGTGGCCGTGCGCGATCGCGCCGCGGATCAGCCTGCGGCCAGGCGCAGGCGGCGCGAGTGCGCGTGCACCGCAGCCACGAGCGCGGCGACATGCTCGGGCGGCGTGTGCTGGCTGATGCCGTGCCCGAGGTTGAACACGTGCCCGCCGTGGCGCCCGTCGGCGCGTGCCGGCGGTCCGAAGTCGTCGAGCACCGCCGCTGCCTGCGCCTGCACCGCGGCCGGCGGCGCGAACAGCACGGCCGGATCGAGGTTGCCCTGCAGCGCCACCCGGTCGTCGACGCGGCGGCGCGCGGCGCCGAGCGAGCAGGTCCAGTCCAGCCCGACCACGTCGGCGCCGATGCCGGCGATCGCCTCGAGCCAGTTGCCGCCGCCCTTGGTGAACACGATGCAGGGCACGCGCCGGCCGTCGGCCTCGCGCCGCAGCTGCTGCAGCACGCGGCGCATCGGCTCCAGGCTGAAGCGCTGGAAGGCGCGCTCGGCGAGCACGCCGCCCCATGAATCAAAGATCATCACCGCCTGCGCACCGGCGTCGATCTGCGCATTCAGGTAGGCGGCCACCGCCTGTGCATTGATGTCGAGGATGCGCTCGAGCAGGTCGGGGCGCGCATACAGCATCGTCTTGACGACGTGGTAGTCGGCGCTGGACCCGCCTTCCACCATGTAGCAGGCCAGCGTCCACGGGCTGCCGGCAAAGCCGATCAGCGGCACGCGCCCGCCGCTGCGCCCCTGCGCGTCGGTGCCGACCAGCGCGCGCCGGATCGACGCGACCGCGTCGAACACATAGCGCAGCAGCTCCATGTCGGGCACCGCGAGCCGCGCGACGGCCTGTTCGTCGCGCAGCGGATGCGCGAAGCGCGGCCCTTCGCCTTCGGCGAAGCTCAGGCCCAGCCCCATCGCGTCGGGCACGGTCAGGATGTCGGAGAACAGGATCGCCGCGTCCAGCGGCCAGCGCTCGAGCGGCTGCAGCGTGACCTCGGTCGCGTAGGCCGGGCTGGTGGCCAGCCCCATGAAGCTGCCGGCGCGTGCGCGCGTCGTGCGGTACTCGGGCAGGTAGCGCCCGGCCTGGCGCATCAGCCACACGGGCGTGTAGGCCGTGGGCTCGCGCAGGCAGGCGCGCAGGAAGGTGTCGTTCAGCAGGGGCGCAGGCATCGGGCGATTATCGGAGGCGCCCGCAGCGCCGGACTCGGCCGGCCCGACGGCGCGCCGGCGTCGCAGTGACCCGGCCTGCCGGGATCACGCTTTGCGGGCTCAGAACTTCCAGACGAGCGGCGCACCGACCACGGCCACGACGCCGAACCAGATGACGCACAGCAGGCCCAGTTTCCAGTAGTCCCCGAACTTGTACCCGCCGGGCCCGTAGATCATCAGGTTGGGCGGCGTCGAGACCGGGGTCATGAATGCGGCGTGCGCGCCGACGAGCACGCCCATCAGCATCGGCTGCGGATTGACGCCGAGCTCAGCGGCGGTTGCCAGCGCGATCGGGAACATGATCAGCGCGGCAGACGCATTGGCGATCAGTTGCGTCAGGCACGCAGTGAGGAAGAACAACCCCGCCAGCACGGCGACGGGACCTGCCTGCCCGACGAGGCTGATCAATTGATCGCCGATCAGGTCGGCCGCACCGGTCTTCGTCATGGCGGTCGCGAGCGGCACCATGCCGCCGATCAGCAGGCAGGTGTTCCAGTCGATCGCCCGATAGGCCTGGGGCAGCGACACGATGCCGAAGAGCACCATCGCGCCTGCGCAAGTCACGCCGGCCACGGCAGGGGGCACCAGGTCGAAGGCCAGCAGCGCGACCAGGAGCGCCACGATGGCGAGCGCCTGCTTCGAGCCCGCGCCGAGCGGCACCGCCTGCCTGCGCACGAGCTCGGGCGAGTCCACCACCATCGCCTGAGGGTCGGGCAGGCGCTTGTCCAACGCCTGCCAGGTGCCCTGCAGCAACAGGTGATCGCCGGCGTTCAGCGCGGTGGGCTGCGCACCGAGGTTCTCGCCGGCCCGTTGCACGGCCAGCACCATCAAATCGCCTTCGCGGACCGTCATGCCGGGGAACACCGTGGCGCCGATCAACTTCGATCGAGGCGGAATCACGACTTCGGCCAACCCGGAATTGCGGTTGAACAGCGTCTGCGCGACCTGGTTCGGTCCTTCCTCCGAGCGAAAGGCCAGATGCCGCTCCGATGCGAGGCGGCCGAGCATCTGCAGATCGCCGCGAACCAGCAGGGTATCGCCGGCGGCAACGCTGGCGCGGGTCAGCGCTTCTGCGCCGGTGCCGTCCAGGATCGCGATCAGGGCAAGGCCGGGGTAGTCCTGCAGGTCGATCTCCGACGGCGCCTGGCCCACGAACGCGGACGACGAGCGCACCCGCAGCCGGTGCAGGCCTTCCTCGAGGCGGTAGTGCTCGACGAGCGTGCGCGCGTGTTCGCTGAAGTTGGCCGGCAGGGAATCGCTGGTGCGCAC
>JAFEFZ010000086.1 GCA_018240325.1 Pseudomonadota bacterium
CGCGCCTTGCTCGTGCCCTGAACCGGATCCAGAACCCAGCAGAACCCAGCAGAACCCAGGAGACTGCCCGATGCGAGATTTCAAGAACCACGACCTCGTCGACGACTACGCGAAGCCCGGCGTGCGCTACGAGCGCCGGCCGGCGCGCCGGCCCGACGGCAGCGAGGTGGCGGGGCTGTACAACGTGTGGATCTGGCTCGACAACCCGAGCCAGTTCAACAGCTACACCACCGACATGGTCAAGGGCGTGATCCTGGCCATGCGCGCGGCCGGCAACGACCGCTCGGTCAACTGCGTGGTCTTCACCGGCGTCGGCGACAAGGCCTTCTGCACCGGCGGCAACACCAAGGAGTACGCCGAGTACTACGCCGGCCATCCGCAGGAGTACCGGCAGTACATGCGCCTGTTCAACGACATGGTCAGTGCGATCCTCGCTTGCGACAAGCCGGTGATCTGCCGCGTCAACGGCATGCGCATCGGCGGCGGGCAGGAGATCGGCATGGCCTGCGACTTCTCGGTCTCCAGCGACCTCGCCCGCTACGGCCAGGCCGGCCCGAAGCACGGCTCGGCGCCGATCGGCGGCGCGACCGACTTCCTGCCGGTGGTCGTGGGCGCCGAGCGGGCAATGGCCGCCTGCGTGCTGTGCGAGCCCTTCAGCGCACACAAGGCCTACCAGATGGGCATCCTGACCGACATCGTGCCGGCGATCAAAGTCGACGGCAAGTTCGTCGCCAACCCGACGGTGGAAACCCAGCGCATGGTCGACGAGTTCGGCCGCAACGTGTACGGCGAAGCCAAGACCGGCGCCGCGCTCGACGAGGGCAAGGCGCTGATGAAGCGGGGCACGGTCGACCTGTCGATGCTCGACGCCCGCGTCGAGGAGCTGTGCGCGAAGATCCTGCTGACCTTCCCGGACTGCACCACCAAGACGCTCGAGGAGTTGCGCAAGCCCAAGCTCGACGCCTGGAACCGCAACAAGGAGAACTCGCGCGCCTGGCTGGCGCTGAACATGGTGACCGAGGCGCGCTCGGGCTTCACCGCGTTCAACGAGGGCAGCAAGGACGACCGCGAAGTCGACTTCGTGCTGCTGCGCCAGAAGCTGGCCGCCGGGCAGAGCTGGGTCGGCCCGCTGCACGACGAGATCCAGCCCAAGGGCCGGCGCTGAGGCGGGGCCGCGCGATGGCAGTGCTGAAAGACTGGCTCGACGCCGACGGCGGGCTGCTGCGGCTGCGCCTGGCGCGGCCCAAGGCCAACCTGATCGACGCCGAGATGATCGCCGCGCTGCACGGCGCGCTGGTCGCGCACGGCACCAACGGCGCGCTGCGCGGCGTGCTGCTCGACCACGAGGGCCCGCACTTCAGCTTCGGCGCCAGCGTCGAAGAGCACCTGCCGGCGCAGTGCGCGCAGATGCTCGCCGGGCTGCACGCGCTGATCGTGACGATGGTCGAGTTCCCGGCGCCGATCCTGGTGGCGGTGCGCGGCCAGTGCCTGGGCGGCGGGCTCGAGGTGGCGCTGGCCGGCACCTGGATCTTCGCCGCGCCCGATGCGCAGTTCGGGCAGCCCGAGATGAAGCTCGGCGTGTTCGCGCCGGCCGCGTCGGTGCTGCTGCCGTACCGCGTGAACCAGCCCACCGCCGAAGACCTGCTGTACTCGGGCCGCAGCCTGGGTGCGGCCGAAGCCGAGCGCCGCGGCCTGGTGCACCTGCTGGCCGACGACCCCGAGACCGCGGCGCTGGCCTGGTTCCACGAGCACCTGCAATCCAAGAGCGGCGCGGCGGTCGCGCACGCCACCGCCGCCGCGCGCGGCGCGATGCGCGCCGCCGTGCGCGCGCGCCTGGCCGAAGTCGAGCGCCTGTACCTGGACAAGTTGATGACCACGCGCGACGCGAACGAAGGCCTGCTCGCCTTCCTCGCCAAGCGCAAGCCGCAATGGGAGCATCGCTGATGAGTACCACCCAGCCCGAAGTCTTCGCGATCGTGCAGCGCTGCGAGGCGCTGTTCGAAGACCTGCACTTCGAATCGGTCAAGCAGTGGAAGGCGGCCGTGCCCGGCCGCAAGGCGATCGGCTTCATGCCGATCTACGTGCCGCGCGAGATCATCCATGCGGCCGGCATGCTGCCGGTGGGCATCATGGGCGGCGGCGACCAGATCGAGGTGATCCAGGGCGACGCCTACTACCAGAGCTACATCTGCCGGATCCCGCGCTCGACGATCGAGCTCGGCCTGACCGGCCGGCTCGACAGCCTCGACGGCATGCTGTTCCCGAGCATCTGCGACGTGATCCGCAACCTGTCGGGCATGTGGCAGATCCTGTTCCCGACCAAGTATGTGCGCTATGTCGATGTGCCGCAGAACTACCAGGACGGCGTCGGCGGCGAGTTCTGGGTGCAGGAGATGCAGCACATCCGCGACGACCTGGGCAAGCTGCGCGGCTCGCCGATCACCGACGCCGAGTTGAACGCGTCGATCGCCGCCTACAACGCCAACCGCGCCGCGCTGAACGACCTGTATGCGTACCGCGCGGCCAAGCCCTGGCAGGCGCCGACCTCCGAGGTCTACCTGCTGCAGCGCGCCGGCCTGGTGCTGCCCGTCGAGGAGCACACCGCGCTGGTGCGCCAGTACCTGGCCGCGGCCGAGAAGCACGAGCGGCCCCGGCGCGACAACGCCCGTGTGGTGCTCACCGGCTCGTTCTGCGAGCAGCCGCCGCTGGCGCTGATCAAGTCGATCGAGATGTCGGGCTGCTACGTGGTCGACGACGATTTCGCGCTCGTCGGCCGCTGGCTGCTCGACGAAGTGCCGACCGGCGGCGACCCGCTGGTCGAGCTGTCCAAGGCCTTCCTGCACCGCTCGGCCTCGACCGCCGCCAAGTACGACGCCAAGCGCGAGGAGAAGGGCATGTTCCTGCTCAAGCAGGTCAAGACCCGCGCCGCCGAAGGCGTGGTCTTCGCGGCGCCGTCGTTCTGCGATCCGGCGCTGCTCGAGCGGCCGATGCTGCAGGACGTGCTCGCCAAGCACGGCGTGCCGTACACCGCGTTCAAGTACGCCGAGAACACCGGCCAGATGGCCCCGATCCGCGAGCAGGCCGGCACCTTTGCCGATTCGATCAAGTTGTGGAGCGCCGCATGAACACGCCCATCGCCAAGCCCGCCCCGAGCGGTGCCTCGAAGAAGCCGCAGAACGTCATCAAGGAAGACGCGATGTGGCTGCAGAAGGAGCTGATCAACAAGAACTACATGGAGCTCGCCACCGCGCGCGCCAACAACCGCAAGGTGTCGGCCACCTTCGTGCCGGGCAACCTGAACGAGCTGCTGATGTGCTTCGACTTCGCGCGCAGCCTGCCCGAGACCAACGCGCTGCAGAACGGCATGCGCAAGAAGAGCGGCAAGTTCATCATGGACGCCGAGCGCGACGGCCACAGCGAGGACGTCTGCACCTACGTCAAGGCGGACCTCGGCATGATGATGGGCGGCGAGGTCGGCCCCACCGGCGACCCGCTGCCCACGCCCGACGTGCTGCTGCTGAGCTACACCGGCTGCTTCACCTTCATGAAGTGGTTCGAGCTGATCCGCCACAAGTACGGCTGCGAGACGGTGATGCTGCACGTGCCCTACCAGGGCGAGGGCAAGATCGCGCCGAACATGCGCGACTACGTAGTCAAGCAGCTGAAGGAGACGGTGATCCCGACGCTCGAGCGCGTGTCTGGCGTCAAGTTCGACATCGACCGGCTGCGCCAGTACATGCGCGAATCGGCCAAGGCCGAGGACGACCTGGTGCGCGTGCTGCAAAGCGCCAAGCACAAGCCCAGCCCGATCGACGGCTACTTCGGCGCGGTGTACTACATCGGGCCGATCTTCACCGCGTTCCGCGGCACGCCCGAGGCCACCGAGTACTACCGCGTGCTGCGCGGCGAGATCGAGGAGCGCATGCGCCTGGGCCTGGGGCCGATCACGCCCGACGGCGAGATGGGCGAGGAGAAGTACCGGCTGGTGGTCGAAGGCCCGCCCAACTGGACCAGCTTCCGCGACTTCTGGAAGATGTTCTACGAAGAGGGCGCGGTGGTTGTGGCCAGCACCTACAGCAAGGTCGGCGGCGTCTACGACTTCGGCTTCCGCCACGACCCCGAGCACCCGCTCGAGTCGCTGGCCGACTACTGCCTGGGCTGCTACACCAACCACAGCCTGCCGGCGCGCATCGACATGGTCTGCAAGTACATCGACGAGTACAGCGCCGACGGCCTGCTGATCAACTCGATCAAGAGCTGCAACAGCTTCTCGGCCGGGCAGCTGCTGATGCTGCGCGAAGTCGAGCGCCGCACCGGCAAGCCCGCGGCCTTCATCGAGACCGACCTGGTCGACCCGCGCTACTTCTCGGCGGCCAACGTGAAGAACCGGCTGGAGAGCTACTTCCAGATGGTCAAGCAAAAGCGCCTCGCCCATCTGGACGCGCGCCTGCCCGGCATGCCGGCCGCCGCGGCCGCCCCGCTCTGAACCCAGGAGAAACGCGATGCGTTGTTTCATCGGCATCGACCTCGGCTCGACCACCACCAAGGCGGTGGTCATCGACGAGCACCAGAACGTGCTCGGCCGCGGCATCACCAACTCGCGCAGCAACTACGACACCGCCGCCGCGGTGGCCAAGCAGGAGGCGCTGCTCAGCGGCCGCTTCCAGCTGTTCCGCCAGGCGCTGCAGTCCAGCGGCGCGCTCAACGGCGGCCTGGATGCGTTCGTCGCGCAACTCGAGCGCGACTTCCGCGCGGAGCAGTACCTCGAGCAGCTGGCCGACCTGGAAGCCACCTGCGCGCGCAACCACGAGAAGACCAACTTCGGCGACGCGCAGGGTGCGGTGCGCGAGGCACTGGGCGTGGTGTTCAAGCAGCTGCAGGTCGAGGCGCCCGAGCTGTTCGCACCCGGCGCCAAGCGCAAGAGCGACTTCTTCCGCGACATCGCCGGCAGCCAGTACCTGGCCACCGGCGAGGCGGTGGCCAAGGACATGGGGCTGCGCTACGACTTCCTGCTGAACCTGTTCGACCGCTCGATCATCGAGGTCGAGAACCGCGTGTACGGCGATTCGATGCGCCGCCACCTGCTCGCCGCGCTGGAGAAGAGCTTCATCGCGCTGCCCGAGGCGCAGGCCAAGCGTGCCGCGGTCGAGGCGCCGATCAAGGGCGTGCTCGACACCGAGATGGAGGAAACCTATATCGTCGGCACCGGCTACGGCCGCGCGCGCCTGCCCTTCAGCAAGGAGCACATCCGCAGCGAAATCCTGTGCCACGGCCTGGGCGCGCACGTGATGTACCCGAACACCGCCACGGTGCTCGACATCGGCGGCCAGGACACCAAGGCGATCCAGGTCGACCCGGCCGGCATCGTCGAGAGCTTCCAGATGAACGACCGCTGCGCCGCCGGCTGCGGGCGCTACCTGGGCTACATCGCCGACGAGATGAACATGGGCCTGCACGAGCTGGGCCCGCTGGCGATGCAGAGCACGAAGACGATCCGCATCAACAGCACCTGCACCGTGTTCGCCGGCGCCGAGCTGCGCGACCGGCTCGCGCTGGGCGACAAGCGCGAGGACATCATGGCCGGGCTGCACCGCGCGATCATCCTGCGCGCGATGAGCATCCTGGCGCGCTCGGGCGGCATCCGCGACGAGTTCACCTTCACCGGCGGCGTCGCCAAGAACGAAGCCGCGGTCAAGGCGCTGACCGAGCTGGTCGAGGAGAACTACGGCAAGCTGACGCTGAACATCGACCCCGATTCGATCTACACCGGCGCGCTCGGCGGGGCGACCTTCGCCTACCGCGCGGTCGTGGAAGAAGGCAAGACCGCGGAGGCCAGGACATGAGCGCTCCACTCACTTCGTTCGCGGCCCCCCAAGGGGTCTCAATGCCCCGCGGGGCGGCCCGGAGGGCATCGACATGAACGACACCATCACCGTCGGCATCGACATCGGCTCCGGCGCGGTCAAGACCGTGCTGTTCCGCAACAACGGCGACCACCACGAGTGGCTGGCCAAGCGCAGCGAGCGCATCCGCCGGCGCGACCCGATGACGCTGGCGCGCGAAGGCTATGAAGGCGTGCTCGCCGACGCCGGCTTGGGCGAAGACGCGGTCGACTACATCGCCACCACCGGCGAGGGCGAGAACGTCAAGTTCGCCACCGGCCACTTCTATTCGATGACCACGCACGCGCGCGGCGGCGTGTTCCTCGACCCCGAGGCGCGCGCCGTGGTCGACATCGGCGCGCTCAACGGCCGCGCGATCAGCGTCGACGAGCGCGGCAAGGTGCTGCAGTACAAGATGACCAGCCAGTGCGCCAGCGGCTCGGGCCAGTTCCTCGAGAACATCGCGCGCTACCTGGGCGTCGCGGTCGAGGAGATCGGCCCGCTGTCGTGCACCAGCCAGGATCCGGAGAAGGTCAGCTCGATCTGCGCGGTGCTGGCCGAGACCGACGTGATCAACATGGTCAGCCGCGGCATCGCCACGCCCGACATCCTGAAGGGCATCCACCTGTCGATGGCCTCGCGCATCGTCAAGCTGCTCAAGGTCACCGGCGTCAAGCAGGGCGTCGCGCTGCTCACCGGCGGCCTGGCGCTGGACACCGGGCTGCTGGCGGCGATCCAGGAGGAGATGGTCAACGAGAAGGTCAAGGTGACCGCACGTTCCCACCCCGACTCGATCCATGCCGGCGCGATCGGCGCGGCACTGTGGGGCGCCTACCGCCACGCCAAGCTCCAGCAGCTCGAATCCGCCGCAGTCGCGGCCTGAATCCCCCGGAGGTCCTGAACCATGGCCCTGTTGATCAACGACGACTGCACCGCCTGCGACGCCTGCCGGCCGGTGTGCCCGAACGACGCGATCTCGGTCGGCGACCCGATCTACGTGATCGACCCGCTGCGCTGCACCGAATGCGTCGGTGCCGAGGACGAGCCGCAGTGCAAGCTGGTGTGCCCGGCCGACTGCATCGTGCAGCACCCGGATTTCGTGGAGACCCCGGAAGAGTTGCAGGCCAAGTACGAGAGCCTGCATTCCTGATGCGGGCTGGCGGTACGTTCGGGTGAGAACCTGACAGCCGGCCAACAGGACGGGGCCGGGTACACCCACTGGTTTTGGCTTCCATCGAAGCGTGGTTGCACTTCAACCCGGATCTGGCATCCGTTCGGACATGTCCGGTGCAGTCCCCGTTCTTGCGGCTTCGGCGCGCAGTCAGCCGATCAATGGGTTGCGGACGGCGAGCGCCGGAAAGCGGGAGAAGTCGCGGTCGGTCGACCAGAGCTCGGCCACGCCGTGCGAAAGGCAGATCGCCGCAATGCGCGCGTCGTGTATCGCCCCGCCTCTGGCCTTGGCCGGCAGCGCCAGCGACTCGAGGTGCAGCAGGTACTCGTCAGCCTCGGCGATGAACGCGAGGTTCGCGAGCGTATTGAGCGCGCGCAGTTGAGCGAATGCCGTTTCGGGCGGCGTGGGCGTCTTGTAGATGCGCGGATGTGTCACGACCGCGAAGAACTCGTGTGCGCAAGGCCAGGGGATGGCCCACTCACGGACCCCGACGGCGAGGGACTCGATCGTCGATCGCGCGCGGTCGTGAAAGGGCGAGTACGCGCGGTGCGCGTAGACGAGGATGTTGGTGTCAACCGCGATCACGGTAGATCTCGTCGCGAATGCTCTCCCAGCCGGCAGCGGCGAACTCCGCAGACAAGCCGTCACCCTCGAAGGGCTGCACCGCAAACGGCGCGGCACGCTTGCGCGTGCGCGCCCGCAGCGCCAGGCGCAGGCCTTCCTCGATCAGCGCCTTGAGTGTCGAGTTCTCGCGCCGCGCAACCGCCTTGCTGCGCTCGAGCAGATCGTCCGGCAGTTCGATGGTGGTCTTCATATGGGTTGCCCATATCTAAGATACGGGTTGTATGGTAACTTGCAGGATCGCGGTTGGCTTCGCCGCGACGGCAGCTGCGGGTCGTTGCCGCCGCGCGAGCTGAAAGCGCGCCGTAGAACGACAGGGATCTGTCGATGCGATGACACGAGCCGCCTGTCGTCGACGGCAGCCTGTGGCCGCAAAGCGCATGGGCTTGCCCGCTCCAGGAGGAGATGGTCGGCGAGAAGGTCAAGCTGCCCGCGCGCGCACCCCGACTCGATCCATGCCGGCGCGATCGGCGCGGCGCCGTGGGGCACCTATCGCCGCGGCACGGTGCTGCAACTGCAATCCGCCGCAGTCGCGGCCTGAATCCCCTGGAGCCGTCGCCGTCGGCGACCCGATCGACTTGATCGACCCGCTGCGCTGCACCGAATCGGCTGAATCCGGCCGCCGGGCGGCAGCGCTGGCGATGCCGGCGGGAAGTGGGGAGCGAGCGGTGCGTCGCTGCGTCCGATCAGCGCCGCGCCCAGGGCGGCCGGGGCAGCACCGGGCCGACCGCGTCGAGCGTGTTCTTCAGCACCAGGCCGAACTCGGTGTCGCCTTCCATCACGAGCGCGCGGTCGAAGAACAGCCGGTCGGGGTCGTCCTCGCCGCGCAGCAGCCGCCACAACGCATCGGCGCGCGCGCGGATCGTCAGTGCCGGCAGCTCGTGGCCGCGCGCCACGGCAAAGCCGCCGTCGCGCAGCACCAGCCGCACGCGCAGCCCGGCCTCGACCACCTCGACTTCGACGGCGCGCTGCGACAGCTCGCGCCGCTGGGTCGCATCCAGCCGCGGCAGCAGCAACCGGTCGAGCGCCAGCGCGGCGAGCAGCGACGGCGGCTGCACCGGCAGCCGGCGCACCAGGCTGCGCAGCCGCGCGGCCGCATCGTCGAACGCGCGCGGCCAGGGCGCGGCCGGCAAGGGCGCGGCAGAAAAAGGGCCGGCCGGATGGCGGTCGCGGCCGGGGATCGGTGCTGCAGTCATCGATCGATCTCCTTCATCGCGGCCTGCGCTGTTCATGCGGGTACAGGCTCCATGCCGGGGCGTGCGCGCGCGAAGCCGTCGACCAGGGCGCCGGGCAGCGCGAGCCCGGCCAGCGCCTGCTGCCCATCCTGCGGCGAGCAGCCGCGGTTGAACACCGCGTCGAAGGTGTCGATCACTCGCGCGAAATCGTGCGCACAGGGCGACAGGCGTACGCTGGCGGCACCGGCGGCGCGCAGCGCGGGGCCGTGGGCCAGCAGCGACTGCACGGCGGCCGATTGCGTCTGGATGCCGTTGAGCACCAGGAACGGGCGGCCGTCGCTGCCCGACACCAGCAGGCCGTCGGCGTCGTCGCGGCAGCGGAAGGCGCACTCGTCCTTGGTGAGGCGGTGGTGGCGCGCGGTGAAGCAGCGCGCCGAGAAGGCCAGCGGCATCCGGCCGAAGCCGAAGACCTCGGTGGCGACCGGCCCGGCGGCGCCGGCGACCGGATCGGCCGGCGGGTTGATCGCAGCCACCGCGTCCAGGTCCAGCTCGAGCGGCGCCACCCAGGTGCCGGCACCGAGGGCGGCGTGCTCGACCAGCGCGGCGCGGCTGTAGACGTTGACGTGCGGGCCGATCGTGAACGGCAGCCGCGCCGGCCGCGCAGCGCGCGCGCCGGCGAGCACGCGCAGCGCCGACGCGTCGCCGGCCTCGACCGCGAACTCGTCCTGCTCGGCGATGCGCCGCAGCGCGCGCAACTCGGCTTCGCTCATCACCAGCGCCTGGGTCGCCAGCACCACTTCCTTGCCGGCCTGCGCCAGTTCGCGCGCCAGCGCGAGCCAGTCGTCGAACTTGTACTCGTTGCGGCGCGAGCACACGACTTCGCCGAGCACCACGCGCCGCGCCGGGCTGTCGGCCACGTCGGCGTAGAAGGCCAGCGTGGCGTCGCGCGGCCACCAGTACAGCAGCGGGCCGATGGTCAGTTCGAGTCGGGCTTGCGTCATGTCGGTTCAGCGCCAGGGGCGGTCGTAGGCGCCGAGCGTGTGCTGCTGGCCTTCGGCCCAGCGCGCGAGCCCTGCGCTCCAGCCCGGCTGCACCGACCAGCGCGCGCCCGAGGCGGCGTGGTCGATCGCCGCGCGCCACACGCGCGTGACCTCGGCCACGTAGCCGGTGCTGCGCTGGCGGCCCTCGATCTTGATCGCCGCGACGCCGGCTTCGATCAGCTGCGGCAGGATCGCGAGCGTGTTCAGGCTGGTCGGCTCTTCGATCGCGTAGTCGCGCTGGCCGTCGACGACGAAGCGGCCCTTGCACAAGGTGGGGTAGCCGCGCGGCTCGTCGGGCGCGTAGGCGTCGATCAGCACGTCGTTCAGGCGCGCGTTCACGCCGGCCGGCGTCTGCTCCCAGCGTACTGCCGAAGGCGGCGAGCACACCCCGGCGGTGTTGGGCGACTGCCCGGTCACGTACGACGACAGCGCGCAGCGCCCCTCGACCATCACGCACAGGCTGCCGAAGCCGAAGACCTCGATCTGCGCGGCCGTGTGGCGGATCGCGTGCTGCACCTGCGCGAGCGTCAGCACCCGCGGCAGCACCGCGCGCCGGATGCCGTAGCGCTCGCGGTAGAACTCGATCGCCTCGTAGGTGGTGGCCGAAGCCTGCACCGACAGGTGCAGCCGCAACTGCGGGTGGTGGTCGCGCGCGTAGGCCATCACCGCGGTGTCGGCGACGATCAGCGCGTCGGCGCCGAGCGCGGCGGCGCGGTCGACCGCGCGCCGCCACGGGGTGTCGTCCTGCGCACGCGCGAAGGTGTTCAGCGCCATCAGCACCTCGCGCCCGCGCGCATGCGCGTAGCGCACGCCGTCGCGCACCTGGGCGTCGTCGAAGTTCAGCCCGGCGAAGCTGCGCGCGTTGGTCGCGTCCTTCAGGCCCAGGTAGACCGCATCGGCACCGGCATCGACCGCGGCCTGCAACGCGCGCAGCGAGCCGGCGGGGCACACGAGTTGGGGCTTGTGCAGGGTGGCGATCATGCGTTCGATCGGCAAACGCACACTATGCCCCAGAGCAGCCGGCGCGCGCGTTGTCACAGCTCAAGGAATCGCGCCGCAGCTACGCGGGCGTGCGCAACGGTGCCGGCGTGCGCAGCGGCGAGGGTGCGTGCAGGGGGGGGCAGGTTCGCGCAGCGGGAAGGCGAACGCGGCGCGACAGGCGATGCGCGCCGGCGTTTGCCGCCCGATGACCCAGGCGCGCCGGTGCGCGCGCTCAGCGGCGCGCGCGCCGCTGGCCGCTGACGACCGCGGCCGCAGTGCTGGCGACGAAGGCCAGCAGCGCCAGCGCCGCCAGCATGCCGCCCCAGCGCAGCAGGCCGGCGTGGCCGCTGGCGTCGCCGGCCAGGCGCAGCACCAGGGAGCCGTGCAGCAGGACGAGCGGCGCGTAGAAGCGCGGCCGGTAGGGCATGGTCACGCGCAACACCGCCGGAAAGATCATCGGCGCATGGCCGAAGACCATCGCGAACACGAAGCCGAGCACCACCGCGTGCAGCGCCGCGTCGTAGGCCGGGCCGCCGGGCGCGAGACCGAAGACGGCGGTCACCGCGCCGCTGACCGCGAGCCAGAAGTAGCCCGACAGCAGGCACACCGCGATGAAGCGCGTCAGGCCCTGCTGGCGCACGGTGCGCCTCGCGATGTCCTGCTTGAGCAGCCAGCCGGCCAGCGCCAGCAGCGTCAGCCCCCACACGTGCGGTGCCCACGGCAGCGGCCAGGCAGCCAGCGCCGCCAGCATCGCCGCCACGATCAGCGCGAACACCCGCTTGGCGGCCGTCGAGGTCGGCAGGAAGCGCGACAGCTCGAGCCGCTCGCCGGCGATCGTCAGCACCAGGAAGCCGATCCACCAGCCGACCAGCCGCCACACCGGCACGCCCGCGGCCCACAGCGCGGCGCCGACAAACCAGCAGCCGGCGCCGATCGCGATCACCAGCGTGAAGCCTTCGCGCTGCCGCGCCAGTACGTGCAGCGACGCCGCCAGCAGCAGCCCAGCGGCCGCCAGGTACAGCCAGGCGGTGGCGCCGGCCGCGCCGTGCATCAGCGCCGCGGTGCCCAGGCCGGCGCACAGCGGCGCCGCATAGGCCCAGGCGCGGCCGATCGCGACCGCACGCTCGAGCGCGATCACCACGCCGAAGAAGCCGCTGATCATCAGCGGCCCGTGCCACGCGGCTGCGCCGGCCGCCACCTCCGGCATCGCCCAGCCCATCCGCGCCAGCCCGGCGCCGATGCCGACGAACAGAGCGACGAAGCCGAGGATCAACAGCGGCAGCCGCTCCCAGGCGACACGCCGGGTGCGCGCCGCCGGCGGCGTCACCGCGGCGCCCAGCCGAATTGGTCGCGCGCGAAGTCGCTCATCTTGTCCGGGGTCCAGGGCGGATCCCAGACCAGTTCGATGTCGATCGGCGTGTCGCGGCCGATCGCGCCGGCGATCGCGTCGCGCGCCTGGTCCATGATCATGTCGGCCATCGGGCAGGCGGCGCTGGTCATCGTCAGCTCGATGCGCACGCCGTCGGCGTCGGCCTCGATGCCGTAGACGAGGCCGAGGTCGACGATGTTCATTCCGGCCTCGGGGTCGATCACCATGCGCAGCGCGTCGCGCACCTGGTCGTCGTCGACGGGCATCGGGCTCATCACGCGGCCTCGCCCAGCCTGCGCACGAAGGACAGGCGGTCGCCCTGCGCGAAGCCCACCGAGCCGAGGAAGCCGAGCATCGCCGTGTCGCGCAGCGGCACGATCGTTTCGACCCGCTCGACGCGCAGCGCCCCGAGGTTGGCGAACAGCTGCGACATCAGCGCGCGGCCGACGCCGCGGCGCGCGTAGTCGGGGTCGACGGCCAGGGTGTCGAGCACCGCCACGGCTTCGGGACGGCCGAAGTCGCCGAGGTCGGCGCGCGCCATCAGCGTGCCGACCACCGTGCCGTCGCAGCGCGCGGTCAGCGACACGCGCACGCTGGTGTCGTCCAGCGCCTCGGCCAGCCGCGAGGCGATGTAGTCGCGCCGGTCGCGGCCGGTGATGGTGCGGTCGATGCGCACGATCGCGTCCAGGTCATCCGCCGTCATCGAGCGCACGTCGGCGCTGTCGCGCGCCAGGCGCTCGTGGTCGTTGGTCTCGGGGCGGCCGTAGTCGATCTCGTGCGCCGAACCGGCGTCGGGCGCCTCGACGTCGTCGCGATCGGGGCGGTAGGCGCCGCCGTCGACGCGGTTTTGCACGATCACTTCGGGCGCCAGCCGGAAGTCGAGGCTGCGGAACCAGCCCAGCAGCGCGGTGTCGTGCCAGCGCGCGCTGGTGCGGATGGCGCTGCAGCCGTGGCGCGCGCCCCAGGTGGTCAGCGCCTGGAACATCGCGCGGCCGATGCCGCTGTCGCGCCGGTCGGCGCGCACGCCCAGCGCCTCGAGCCGCAGCGAGCGCTGGCGCTGGCCGAATTCGCCGGCCAGCACCCGCGCCAGCATGAAACCGATGACGCCGGAATCGTCGCCGGCGCCGAACTGCGCGTGCAGGTCGGGCTCGCGGCGGGCGGCCCGCAGCCGGCGCTCGATGTAGTCGCGCCTCGAGCGGCCTTCGGCGGAAGCGTCGATCGCGACGACGGCGTCCAGGTCGGCGGGGGCGAGCGCGCGAACCGTTTGCGGCCGATGGGCAACGGGCATCGAGGTCATGGCGGGGATCCTCCGGTCGGGTGGGTTCAGTCTGCGGCGTAGGCGAAGGCAAGCTCGCGGTCGGTGTCGTCGTCGAGCAGATCGTCGAGCAGCGGCAGCAGCGCCATCGTCTCCTTCTGGATGTGCGCGACCTGGCGCTCGACGATCTCGAGCACCAGACGCTTGAGCGTGCCGGCGTCCTGCGCCGGCAGCGTGCCGGCAGCCGCGGCGCGCGCCAGCGGCAGCAGCTCTTCGGCGACGGCGCGGATCGTGTCGTGCTCCTCGGTCAGCATCTCGGCCAGGTCGCCGTCGCCGGCATCGGCCATGCGCGGGAACAACTGCTCCTCCTCGAAGCCGAAGTGGCGGTCGATCTCGTGCTCGAGGTGGCGCACCAGGCGGCCGGCGAGCGACGGAATCTCGGGGTCATTGGCGCGGGCAAAGGCGTGTTCGGCACGGCCGAGCAGATCGAGGTTGTTGCGGTGCTCGTCGTCGAGCGCCTGCGAAACCTGGCGCGAAAAACTCATGCGGGCTCCCTGCGGTGCACGGGCGGAGGCGGCGCGGGCGAGGCCGGCGCGCGGGCCGTGGATTGAAATCAGTATCAGACTACCAGAATAGCCGCGTCCGGCCGGCCGGACCTTGCAGCAGATCAAGGCGGCGCGCCCTCGGCCGGCTTGGCGGCCGGGCTCGCGGCCGGTTGCTGCGCCGCGCGCGCGAGCCGGCGCATCAGCACCGCGAAGAAGGCAGCGAAGGCGACCGCGCCGCTCAGGCCGACGGCGCCGGCCGCGCCCGCCAGCAGCGCGCTGTCGGTCAGCGCGGCCACGCCCAGCAGCGCCAGCGCCGTCGGATGCGCGATGAAATGCCAGTGCAGCGCGCGGTCCAGCGTCAGCGCCGAAGGCGTGGGCGGCCGCTTGCCGCGGCCCTGCGCCGCGTGCATCGCCGCGAGGAAGGGCAGGATTCGCTGCAGCACGCCGAGCAGAAAGCTCAGCAGCCAGCCGCCGACCAGCACGATGCCGAACAGCCGCCCCAGGTGCTCGGACGGCGCGCCCAGCACCAGCGCCAGCGCCAGCAGCAACGCCAGCGCCAGCGCGCCCCAGCCGATCTGCATCATGCGCAGCGAGCGCCCCAGGTCGCGGCGCATGCCGGTGCTCAACACGAGGCGCATCAACCGCAGGTGCAGCGCCAGCGCCAGCGCGCCGGCGGCGATGGCCGCCAGCCGCAGCGGCACCGGCGTGAAGCCGAGCACCGGGCCGAAGGCCGCCAGCGCCGCCGCGGCCACGCCGGCCACCGCCGCGCCGCCGCTGGCGAGCTGCCGGCGCTCGTCGGGCACATTGGCCAGCGCGAACATCGGCAGCAGGATGTAGGCCAGCCCGAAGGCCAGCAGCCCCATCACGCCGAAGCTGCCGCTGGCCAGGTGCAGCGCGCGCGCGGCGGCGGCGTCGAGCCAACCCCGGCCGAGCCACAACGCCACCAGCGCCTCGGCGCTTACGGCCAGCACCGCCAGCGCGGCCAGCGCGCCCCAGCCATGCAGCACGACGCCGGGCATGCCGCGGGCGCCGGCGAGGTTCAGCCCCAGCAGCACGCCCCACAGCAGCAGCGCCGCGATCACCAGCGTGGCGCCCGCCGCCAGCCACGGCGGCTGCGCCGTCCCCATGCCGAGGGTCAACACGGCGACGCCGGGCACGTACAGCCACCACAGCAGCCCGACCAGGCGGTGCGAGCGCACCGGCTGGCGCGTGGCCACCGGCAACAGCTGCAGGCTCGCGCCGATCGCGCTGCACACCAAGGTGCCGAGCGTGATCAGGTGCAGCGCCGCCAGCGGCCAGCCCAGCCCGTGGCGCCACTGCGGCCATTGCCCGGCGCCGCCGAGCAGCGCCGCCCAGGCGAGCGCGTGGAACACGACCGCAGCGCCGAAGAAGCGGAAGACGATCGACGCCGGCAGCAGCCGGCCCTTGGCGCCGGCGAGGAAGGTGCCGCCGAGCTTGCGTGGGGCCGTCTTCACGCCACCTCTGCGCGGCCTTCAGGCCGCGGTCAGCCGCAGCCGCACCTCGCCGGCGTCGCCGCCGCCATCGATGCGCTCGCCAGCCCAGCCGATCTGCGCGAGCTCGCCATACAGCATCATCGGGTCGCGGTCCAGGTGCGCGATCAGCACCGCGTCGCGCGGCAGGCTCGCCAGCAGCCGCAGGATCTGCACCATCGGCTGCGGCGGGCCGAGGCCGCGCACGTCGATATGGGTGCCGTCGGCTTCGCGCCAGGTGCGCGCACCGCCGCCGGTTCCATCGGGTTGCTCCGCCATGTCCGGCCCCGTGCTCAGTCGCCCTCGAACACGGGCTTGCTCTTGGCCGCGAAGGCGTGGTACGCGCGCTCGAAGTCGCGGGTCTGCATGCAGATCGCCTGCGCCTGTGCCTCGGCCTCGATGCATTCGCCCAGGCCCGAGTTCCATTCCTGCCACAGCATCGTCTTGGTCATCATGTGGCCGAAGGTCGGGCCGTCGGCCAGCTCCTGCGCCAGCGCCTGCGCGCTCGCCAGCAGTTGCTCGGGCTCGACCAGCCGGTTGTAGAAGCCGAACGCTGAAGCCTCCTCGCCGCCGACGACGCGGCCGGTGTAGAGCAGGTCGGCGGCGCGCGACAGGCCGATCAGCCGCGGCAGCAGCGTGCACGCGCCCATGTCGGCGCCGGCCAGGCCGACGCGCACGAACAGGAAGGCGAGTTTGCTGCGCGCGGTGGCCACGCGCAGGTCGGAGCCGCAGGCGATCATCGCGCCGGCGCCGGTGCACACGCCGTCGATCGCCGCGATGATCGGCTGCGGGCAGGCGCGCATCGCCTTGACCAGATCGCCGGTCATGCGCGTGAATTCGAGCAGTTCGGGCATGTCCATCCGGACCAGCGGCCCGATGATCTCGTGCACGTCGCCGCCCGAGCAGAAGTTGCCGCCCGCGCCGGTGAACACCACCGCCTTGATGTCGGTGGCGTAGACCAGCTCGCGGAACAGGTCGCGCAGCTCGCCGTAGGAATCGAAGGTCAGCGGGTTCTTGCGCTCGGGGCGGTTGAGCGTGATGGTCGCGACCTTGCCGGCGACCGACCAGTCGAAGTGGCGAGCGGCGTAGCCGGCGAGCTGGATGCGTTTCATCGTTCGGGTCCTTGGGTCGGCAGGGGGTCAGGCATCGTGTTGCGGATCGGTGCGCCAGGGTACCGAAGGCCGCGGCGTGCGCGCCAGCCAGTCGTCGAGTGCCTGCACGTGCTCGGCTTCCTCGGCGGCGAA
>JAFEFZ010000087.1 GCA_018240325.1 Pseudomonadota bacterium
AAGAATTTGGCTGAACGGAGTTGGCCACCCCGTCGGCGGCCCCGTGTGCCACGTTTTCGCGTTCGACCGAGAGCAGCTCTGGGTGGATCGACGAAGGACCGCAACGAACCGAATCCCGACCGCGGGAAAGACGGCCTCATCACGGCAGCCGGGCGGCGCGCGCCGGCGGGCTCAGGCGCCGAGCCAATCCTGCCGCCGGCGGCGTGCGGCGGCCGGTGCACGATCGGCCAGCCGCAGCGCGACTTGCGGCGCGGACGCGGGCGGCTGCGCGACCGCCTTGTCGATCATCCGCTGGTCGCGCGCCAGCAGCAGCTGCAGCGGCTCGCCCGGCTGGAGCCACGCGCGTGCGTCCTCCAAGCGGCGCACGCGCCAGCCGTTGACCGCGAGCAGCTCGTCGCCGGCCGCGAGCCCGGCCGCCTCGGCGGCGCTGCCGCGATGCACCGACTTGATCTGGATGCCGGTCAGCGGCCCTTCGCTCAGCCGCAACCCCAGTTCGGCCGCCAGGTCGCCCGGCTCCTCGGCCCAGCCGACGCCGCAGCCCGCCAGCAGCGGCCGCAGCGGCAGCTCGCCGGTGCCGTGCACCCACGCGCGCAGCTCGCGCTGCAGCGATCGGCCCGCCACCGCGTGCACGGCCCGGGCGATGTCGGCCTCGCCGATCGCGCCGCCATCGTGCTCGCGCCACAGCGCGCGCATCACGTCGTCGAGCGTGCCGCGGCCGAGCGCGCGCAGCTTCAGGTCCAGCGCCAGCGCGACCAGGCTGCCCTTGGCGTAGTAGCTGACCGTGGCGTTGGGCGTGTTCTCGTCGGGGCGATAGAACTTGATCCACGCATCGAAGCTGGCGTCGGCCACGCTGTGGCGCAGCCGCCCGGGCGTGGCGCGCACCGCGTTCACCGTCTTGGCCAGCAGCCGCAGGTAGCGCGACGCGTCGATCAGCCCGGCGCGCAGCAGCAGCAGGTCGTCGTAGTACGAGGTGAAGCCCTCGAAGAACCACAGCAGCCGGGTGTAGTTCTCGGCCTGCAGGTCGGGCTGCTCGAACTCGCGCGGCTTCAGCCGCTTGACGTTCCACGCGTGGAAATGCTCGTGCGAGATCAGCCCGAGCAGGCCGACATAGCCGTCGCCGGCGTCGCGCCGCCCGCTGCGCGGCAAGTTGCGCCGGGCCGTGACCAGCGCCGTGCTGGCGCGGTGCTCGAGGCCGCCGTAGCCGTCGTCCAGCGCCTGCAGCAGGAACACGTAGCGGTCGAAGGGCGGGCGGCCGCTGCCGTGCCACAGGCCGATCTGCGCGTCGCAGATGCGGCGCGTGTCGGCCAGCAGCCGCGCGCCGTCGAAGCCCGGCCAGGCGCCGCCCACCGCGAACTCGTAGGTCACGCCGCGCAGCTCGAAGCGGCCGTGCCAGAAGCGGCCGAGCATCACCGGGTGGTCGATCAGCTCGCCGTAGTCGGCGGCTTGCCAGCTGCGGGCGCGGCCGGCCGGCGCCATCGCCGTCGCCGCCTGCCAGCCGGCCGGCAGCCCGGCGATGCGCAGGCGGTGCGGCCCGGCCTCGCGGCCTTCGACCCACAGCGCGACGCTGCTGGCGTTGAAGAAGCCGCGGTCTTCGTCCAGGTAGGCGGTGCGCACCGAAGGGTCGAAGGCGTGCACCTCGTACTGCAGCCGCAGGCTGCCGCGGCCGCTGCCGTGCACCTGCCAGCTGCACTTGTCGATCGCCTCGACGCGGCAGGGCACGCCGCCCAGCTCGGCGCTCAGGCCCGACAGGTGGCGCGCGAACTCGCGCACCAGGTAGCTGCCCGGGATCCACACCGGCAGGCTCACGCGCAGCGGCAGCTCGGCGCGCGCCACCTGCAGCGTCACCCGGAACCGGTGCGCGCACCGGTCGGACAGGTCGATCTCGTACTCGATCATCGCGGCCGCGCGGCCGATGCGGCGCTGCGATCTCAGCCGCGCTTGGCTGCGGCGGCCAGCGCCTTCTCCACCTGCTCGAGCGGGATCGCGCCGGGCACGCGCGTGCCGTCCTCGAACACCACCGCCGGCGTGCCCTGCACGCGGTACTTGCGGCCGAGCTCGAGGTTGCGCTGCAGCGCCTGCGCGTCGCACTTGCTGCCCATCGCCTTGGGCGGCACGACGCCGTCGATCATCCACGCGCGCCAGGTCTTGGCCGGGTCGGCCGCGCACCAGATGTCGCGCGACTTGGCGTTGGAATCGGGCCCGAGGATCGGGTACAGGAAGGCGTAGATCGTCACGTCCTTCACCGCCGCCAGGTCGCGCTCGAACTTCTTGCAGTAGCCGCAGTTCGGATCGACGAACACCGCGAGCCGGCGCGCGCCGCTGCCCTGCTTGATGACCAGCGCATCCTTCAGCGGCAGCGCGGCGAAGTCGATCGCGGTGAGCTTGTTGATGCGCGCCTCGGTCAGGTCGGTGCGCGTGCGCGTGTCGATCAGGCTGCCTTGTAGGATGTGGTTGCCCTGCTCGTCGGCGTACAGGATCTCGGTGCCGATGCGCACCTCGTACAGACCGGGAATCGGCGTCTTGGCGACTTCGTCGATCTTCGGCAGGTTGGGCAGCCGCTCGGCCAGGTTCTTGCGGATCGCCGCTTCGTCGGCCTGCGCGGCCGGCAGCAGGCAGGCCAGTGCGCCCAACAGGGCCAACCGGCGGAGGATTCGGGGCATCGAGGCAGCCTTTCCGGACATCAGGATTCGTTGGCGAGCGAGGCCAGCAGCCGCTTCAGCGGCGGCAGCGCGTCGACCAGGCCCAGCCCGCGGTTGCGCAGTTCGCGCACCACCGGGTTCGGGTGCGCGAACAGGTTCAGCAGGCCGTCGGTCAGCTGGCCCATCGCCAGCGTGGGCAGCGCGCGCCGGCGCGCGTAGCGCTGCAGCAGCCGCTCGTCGCCCAGCGCTCGCCAGCGCTCGCGCGCGGCAAGCACCTCGGCCAGCGCGCGCACGTCGGCCAGCCCCAGGTTGAGCCCCTGCCCGGCCAGCGGATGCACCACATGCGCGGCGTCGCCGAGCAGCACCCAGCCCGTGCCGCACACGGCTTCGGCGCTCGCCAGCATCAACGGCCAGGCGGCACGCTCGCTCGCCAGCCGCAGCAGCCCGGCGGCGCCGCCGGTGGCCTCGGCCAGCGCCTGCTCGAATTCCGCCGGCTCGGCGGCCAGCAGCGCCTGGGCGCGCTCGTCGGGCAGCGACCACACCAGCGCATAGGAGCGCGCCGGCTCGGGCCGGTCGAAGGGCAGCAGCGCGAGCACGTCGGGCGAGCGGAACCACTGGCGCGCGACGCCGGCGTGCGCGATCTCGGCCACCAGCCGCGCCGCCACCGCGCGCTGCCCATAGGGCCGCAGCGGCATCGCCACGCCGAGCTGCGCGCGCGTGGCCGAATGCTTGCCCTCGGCCAGCGCCAGCAGCGGCGCGTGCACCTCGGCGTCGCCGACCCGCTGCACGTGCGGCGCGAAACCCAGCGCCGCACCGAGCACGCGCAGCAGCTCGGCCGCATCGACGATCCACGCCAGCGCCTCGACGCCCTGGCGCCAGGCGCTGAAGTCCAGCGCCGCGCCGTCGGCGTCGCCGGCCACGCGCATGTCGTAGACGGGGGTGACGGCGCCCTCCGGCAGCGCCTCCCAGATCTTGAGTTCGCGCAGCAGCCCGATCGACGCGGCGTTCAACGCATAGGCGCGCACGTCGGGCCGGCCGGGCGCGGCCGGCGCGCCTTCTTGCAGCACCACCGCCAGCCCCTGGCGCGACAGCGCCAGCGCCAAGCAGGCGGCGACCGCACCGGCGCCGCGCACGCACACGTCAGCCTGCACGATTCCCATGCGCGGATTGTAGGCAGCGGCCCCCGCGCGCCGCGGCCGCGGGCCGGCGGGCGGTTTCACGGCAGCGGTATGAAGTCCGTTTCGCCCGGCACCGGCGCGAAGCGCTGCGCGCGCCAGTCGTCCTTGGCCTGCTCGATGCGCGCACGGTCGCGGGCAACGAAGTTCCACCACATGAAGCGGTGGCCCAGCGGCTCGCCGCCGATCAGCAGCACTCGCGCCGGCGCATCGGCGGCCAGCGTCGCCGCCTCGCCCGCGTCCAGCACCACCATCTGCCGCGGCGGCACGGCCTCGTCGCCCACGCGGAACGGCGCATCGACGCCGTAGACCGCGCGCTCGGCCGCCGGCGGCAAGGCCAGCGCCGCACCGGCGCGCAGCTCGATGTCCAGCAGCAGCGTGGGCGAGCTGGCGGCCACCGGCGAGGTGGCGCCGAAGGCGGTGCCCACGAGCACGGTGACGCCGGCGCCGCCCGCCTCGATGCGCGGCATCGCCGCCGCCGGCGTGTGCTCGAAACGCGGGGCGGCCGCCTCGTCGGATTCGGGCAGCGCCGCCCACAGCTGCACGCCGTGCAGGCGGCGCGCGTGGCCGCGCAGCTCGTCGGGGGTGCGCTCGCTGTGGACGATGCCGCGGCCGGCGGTCATCCAGTTGATCGCGCCGGGCTCGATGCGCTGCACCGCGCCGATCGAGTCGCGGTGCAGCAGCGCGCCTTCGAACAGGTAGCTGACCGTCGCCAGCCCGATGTGCGGGTGCGGGCGCACGTCGAAGGCCTCGCCCGCGCCGAATTCGACCGGGCCGAAGTGGTCGAAGAACAGGAACGGCCCCACCGCCTGGCGCTGCGCCGCCGGCAGCGAGCGGCGCACCATGAAGCCGCCGCCGATGTCCTTCGCCTGCGCCTGCAGCCGCTGCCGATCGCCCATGACCGCCTCCTTCCGCCGTGATGCCGGGGCAGTGTAGGCCGCGCATAGAATCCGCGCCCTCATCCGCTCACCCGCCCTTGCCATGAGCCTGAAGTGCGGCATCGTCGGCCTGCCCAACGTCGGCAAGTCGACCCTGTTCAATGCCCTGACCCAGGCCGGCATCGCGGCCGAGAACTACCCGTTCTGCACGATCGAGCCCAACGTGGGCGTGGTCGAGGTGCCCGACCCGCGGCTCGCGCAGTTGGCGGCGATCGTCAAGCCCGAGCGCGTGGTGCCGGCGATCGTGGAGTTCGTCGACATCGCCGGGCTCGTGGCCGGCGCCAGCAAGGGCGAAGGCCTGGGCAACCAGTTCCTCAGCCACATCCGCGAGACCGATGCGATCGTCAACGTGGTGCGCTGCTTCGCCGACGACAACGTGATCCACGTCGCCGGCCGCGTCGACCCGGTCGCCGACATCGAGGTGATCCAGACCGAGCTGTGCCTGGCCGACCTGGCCACCGTCGACAAGAGCCTGGCGCGCTGGCAGAAGGTGGCCAAGGCCGGGCAGGACAAGGAGGCGCAGCGCCTGGTCGAGGTGCTGCTGAAGTGCCAGGCGGTGCTCGACCAGGCCAAGCCGGTGCGCAGCCTGGACTTCAGCAAGGAAGAGCTGGTGGTGCTCAGGCCGCTGTGCCTGATCACCGCCAAGCCGGCGATGTTCGTCGCCAACGTCGCCGAGGACGGCTTCGAGCACAACCCGCTGCTCGAGCGGCTGCAGGCATACGCCGAGGCCCAGCGCGCGCCGGTGGTGGCGATCTGCGCGAAGACGGAAGCCGAACTCGCCGACCTGGGCGAGGAAGACCGGCTGCTGTTCCTGCACGAGATGGGGCAGGACGAGCCCGGGCTCGCCCGGCTGATCCGCGCGGCCTTCAAGCTGCTCGGGCTGCAGACCTACTTCACCGCCGGCGTGAAGGAGGTGCGTGCGTGGACGATCCACGCCGGCGACACCGCGCCGCAGGCGGCCGGCGTGATCCACACCGACTTCGAGCGCGGCTTCATCCGCGCGCAGACGATCGCCTTCGACGACTACATCGCCTGCGGCGGCGAACAGGGCGCCAAGGAGGCCGGCCGCATGCGCGCCGAGGGCAAGGAGTACGTGGTCAAGGACGGCGACGTGCTGAACTTCCTGTTCAACGTGTAGACGCATCGGCGCGGCCGCGCGCCGCCCGCGCCTAGGCCGGATCACGCGCGCCGGCCGCCCGACGGGCCGCCGGCAGGCTGCCGCAGCGCGCGGCGCCGGGTTCTTGGAGAGCGTGCCTGGTTAGTGGGCGCTATCGAAATCCTGCCGGAACCGCCGCGCTTCGACTGACTCCAATCGCGCCATGGATGCGCCTGTCAGCACTCTAGACCCTGGAGTGCTAATATCCATGACGTCAGACCGACCGGAGACCGATCCAGCCCGATGAACGCCACCACATCCACCGCACTGTCCGTCCGCGACCCCTGGTCGCTGGTACCGAGCCTCGGCAACCTCGACGCCTACATCTCGGCCGTCAACCGCATCCCGCTGCTGACGCCGCAGGAAGAGGCCGATTGCGCGACGCGGCTGCGCGAACAGGGCGACGTGGAAGCGGCCGGGCGGCTGGTGCTGTCGCACCTGCGGCTGGTGGTGTCGGTGTCGCGCCAGTACCTGGGCTACGGGCTGCCGCAGGGCGACCTGATCCAGGAAGGCAACATCGGCCTGATGAAGGCGGTGCGGCGCTTCGACCCGGCACAGGGCGTGCGCCTGGTCAGCTACGCGCTGCACTGGATCAAGGCCGAGATCCACGAGTACATCCTGCGCAACTGGCGCATGGTCAAGGTGGCGACCACGAAGTCGCAGCGCAAGCTGTTCTTCAACCTGCGCTCGATGAAGCAGCGGCTGCAGAACGACCCGGCCGATGCCGACGCCCACCGCAGCGGCTTCACCCCGGCCCAGGTCGAGGTGGTGGCGCGCGAGTTGAACGTCAAGCCCGAGGAAGTGCTCGAGATGGAGACGCGCCTGTCCGGCGGCGACGTCGCGCTCGAGGCGCCGGCCGACGACAGCGACGACCGCGCCTTCGCGCCGATCGCCTACCTGGCCGACGACGCGCACGAGCCGACACGCGCGCTCGAGGCGCGCCGGCGCGACTGGCTGGCCGGCGACGGCATCGTGCAGGCGCTCGAGGTGCTCGACGCGCGCAGCCGGCGCATCGTCGAGGAGCGCTGGCTGAAGGTCAACGACAACGGCAGCGGCGGCATGACGCTGCACGAACTGGCCGCCGACTACGGCGTCAGCGCCGAGCGCATCCGCCAGATCGAGGTCGCCGCGCTGAAGAAGATGCGCAAGGCGCTCGAGCCGGCGCGCTGACCCCCTGCCGGGCGCCCGCCGCCGGTGCTGCCGGCGGCGGCTTCAGCCCGCCGATTCGGCGAGCAGCAGCTTCAGGTCGTGCTTCAGTGCCTCGGCGCCGGCGCCGTAGCGCACGAACAGCCGCACCCGGCCCTGCGGGTCGAACACGTAGGTGCCGGCGGTGTGGTCCACCGTGTAGCTGCCTTCGGTGCGCCCGGGCGCCTTCGCGTAGAACACCTTGAAGTTGGCGGCTGCCTGCTTGATCTGCTCGGGCGTGCCGGTCAGCGCGACGAAGCTCGGGTCGAAGTTGGCGACGTATTCCTTCAGCACCTGCGGCGTGTCGCGCTCGGGGTCGACGCTGACGAACACGCCTTGCAGCCGGTCGCCTTCGGCGCCCAGCTCGCGCTTGACCGCGGCCAGCTCGGCCAGCGTGGTCGGGCACACGTCGGGGCACTGCGTGTAGCCGAAGAACACCAGCGTCACCTTGCCCTTGAAGTCGGCCAGCGTGCGCGGCTTGCCGTCGGCGTCGGTCAGCGCCAGTTCGCGCGCGTATTCGGCGTCGCTGATGTCCACCGCCTTGAAGGCGGGCTTGGCGCCCATGCCGGGCAGCTTGTCGCAGCCGGCGAGCAGGCCGAGCGCGGCGGCCGCGAGGAGCGTGGTGCGACGGTTCAGGCGAAGAGCCATGGCGACAGGTAGTGGTCGATCAGCAGCGCGGCGAACAGCAGCATCAGGTACAGGATCGACCAGCGGAAGGTGCGCATCGCGAGCCGGTCGCTGTAGTCGCGCCACAACTGCACCGCATAGACGACGAAGATCAGGCCCAGCACCAGCGCGGCTGCCAGGTAGATCCAGCGGCTCATGCCGAGCACGAAGGGCAGCAGCGTCGCCGCGAACAGCACCAGCGTGTACAGCAGCACCTGCAGCCGCGTGAAGGCCGAGCCGTGCGTGACCGGCAGCATCGGCAGCCCCGACTTGCGGTAGTCGTCGGTGCGATACAGCGCCAGCGCCCAGAAATGCGGCGGCGTCCACAGGAAGATGATCAGGAACAGCGCCAGCGCCTCGGGGCCGACTTCGCCGCGCATCGCCGCCCAGCCCAGCACCGGCGGCATCGCGCCCGACGCGCCGCCGATCACGATGTTCTGCGGCGTCAGCGGCTTGAGCACGACGGTGTAGATGACCGCGTAGCCGACGAAGGTGGCCAGCGTCAGCCACATCGTCAGCGGGTTGGTCCACAGCAGCAGCACCGCCGCGCCGGCGCTGCACAGCAGCGCCGAGAACAGCAGCGCCTGGCGCTGGGTGAGCTCGCCGCGCGCGGTGGGCCGCCACGCGGTGCGCGCCATGCGCGCATCGATGTGCTGCTCGACCAGGCAGTTGAACGCGGCCGCCGCCGCGGCGATCAGCCAGATGCCGAACGCCGCCGCCGCCACGAGCACCGGGTCGGGCAGGCCGCGCTCGGCCAGCAGCATGCCGATCACCGCGCAGAACACGATCAGCCGCACCACGCGCGGCTTGGTCAGCGCATAGAACTGCGCCCAGCGCGGCGGCGCGAGCGGGGATGAGGCGAGGGTCTGCGCCATGGGTCGGCGATTCTAGGAGGCGGCCCAGACGGCGGCCCGCTGCGGCGCCGATGCCCCCCGCAACGCGCGGGTCAGCAGCGCCGTCAGCACCGCCACCAGCGCGGCGGCGCCGGCCACGTGCAGCAGCGCGGCCGCCAGCGGCCAGCCCAGCACCACGTTGGACAGGCCGGTGGCGATCTGTGCGAGCGTCAGCGCCAACACCGCCAAGGCCGCGCGCGGTGCGCTGCGGCGCAGGCCGGCGGCCAGCGCCAGCAGCGCCGCGCCCGCGGCCAGCGCGAACAGCCGGTGCACCTGGTGGATCGCCACCAGCGCGTCGAAGGGCAGGAAGTCGCCGCTGCCGTCGCGCCCCAGGTCGCGCCACAGCGTGAAGCCGCGGCCGAAGTCCATCACCGGCCACCACTGGCCGTTGCAGGTCGGGAAGCCGCTGCAGGCCAGCACCGCGTAATTGCTGCTGACCCAGGCGCCGAGCGCGATCTGCACGACCAGCAGCGCCAGCACGCCGGCCAGCGCCGCGACCGCACGCGCCGGCCAATGCAGCCGCACGCCGGCCAGCGTCTGGTGCTGCACCACCAGCAGCGCCAGCAACAGCATGCCGCCCAGCAGGTGCGCCGTGACGACCGCCGGCGTGAGCTTGAGCGTGACCGTGTACATGCCGAACAGGCCCTGCACGATCACCCAGGCCAGCGTCGCCGCCGGCCAGGCCGGCGACTGCGGCAGCTGCCGCCGCCAGCGCCAGCCGGCGACGGTCAGCACGATGATCAGCGCGCCCACGGTCATCGCCAGGTAGCGGTGGATCATCTCGATCCAGGCCTTGTGGAAGGTCACCGGGCCGCTGGGCTGTGCCGTCTGGGCGGCGTGGATGTCGGCCAGCGCGCCGACGGGGCTCGCATGGCCGTAGCAGCCCGGCCAGTCGGGGCAGCCGAGGCCGGAATCGGTCAGGCGCGTGAAGGAGCCGAACACGATCAGGTCGAAGGTCAGGAACAGCGTCAGCGCGGTCAGTGCCGTCAGCCGGGCCCGGGGCGCCGCGTGGCGCTGGCGTGCCCAGGTCCAGCCCAGCAGCACCAGCGCGATCGAGGCGGCCAGGCCGAGCAGGCGCAGGATCGAGATCGGATCCATGACGTTCAGCCGCCGCGGCCCGGCTGGTCCCAGCTGGCCGCGGCGCGCAGCAGCCGGTCGAGGTCGCGCTTGAGCCGCGCCGGATCCGGGTCGGCCGGCGCGCGCAGCATCCAGTCGCCCTTCGGGTCGACCAGGTACAGGTGGTCTTCGAGCGCGTGCCCGGGCTCCGGCTCGAGCCAGGCCGCCAGCGCCGCACGCGGCACGCGCAGCAGGTGCAGCGCCGGGTCGTCGCCGAGCGCGGCGCGCAGCGCCGCCGGCACCGGCGCGTCGTCGACGACGAACCAGACCCGGTCGACGCGGTCGCGCTCGCGGCCGAGCATCTCGCGCAACTGGCGCTGCAGGAACAGCCGGTGTTCGCAGGCGCCCTCGCAGGCACCCGGGCCCGCCACCACCAGCAGCCACTGGCCGGGCAGCGTGCGTGCGTCGACGGCCGTGCCGTCGAGCGTGCGCAGCGGCAGGCCCGCCGGCAATGCCCGCGCGGGCTGCACCAGCGTCGAGTAGTTGCTGCGCGCACCCGGCCGCACCACGTAGAACATCAGGTACGACGCGATCACCGGCGCCGCGCACAGCAGCAGCACCGCCAGCATCAGCAGCCGGCCGCGGCGCGCGCGCCGGGCCTGCGCCGCGGGCGCCGGGTCGGGCTGCGCGCGCGCGCTTTGCCCCGGCGGCTCAGCGGCGGCCGGCAAGTCGCGGGCGGATGAGTTGAAACCAGACATAGAGCCCCGTGATCAGTGCGGCCAGTGCGAACCACTGCAGCGCGTAGCCGCGGTTCTTGTCGGCGCCCGAGGATGGCGCCGGCCAGCGGCGCAACAGGCCGTCGTCGCCGGCCGCATCGGCGGCATCGGCCGCCTGCACCACCAGCAGCGGCCGCAGCGGCAGGCCGCTCTCGCGCGCGAAGGCGGCGACCTCGAGATTTTGCCGGATCACGCCGCCCGCATCCCCACCCGCGGACAGCTCGTACAGCCGCGCCGGCTCGGGCCTCAGGTGGCCTTCGACCACCACTTTGCCGGTGGGCGTGTGGTGCGGCGCCAGGCGCGTGCGCTCGGCCGCGTCGCGCGGCAGCCAGCCGCGCTGCACCAGCACTACGTCGTCCGGGCCCAGCCGCAGCGGCATCAGCAGGTACAAGCCGGCGCGGCCGTCCATCGGGCGATTGTCGAGCGCGACCGTCCAGCGCGGCAGCCACTCGCCCTCGAGGCGCACGCGCCGCTGCCACTGGGCGTCCAGTGCCTGCGGCGTGCGGCCGAGCGCGGCCTGGTCCAGCACCGGCAGGTGCGCCTGCGCGTCGAGCCGCGCCTGCGCCGCGTCGCGCTGCGCGGCGCGATCGAGTTGCCAGAAGCCGAGCCGGGCGCTGAGCGCCGTGCCGGCCAGCGCCGCCAGCAGCACGACCAGCGCGCGCAGCGCGAAGCCGGCGCCGAGCGGCGCCGCCGGGGAGCGAATGAAATAATCCGACGCCATGAAGGTGGTGATCGGGCTGATGATGCTGGGCGTGCTGGGCGCCCTCGGCGCGGCCGGCTTCTACATGCTGCGCCAGGGCCGCGCCGACGATCCGCAAGGCCGGAAGATGGCGCGTGCGCTCGCGCTGCGCGTCGCGCTGTCGGTGGCGGTGTTCCTGCTGCTGCTGGCCGCCTACGCGCTCGGCTGGATCCAGCCGACCGGCATCCGGCTGCCGGCGGGCTGAAGCCGCGGCGCGCGCCGCGGCCCGGTGCCGCTCACATCCAGTACACGAAGATGTACAGGCCGAGCCACACCACGTCGACGAAGTGCCAGTACCAGGCGGCCCCCTCGAAGCCGAAGTGGCTCTCGGGCGTGAAGTCGCCGCGCACGATGCGCGCGGTGATGAAGGCCAGCATCAGCATGCCGACGAACACGTGGAAGCCGTGGAAGCCGGTGAGCATGAAGAAGGTCGAGCCGAACACGCCCGAGTCGAGCCGCAGGTTCAGGTCGCGGTAGGCGTGGATGTATTCGTAGCCCTGCACGCACAGGAAGGTGATGCCCAGCAGCACCGTCAGCACCATCCAGAACACGGTCTGGCCGCGCGCGTTGGCGATCAGCCGGTGGTGCGCGATGGTCAGCGTCACGCCCGAGGTCAGCAGCAGCGCGGTGTTGATCGTCGGCAGCGGCCACGGCGCCATCGTGACGAAGGGCTCGACGGTGCCCGCCGGCGACACGGTCGAGCCGGGCAGCACGGTCGGCCACGCCGCCCTGAAGTCGGGCCACAGCAGCTGGTTGTCGAGGTCGCCGAGCATCGGCAGCGCGATCACGCGCGCGTAGAACAGCGCGCCGAAGAAGGCGGCGAAGAACATCACCTCGGAGAAGATGAACCAGCTCATGCTCCAGCGGAACGACACGTCGACCCGCTGCGAGTACAACCCGCGGCGGCCCTCGTCGATCGCCGCGCTGAACCAGCGGTAGAGCACCGACAGCCAGATCAACAGCCCGAGCACGAAGGACCACATGCCCCAGCCGTGGCCGTTGATCCACTGGCTGGCCCCGAGGATCACGAAGAACATGCCCAGCGCCGTCAGCGCCGGGAACTGCGACGGCGCCGGCACGAAGTAGTACGGGGTCGTCCCTTGGTGGGTGGTGGCGGACATGGTGGGAAGGCTCCTCGTGGCCCAGGGTTGGTTCGATCGGTCGTCGGGGTTCGGCGGGCCGCGTCAGCCGCTCGCGGCGCCGGCGGCGATCCAGTTGACCAGCAGCAGCAGCGCGCCGACGAACAGCGCCGCGCCGATCAGGCCGGCGACGATCACGTGCACCGGTTTCAGCTGCGCGGCGTCGTGCTCGAGGCCGGTCGAGCGGCGGATGCCCAGGAAGCCCCACGCCACCGCCCGCAGGCCGTGCCACAGCGGTGCTGCCCGCCGCTGCGGTGCATCGGGGCCGGGCGGCCGGCCGGCATTCACGACTGCACTCCCGCGGGCGCCGCGGCGCGGCCGGGCGCGGCGCTGCCGCCGGGCGCCGCCGGCACCTTGCCGCCGACTTCGAAGAAGGTGTAGGACAGCGTGATCGTGCGCACGTCGCGCGGCAGCTTCGGGTCGATCACGAACACCACCGGCCACTGCTTCGTTTCGCCGGGCGCCAGCGTGTACTGGTTGAAGCAGAAGCACTCGAGCTTGTTGAAGTGCGCCATCGCCTGCGCCGGCGCGTAGCTGGGGATCGCCTGCGCGGCCATCGTGCGGTCCTGCCGGTTGCGGAACTCGTACATCACCGTGACCATCTCGCCCGGATGCACCTGCAGCGAATGGACCGCCGGCTTGAAATCCCAGGGCCCGCGCGCGTTGGCGTCGAACTCCACCGTGATCGTGCGCGCGGCGTCGACCTGGGTGTTGACGCTGCGCTCGCCCAGCCCCGCGGTGCGGCGCAGTTCGGACAGCGACAGCACGTTCACGCCGAGCGCGTCGCAGACCGCGCGGTAGATCGGCACCAGCGCCCAGCCGAAGCCGAACATCACCGCCGTCACGACCAGCAGCTTGCCCAGCATGCGCCGGTTGTCGGCGAGCAGCGACGCAGGGCGGTCGGCGGGCGCAGCGGACACGGCGGATACCCTTCAGCCGCGGAACCAGGCCATGCGCACCACGTAGCCCAGCACCAGCGCCGCCGCGACTGCGGCCAGGATCCAGGCCAGGCGCAGGTTCGCCTTGCGTTGCGCGTCGGTGGGCATCGCGGTTCTCAGCCGATCACCCGCGTCGCGCTGGCGTCCAGCTTGGGCGGGGTCTCGAAGGTGTGCCACGGCGCCGGCGTCGGCACCTCCCACTCCAGCCCTTCGGCGCCGTCCCAGGGCTTCTGCGGCGCCGGCCGGCCGTGACCGCGGATCATCGGCAGCACCACGAACAGCACGAAGTAGGCCTGCATCAGCCCGAAGCCGATCCCGCCGATCGACGCGATCATGTTGAAGTCGGCAAACTGCATCGGGTAGTCGGCATAGCGCCGCGGCATGCCCGCCAGGCCGAGGAAGTGCATCGGGAAGAAGGTCAGGTTGAAGGTGATCATCGAGCCCCAGAAGTGGATCTTCCCGCGCGTCTCGGAATACATCACGCCGGTCCACTTCGGCCCCCAGTAGTACACGCCGCCGAACATCGCGAACAGCGATCCGGCCACGAGCACGTAGTGGAAGTGCGCGACGATGTAGTAGGTGTCCTGGATCTGGATGTCGATCGGCGCCACCGCGCACACCACGCCGGTGATGCCGCCGATGGTGAACACGAAGATGAAGCCCACCGCCCACAGCATCGGCGTCTCGAAGCTCATCGAGCCGCGCCACATCGTGGCCGTCCAGTTGAACACCTTCACGCCGGTGGGCACCGAGATCAGCATCGTCGCGTACATGAAGAACAGCTGCCCGGTCACCGGCATGCCGGTGGTGAACATGTGGTGCGCCCACACGATCATCGACAGGATCGCGATCGACGCGACCGCGTACACCATCGACGTGTAGCCGAACAGCCGCTTGCGCGCGAAGGCCGGCACGATGTGGCTGATGATCCCGAAGGCCGGCAGGATCATGATGTAGACCTCGGGGTGCCCGAAGAACCAGAAGATGTGCTGGAACATCACCGGGTCGCCGCCGCCGGCCGCGTTGAAGAAGCTGGTGCCGAAGTGGCGGTCGGTCAGCGTCATCGTGATCGCGCCGGCGAACACCGGCATCACCGCGATCAGCAGGAACGCGGTGATCAGCCAGGTCCACGGGAACAGCGGCATCTTCATCAGCGTCATGCCGGGCGCGCGCATGTTCAGGATGGTGACGATGATGTTGATCGCGCCCATGATCGAGCTGGCGCCCATGATGTGCAGCGCGAAGATCGCCATGTCCAGCGACGGGCCCATCTGCATCGTCAGCGGCGCGTAGATCGTCCAGCCCGATGCCGGCGCGCCGCCGGGCACGAAGAAGGTCGCCACCAGCATCACCGCCGCCGGGATCAGCAGCCAGAAGCTCAGGTTGTTCATGCGCGCGAAGGCCATGTCCGACGCGCCGATCTGCAGCGGAACCATCCAGTTCGCGAAGCCGACGAAGGCCGGCATGATCGCGCCGAAGACCATGATCAGCCCGTGCATCGTCGTCAGCTGGTTGAACAGCTGCGGGTTGAAGAACTGCAGCCCGGGCTGGAACAGTTCGGTGCGGATCATCAGCGCGAGCACGCCGCCGACCATCAGCATCGTCAGCGAGAACAGCAGGTACAGCGTACCGATGTCCTTGTGGTTCGTGGCCAGCAGCCAGCGGCGCCAGCCGTGCGGCTGTGCGTGGTGGTCGTCGTGGGCGTGGCCGACGGGACGGGGGAGCACTGCACTCATGGGGTCAACCTTTCAACGCGGGCTGTTCGACGGCTTCACTTGCGGGCGGCGGCGACTTCGGCAGGCTGCACGATCTGCCCGGTGTGGTTGCCCCAGTTGTTCTTGGTGAAGGTGATCACCGCGGCCAGCTCGGTGTCGGACAGCTGCCGCCACGACGGCATCGCGCCGTTGTTCACCCCCTGCAGCACGGTGGTGATCTGGTGGATCTTGTCGGCGTCGAGCACCACCGGCGAGCCGTCCAGCGGCTTGATCGTGCCGGCGCCCTTGCCGCTGGCCTGGTGGCAGGCGGCGCAGTGGGCGGCGTAGACCTTCTCGCCGCGGGCCTTCAGGTCGGCCAGCGTCCAGACCTTGCTCGGGTCGTCGGCCTTGGCCTGCATTTCCTTCTGCCTGGCCGCGACCCAGTCGCTGTAGTCGGCGGCGCTGAGCACGCGCACGTGGATCGGCATGAACGCGTGCTCCTTGCCGCACAGCTCGGCACACTGGCCGTAGAAGTCGCCGGTGCGCTCGGCGCGGAACCAGGTGTCGCGCACGAAGCCGGGGATCGCGTCCTGCTTGACGCCGAAGGCCGGCACCATCCACGCGTGGATCACGTCGTTGGCGGTGGTGATCACGCGCACCTTCTTGCCCACCGGCACGACCAGCGGGTTGTCCACGCGCAGCAGGTAGTCGTCGCCCTTGGGCGTGCCGGCGTCGGCCAGCTCGCGCTGCTGCGGGTCCAGCGACGACAGGAAGGCGATGCCCTCGCCCTCGCCGCGCAGGTAGTCGTAGCCCCAGCGCCACTGGTAGCCGGTGGCCTTGACCGTCAGATCGGAGCCGCTGGTGTCCTTCATCGCCACCACGGTGCGGCTGGCCAGCGCGCCGATCGTGATCACGATCAGCAGCGGGACCACCGTCCACGTGATCTCGACCGCCACGCTCTCGTGGAAGCTGGCCGACTTGTGGCCCAGCGACTTGCGGTGCTTGAGGATCGAATAGAACATCACGCCGAACACGCCGACGAAGATCACCACGCAGATCGCCATCACCACGTTGTGCAGCCACATGATCTCGTGGGCAATGCTGGTGGCCGGCGGCGGCAGGTTGACCTGGTTGACCGCCGGCCCGCCCGGCAGGCTGCCCACCGCAGCGCGCGCGGCAGGGGTCAGCAGCCAGGCGGCCAGGGCCAGGGCGCCGGCGGCCGTGCGGTGCAGCAAACGGGTCATGCGTGTCCTCATCGTCGGGTTTCCTGTTGCGGGTCCTGCGCTGCGGGCCGCAGGCATTCGTGCTTGACCGCGTCGCGAAGCTCCTGTGCGAGCGCGAAGCGCCATTCCGGGCGCAGGTAGCGGCCGACGCGGGCGCGCCGGCCCTGCCCGGTCAGTTCGAGCAGCGATTGCGCGTCGTGCGCCGGCTCCACCCGCACCCATTCGGCACGGAAGGCGGCGAGCTCGGTGCGGCGGCCGCGTCGGTGCTCGACCGACAGCTCGCGCGCCGCCAGCGTGATCGTCTCGGCGTCGCCTGCATGGCGGCTCCACACGGCGAGGGCGCCGCCGATCAGCAGCAGCTCGGCCGCCGCCAGGTGGCGCACGGCCGGTACGCCGGCCAGCCACAGGCCGATCGCGACGCCCAGCGACACCGCACTCAGCAGCCCGAAGGCGGTGGCCAGCCTGCGCGGCGCGAACACACCGCCGCGCACGAAGCGCCACTGCAGTGCGGCCGCGTCAGTGCCGTGGCCGGGCAGCTCGCGCGCGAAACGCCAACCCGGCCAGAACGGTCGGCTGCGCGGTACGGGCCAGGGGCTGGCGGCAAGGGCAAGGCGCATGCAAACGGCAACAAAGGACGCGGCGGCGGCGGGGTTGAACGGGGGCCTTCGGGCCCCGGCGGCGGCCGGGCGGTACCGGCGTGGCGCCGGAGCCGACGGCCGCCGGCAGACTTGAGGCAAATCAAGTGCGCGGGATTCTAGCGTCGGCTCTTGCATTGCCCGCGCATGCGGGGCAATGCCGTGCAGCCGCCGCCGCAAGCGCGGGCCGCAGCCGCACCGGCGCTGGCGGCACGCCCGGCGGGCGCCGCCGGCAGCGATGCCGATTCGTGGTCGAAGCTCACGCGCACCGGCGGCGCCGGCGCCGGATGCCGCGGGCGCCCGCTTACACTGCTGGGGGCAGATGGGGTCCGCGGGCGTGCCGCCCGGCGCAGCCGTCTGATTCCGATCGATACCAACTGTGCGGGCTCGGGCAGCCCCAATGATTCCATGACGATCCTGGTCACCGGCGGCGCCGGCTTCATCGGCAGCAATTTCGTGCTCGACTGGCTGGCCGACCCGGCAACCCGGGGCGAGCCGGTCGTCAACCTCGACGCGCTGACCTACGCCGGCAACCTGCACAACCTCGATGCGCTGCGCGGCGACGCCCGCCATGTGTTCGTGCAGGGCGACATCTGCGAGCGCGCGCTGCTCGACCGCATCTTCGCCGAGCACCGGCCGCGCGCCGTCGTGCACTTCGCCGCCGAGAGCCATGTGGACCGCAGCATCCTCGGCCCGGGCGCGTTCATCCGCACCAACGTCGAGGGCACGTTTGCCCTGCTGGAAGCCGCGCGTGCCCATTGGGGCGCGCTCGCCGGCGACGCGCGCGCGGCCTTCCGCTTCCTGCACGTCAGCACCGACGAGGTCTACGGCAGCCTGGCGAGCGATGCGCCGGCCTTCACCGAGACCCATCCGTACGAGCCCAACAGCCCCTATTCGGCGAGCAAGGCGGCCAGCGACCACCTGGTGCGCGCCTGGCACCACACCTACGGGCTGCCGGTGCTGACCACCAACTGCAGCAACAACTACGGGCCGTTCCAGTTCCCCGAGAAGCTGATCCCGCTGATGATCGTCAACGCGCTCGCCGGCAAGCCGCTGCCGGTGTACGGCGACGGCCTGCAGGTGCGCGACTGGCTGTACGTGGCCGACCATTGCCGTGCGATCCGCGCCGTGCTGGCGCGCGGCCGCGTCGGCGAGACCTACAACATCGGCGGCTGGAACGAGCAGCCGAACGTCGAGATCGTGCGCACGATCTGCGCGCTGCTCGACGAGTTGCGCCCGCAACCGCAGGGCCCCCACGCGCGCCTGGTGCAGTACGTGGCCGACCGCCCCGGCCACGACCGCCGCTACGCGATCGACGCGCGCAAGATCGAGCGCGAGCTCGGCTGGCGCCCGGCCGAGACCTTCGCCACCGGCATCCGCAAGACGGTGCAGTGGTACCTGGAGCACGCCGCCTGGGTGGCCGAGGTGCAGAGCGGCGCCTACCGCGACTGGGTGGCCGCCAACTACGGCCGGCGCTAGCCGCGATGCGCATCCTGCTGCTGGGCAAGAACGGCCAGGTCGGCTGGGAGCTGCAGCGCGCGCTGGCGCCGCTGGGCGAACTCACCGCCTGCGACTTCGATTCGCCGGACGAGCTGCGCGCCGACTTCAGCCGGCCGCAGGCGCTGCCGGCGCTGGTCGAGCGCGTGCGCCCCGACGTGATCGTCAACGCCGCCGCGCACACCGCGGTCGACCGCGCCGAGGCCGAGCCCGATCTGGCGCACCGCATCAACGCCGAGGCCCCGGGCGTGCTCGCGCAGGCCGCCGCGGCACGCGGTGCGCTGCTGCTGCACTACAGCACCGACTACGTGTTCGACGGCAGCGGCCAGGAGCCGCGCGCCGAAGACGCGCCCGCCGCGCCGCTGAGCGTCTACGGCCGCACCAAGCTCGAAGGCGAGCAGGCGATCCGCGCCGCCGGCTGCGCGCACCTGATCCTGCGCACCAGCTGGGTGTATGCGGCACGCGGCGGCAACTTCGCGCGCACGATGCTGCGGCTGGCCGCCGAGCGCGACGCGCTCAGCGTGATCGACGACCAGGTCGGCGCGCCGACCGGTGCCGAGCTGCTGGCCGACGTCAGCGCGCACGCGCTGCTGCGCGTGCGTGCCGAGCCGGCGCTGGCCGGCACCTACCACTGCGCCGCGGCCGGCGCGACCAGCTGGCACGGCTATGCGCGCTTCGTGATCGAGGCGGCGCGCGCCGCCGGCCAGCCGGTGCGGGTGGCGCCCGACGCGATCCGGCCGATCCCGACCCGTGCCTACCCGACCCCGGCGCAGCGGCCGCTGAATTCGCGCCTGGCCACGCACAAGCTGCAGCAGGCCTTCGGCTTCGTGCTGCCGCCGTGGCAGCGCGGCGTCGAGCGCGTGCTCGCCGAATGGTTCGGCACCTGACGTGATACACCCCCTACGCGCTTCGCGCGCCCCCTCAAGGGGGCACCGCTGGCGGCCCGGCAGAGCCGGATCCGCTGCGGTCGCTCGCCGCACCCGTTTTATGCGTCGCGGGTGACGCTTCGGCGCCGTGGACAACTGAAATGCAGAGAGACTCGCGCATGCAACGCAAGGGCATCATCCTCGCCGGCGGCTCCGGCACCCGGCTGCACCCGGCCACGCTGGCGCTGAGCAAGCAGCTGCTGCCGGTGTACGACAAGCCGATGGTCTATTACCCGCTGTCCACGCTGATGCTGGCCGGCATGCGCGACGTGCTGATCATCAGCACGCCGCAGGACACGCCGCGCTTCGCCGCGCTGCTCGGCGACGGCTCGCGCTGGGGCATGAACCTC
>JAFEFZ010000088.1 GCA_018240325.1 Pseudomonadota bacterium
ACGACGGGGGCGCCCAGCGCCCCGCCCTTGAGGAAGCGGCGGCGGGAGCCGTCGGCACCGCGTGCAGCGCAGGCGCTGCCGGCCGGGTTGCCTTCGGGCGGCAGCAGATCGGATTCTTCTCTCATGGCGTCGGGTACCGGCTATTGACCTTCACGAAACACGATCACGCTGACGGTTTCCACCAGGATCAGCAGGTCCAGCCACAGCGAGTTGTTCTTCACGTAGTACAGGTCGAACTGGTGCTTGCGCTTGGCGTCCTCGAGCGATTCGCCGTACTGGAAGCGCACCTGCGCCCACCCGGTGATGCCGGGCTTCACAGTATGCCGGATCTCGTAGAACGGAATTTCCTGCTTGAGCTTCTCGACGAAGGCCGGGCGCTCGGGGCGCGGGCCGATCAGGCTCATCTCGCCGACGAACACGCTCCACAGCTGCGGCAGCTCGTCGATGCGCGTCGAGCGGATGAAGGCGCCGACGCGAGTCACGCGCGGGTCGCCCTGGGTCGCCCAGCGGGCCACGCCGTCGGATTCGGCGTCGGTGCGCATGCTGCGGAACTTGGTGCACAGGAAGCTGCGGCCGCCCAGGCCGACCCGCCGCTGCCGGTACAGCACCGGCCCCGGGCTGTCGAGCTTGATCGCGATTGCCGTCAACACCATGATCGGCGCGGTCAGCAGCAGCAGCAGCAGCGACGTGGCGATGTCGAAGGCGCGCTTCACGCTGCGCCGGCCCCAGCCCTGCACGAAACCGTGGCCATAGACGAGCCAGCTGCTCTTCAGGCTGGCGATCGGCACTTCGTGGCGCGTCGCCTCGGTGTAGCCGGCCAGGTCGATCACCGGGATGCCGTTGATGCGGCAGGTGAGCAGTTCGTCCATCGGCACGCCGCCGCCGCGCTGCTCGCGCACCGCGACGATGACTTCGCGCACGCCGTGCCGCGCAACCAGCTCGCTGATCGGCTGGCTGCGGCTGAACACGCGCAGCCCGCTGTCCTCGACCTTGGCCGCATCGTCGGACGTGGTCGGATACAGGCCGACCACTTCACGACCGTGGCGGCGCGCAACCTGCAGGTCATGGGCGAGCGCCTGCGCTTCGGCGCCGGTGCCGACGATCAGCACGCGCGGCAGCGTCGCCACGCGGCGCAGCGCAAACAGCCCGCCACGCACGAACACGATGCCGACCAGCAGGTACACCAGCGCCGCCGGCAGCAACTGCTCGACGTAGCCGCGGTCGGCGACGACACGCATGCCCAGGCCGGTGACGTAGGCGCCGACCACCAGCGAGATCGCCATCCGCCCGGCGGTGCCCAGCAGCGTCATCGGGGTCGGCCGGTACAGGCCGACCACCGCGTACATCAACGCCATGACCAGCGCGAACAACGTGGCGCCGGCCAGGATCAGCGGCAGTTCGCTGACCGCGCCGGGGATCGTGGCGTAGCGGGCCGACAGCGTCGAGGCGCCCAGCAGCAGCGCCGCGAAGCACAGGGACAGGTCGATCAGCATCCCCGGGATCATCCCGGTGAACGCCGCGTAACGACTGCGCCGCATCGAAGTCAAGGCGTCATCCCACAGGTTGAAGGGGTTGGGGCAGAAAAAGCCGCGCCGGACAGGCATCGTTGGGCTGCCCAACGGTGGCGCCGATTATGTTGAGGGGCCCTGGCCCCTTCACTCCCTCGAACCGGGGGGCCGATCTCGGGATGCCGGCACTGACCGGTCGTCACGTCCATCTCATGATGCGGAATCGCCACCTGCGCAGGCCGCCGCAGCGGGATCGACCCAGCCGGCAACCCTTGCCCAAGAATGCCGCGCGTGGGAGTCAAGTCTTTGATCCGGAAGGAATTTGTTGCGGAGCCTGTCGTCGCGCCCGGGACCTCGGCCAGGGTGCGAGCCGAGGCAGCCAGGCCGCATCAAGGCCGGCGCCGCGCGCCAACCACTCATCGGCATCTGGGTGTCACGATGGAGATGCCGGCGGGGTTTCGAGTCGATTAGTTCACGCGCCGGCATGAAAAGCTGAGAGGCACCTGCGCGCGCCGCTACGCCAACCCGCCCAGCGTCCACAGCGCGAAGGCCGCCAGCAGCAGCGCCGAGCCGCGGTTGACGACGCGCAGCGCATCGGCGTCCAGCCGCTTGCGCAGCCGCCCCACCCCCGCGCTGAGCAGCAGCCACCACAGCGCAGAGCCCGCGAGCACGCCGGCAACCATCGTCCAGGGCTCGCCGACGCCATCGCCGCCGCCGCGCGCACCGAGCGCACCGAAGACGGCGGCGAAGGACAGGATCGTCGCCGGGTTCGACAGCGTCAGGCCGAAGGTGCCGGCAAAGCTGCCCAGCGCGCCGCCGCCGCCCGCGCGCGCGGCTTGCAGCGCCGGGGCGGCATGCCAGATGCGCCAGGCCAGCCACAGCAGGAAGGCCGCGCCGCCCAGCATCAGCGGCACGCGCGCGCCGTCGAGCGCGCTGATCACCCCGGCGACGCCGAAGGCGCCGATCGCGCCGTACAGCGCATCGGCCATGGCTGCGCCCAGCCCGGTGGCCAGCCCGATGCCGCTGCCGTGCTGCAGCGTGCGCTGGATCACCAGCAGCCCGATCGGGCCCACCGGCGCGGCGATCGACAGCCCGATCAGCAGCGACTGCGCAAACAGCGCGCCGTCAGCCACCGTCCGCGCCGGCAGCAGCGCGCCGCGCCAGCCCCTGGATCGCCAGCGCGTAGCCGTCGATGCCGAAGCCCACCACGATGCCGGCGGCAGCCGGCGACAGGTACGAGTGGTGGCGGAAGGGCTCGCGCGCGTGCACGTTGCTGATGTGCACCTCGACCATCGGCACGCCCGCGCCCTTGACCGCGTCGTGCAGCGCCAGGCTGGTGTGGGTGTAGGCGCCGGCGTTGAGCACCAGGCCCAGCAGCCGGCCGCTGCGGTGCGCGGTGCCGGCTTCGTGGATCCAGTCGATCAGCACGCCTTCGTGGTTGCTCTGGCGGAAGTCGATGCCCACGCCCAGCGCCTGCCCGGCGGCTTCGCACAGCGCGCGCACGTCGTCGAGCGTGGCCGATCCGTAGACGGCCGGCTCGCGCACACCCAGCAGGTTCAGGTTCGGGCCGTTGAGGACGAGGATCGTGGTCATCGTGCGTGCGCGCAGCCGGGGTGGCGCGAGTATCGCCGCTGGTGCGCTGCCCCGCAGCAGCGGCCGCACGCCGCGCCCGTGCTGCCCCGAGGCTGTCAGCCCGTGTTGGTTTCGTGTCATGAGCCGGTCAGCCCGGCGCCTGAACATCCGCGCCGTGCGGCAGGCCGCGGCCGCCGCAGTGTCCATCACCAGCGCATCACCACAGGAGACGCCATGGAAAACGATCTGGCCCAGCGGATTGCCAGCAATCCGAAATACCAGGAGCTGAAAGCCAAGCGCTCCAGCTTCGGATGGAAACTGACGATCGCGATGCTCGTCGTGTACTACGGCTTCATCCTGCTGATCGCCTTCGACAAGGAGCTGCTCGCCACGCGCATGGGCAGCGGCGTGATGACCTGGGGCATGCCGATCGGCCTGGCGGTGATCGTGTTCACGATCGTGATCACCGCCATCTACGTGCGCCGCGCCAACAGCGAGTTCGACCAGCTGGCCGACCAGATCAACAAGGCGGTGCTCAAGTGAGCCGGCACCCCGACACGGAGACTTCCATGAAGAAGCTGATCAAGCCGGCCCTCGCGCTGGCCGCGCTGCTGGGCGCCGGTGCGGCGTTGGCCGCCGGCGGCGACCTCGGCCAGGCCGAGAAGCAGGCCACCAACTGGACCGCGATCGCGATGTTCGCGATCTTCGTGGTCTTCACGCTGTTCATCACCAAGTGGGCCGCGGCCAAGACCAAGAGCGCGGCCGACTTCTACACCGCCGGCGGCGGCATCACCGGCTTCCAGAACGGCCTGGCGATCGCCGGCGACTACATGTCGGCGGCCTCGTTCCTGGGCATCTCGGCGGCGGTCATGGCCTCGGGCTTCGACGGGCTGATCTACTCGATCGGCTTCCTGGTCGGCTGGCCGGTGGTCACCTTCTTGCTGGCGGAGCGGCTGCGCAACCTCGGCAAGTTCACCTTCGCCGACGTGGCCGCGTTCCGCTTCGCGCAGACGCCGGTGCGCATCTTCGCCGCCAGCGGCACGCTGGTGGTGGTGGCCTTCTACCTGATCGCGCAGATGGTCGGCGCCGGCCAGCTGATCAAGCTGCTGTTCGGCCTGGACTACATGTACGCGGTGATCATCGTCGGCGTGTTGATGATCATCTACGTGCTCTTCGGCGGCATGACGGCCACCACCTGGGTGCAGATCATCAAGGCGATCATGCTGCTCGGCGGCGCCTCCTTCATGGCCTTCATGGTGATGGCGCAGTTCGGCTTCAGCCCCGAGGCGCTGTTCGCCAAGTCGGTCGAGATCAAGAGCATGCTCGCCGAGCAGGGCGGCAAGACGCCCGAGGAGGCAGCCAAGATCGGCTTCTCGATCATGGGCCCGGGCGGCTTCGTGAAGGACCCGATCAGCGCGATCAGCTTCGGCATGGCGCTGATGTTCGGCACCGCCGGGCTGCCGCACATCCTGATGCGCTTCTTCACCGTGCCCAACGCCCGCGAAGCGCGCAAGTCGGTGCTGTGGGCCACCACCTGGATCGGCTACTTCTACATCCTGACCTTCATCATCGGCTTCGGCGCGATCGTGTTCGTGCTCACCAACCCGCAGTTCCTCGACGCCAAGGGCGGCCTGATCGGCGGCAGCAACATGGCGGCGGTGCACCTGGCCAACGCGGTGGGCGGCAACGTCTTCCTCGGCTTCATCTCGGCGGTGGCCTTCGCGACCATCCTCGCGGTGGTGGCGGGCCTGACGGTGTCGGGCGCGTCGGCGGTGTCGCACGACCTGTACAGCACGGTGATCAAGGGCGGCAAGGCCGACAGCAAGAGCGAACTGGCGGTCACGCGCATCACCACGGTGTGCCTGGGCATCATCGCGGTCATCCTGGGCATCGCCTTCGAGAAGCAGAACATCGCCTTCATGGTCAGCCTGGCCTTCGCGATCGCCGCGTCGGCCAACTTCCCGGTGCTGCTGATGAGCGTGCTGTGGAAGGGCTGCACCACGCGCGGCGCGGTCATCGGCGGCTTCCTCGGGCTGATCAGCTCGGTGGTGCTGACGGTGGTGTCGCCGGCGGTCTGGGAAGCCACGCTCGGCAACCCCAAGGGATCGGCCTGGTTCCCGTACACCTCGCCGGCCCTGTTCTCGATGACCATCGGCTTCGTCGGCATCTGGCTGTTCTCGATCCTGGACGGCAGCAAGCGCGCCGCGCAGGACAAGGCCGGGTTCCTGGCGCAGCAGGTGCGCAGCGAGACCGGCATCGGCGCGGCCGGCGCGTCGGGCCACTGAGCGGCGACGTGCCCGGCGCCCACCGGCGCCGGGCGCACGCGATCCAACCGTGGCACTCCCGTTCACCCGGGCGGCCACGCCCGCAGGGACTGCGCGGCCGACGAGGCCCGCGGTCCCTTCTGCGTTGCGGCCCATGAGCGAGACCTTCGACTTCACCGTTGCGCCCTTCGACAGCCTGAATGCGGCGCAGCAGGCGCTGGTGCAGGCCACGGCCGACCGCCGCAGCTTCGAGCCCGGCGATCCGCTGCTGACGCCGGAGATGGAGCCGACCCATGCCTACCTGATCGCATCGGGGCAGGTGCGGCGCGAGGCGGCGACGCTGCCCGAGGCGACCTTCGGCCCGGGCGAGTTGCTCGGCGCGCGCGCGGTGCTCGCCCAGCGCGCGAGCAGCGTGTCGGTGGCGCAGGGCGCGGTCTCGGCCTGGCGCATCCCGCGCGCGACGCTGCAGTCGCTGGTGTCGGCCAACCCGGCGTTCTGCGCCGCGCTGTTCAGCGACATCGCGCGCCGGCTGTCGCGCCAGGAGGCACGCGCCGGCCAGCGCGAATTCCTGTCGCTGATCATGGCGCGGGTGCGCGACGCCTACGTGCGCAAGCCCTTCTATCTCGACGGCGCGGTCGACCTGGTGGCCGCCTGCGCGGCCATGGCCGAGGCCGGCCAGAGCAACGCGCTGGTGCGCGACGGCGGGCGCCTCGGCATGTTCACCACCACCGACCTGCGCGACGCGCTGCTCGTGCGTGATGCCGCCGGCCGCCCGCGCTTGCCGCAGCAGGTGGCGGTGCGCGAGGTCGCGCACTTCGAGCTGATCAGCGTGGCCGCCGACGCCGAGCTGTTCGAGGCGCTGCTGCTGATGCTGCGCCACCGCGTGCACCGCGTGCTGGTGCGCGAGGGCGACGCGGTGGCCGGCATCCTGAGCCAGCTCGACCTGATGAGCTTCGTGTCGAACCACTCGCACCTGATCGCGCTGCAGGCCGAGCAGGCCGCGAGCCTGGCCGAGCTCAAGGCCGCGGCGCTGCAGCTCGACAGCCTGGTGGCGCTGCTGCACAGCGGCGGCGTGAAGATCGAGCTGATCAGCCGCATGGTGCGCGTGCTGAACGCGCAGGTGCTCGCCCGCGCCTGGTCCTTCGTCGCGCCGCCCGAGCTGGCCGCCAACAGCTGCCTGCTGGTGATGGGCAGCGAAGGCCGCGGCGAGCAGATCCTCAAGACCGACCAGGACAACGCGCTGCTGCTGCGCGACGGCTTCGAGTGCGCCGACCTGCCGCGCATCGCCGAGGCCTTCAACCGCGCGCTGATCGATTTCGGCTGGCCGCGCTGCCCCGGCGACATCATGCTGACCAACCCGATGTGGCGCGCGCCGCTGACGGCCTTCCGCGAGCGCATCCGCGGCTGGATCTACGGCAGCGAGGCCGACGGGCCGATGCACCTGGCGATCTTCATGGACGCGGCCGCGGTCGCGGGCGACGCATCGCTGCTCGAGCAGGCGCGGCGCTACGCCTTCGAGATCCTGCCCGGCAACGACGCCTTCCTCGCGCGCTTCGCGGCCGCGGCCGACCAGTTCGACGAGCCCTCGGTCGGCTGGTGGGCGCGGCTGACCGCGCCGCGCGCGCGCGACGAGGCGCCCTTCGACCTGAAGAAGCTCGGCACCTTCCCGATCGTGCACGGGGTGCGCGCGCTCGCGCTGGCCGCGCAGCTGCCGCAGCTGTCGACGGTGGAGCGGCTGCACGCGCTGGTCGAGCGCGGCCGCATCGACGCCGCCCTGGCGCGCGACCTGGCCGAGACGCTGCACGTGGTGATGGGCCTGAAGCTCAAGAACAACCTGGCGCAGCGCCAGGCCGGCCGCCCGGTGGACAACCTGGTGCGCATGGCCGACCTGAGCACCCTCGAGCGCGACCGGCTGCAGGACGCGCTGGGCATCATCAAGCGCTTCCGCCAGGTGCTGCAGCAGCGCTTCAAGCTCGGCGCGCTGTAGCCGCGCGCGACACCACCCCGCGTCAGACCGGGGTCAGTCCTCGGGCCAGAATGCCGGCTGCACGGACCCGGCCCGAGCCGGGCCGCAAGAACGGGAGACAAGCGCGATGCTCGAAGGCCTGGGCGCGCAGCGGCTGCTGGCGCTGTTCTTTGCCGGACTCAGCCTGTTCAACTTCCCGCTGCTGGCGCTGTGGGACCGCGACGCGCTGGTCTTCGGCGTGCCGCTGTTCCCGGCGGCGCTGTTCGCGCTGTGGGCGCTGCTGATCGCGCTGCTGGCGCTGATCCTCGAACGCGGCTGAACCCATGACCTCCGGCGCCCTGGTCGTCGCCGTCGCCTTCGCCTACCTGTCGCTGCTGTTCGCGGTGGCGAGCTTCGGCGACCGGCGCGCCGCCGCCGGCCGCTCGATCATCGCCAACCCCTGGGTCTACGCGCTGTCGATGGCGGTGTACTGCAGCGCGTGGACCTACTTCGGCAGCGTCGGCCGCGCCGCCACCGGCGGCGTGTGGTTCCTGCCGATCTACCTGGGGCCGATGCTGACGATGACGCTGGCGTGGCTGGTGCTGCGCAAGATGATCCGGATCTCGCGCGCCTACCGCATCACCTCGATCGCCGACTTCGTCGCCAGCCGCTACGGCAAGAGCCCCACCGTCGCCGGCCTGGTGACGCTGATCACGGTGGTCGGGCTGGTGCCGTACATCGCGCTGCAGCTCAAGGGCATCGAGGTCGCCTACACGCTGATGACCACGCCCGCGGGCGGTGCGGCCGCCGCGCCCGCCGCCTGGTGGCAGGACAGCACCTTCTACGTGGCGCTGGCGCTGGCCGGCTTCACCATCGTCTTCGGCGCGCGCCACCTCGACAGCGCCGAGCGCTACGAGGGCATGGTCGCGGCGATCGCCTTCGAGTCGCTGGTCAAGCTGCTGGCCTTCCTGGCGGTGGGCGCCTTCGTCGTGTGGGGCCTGTTCGACGGCCTCGCCGACCTGTTCGCGCGCGCGCAGGCCGTGCCCGAGCTGGCGCGGCTGCTCACGCTCGACCAGGGCCGGGGCTTCGCCTACCCGCAGTGGTTCGCGATGACGATGCTGTCGGCCCTGAGCGTGATCGTGCTGCCGCGCCAGTTCCAGATGATGGTGGTCGAGAACGTCGACGAGCGCCACCTGAAGCGCGCCGCCTGGGTGTTCCCGCTGTACCTGCTGCTGATCAACCTGTTCGTGCTGCCGATCGCGCTGGCCGGGCTGCTGCACTTCGGCGGCGGCGCCAACCCCGAGGGCTTCGTGCTGACGCTGCCGCAGGCCGCGGGGCAGCACGCGCTGGCGCTGCTGGCCTTCGTCGGCGGGCTGTCGGCGGCCACCGGCATGGTCATCGTCGAGGCGATCGCGGTGGCGACGATGGTCTGCAACGACCTGGTGATGCCGGCGCTGCTGCGCACCCGGCGCTTCCAGGCAGCGCAGGCGGCGCACGGCGGCGACTTGAGCGGCTACCTGCTGGGCATCCGGCGCAGCGCCATCGTCGCGATCCTGCTGCTGGGCTACGTGTACTACCGGCTGGCGGGGGACGCCTACGCGCTGGTGGGCATCGGCCTGATCAGCTTCGCCGCCGTGGCGCAGTTCGCGCCGGCGATGCTCGGCGGCATGTACTGGAAGGGCGGCACGCGCGCCGGCGCGCTCGCCGGCATGGGAGCCGGCTTCACGCTGTGGATCTACACGCTGCTGCTGCCGTCCTTCGCCAAGTCGGGCTGGCTGGGGCCGGATTTCCTCGAGCACGGCGTCTTCGGCATCGACCTGCTCAAGCCCGAGCAACTGTTCGGCCTGAAGGGGCTGGACTACCTGACCCATTCGCTGTTCTGGAGCCTGCTGGCGAATGTCGCGCTGTACGCCGGCGTGTCGCTGGCGCGCCCGCCGGCGGCGCGCGAAACCAGCCAGGCACTGCTGTTCGTCGACGTCTTCCGCCGCACCGCCAGCACCGGCCCGGTGTTCTGGCGCGGGCGCGCGCGCGTGGCCGACCTGCTGCCGCTGCTCGGCCGCTTCCTCGGGCTGGAGCGCGCGCGCGCGCTGTTCGACGAACACGCGCGCGAACGCGGCCTGAAGCACCGCGACGCGCTGCCGCCCGATGCACGCCTGGTGCAGTTCGTCGAGACCCAGCTGGCCGGCGCGATCGGCAGCGCGTCGGCGCGCACGATGGTGGCCTCGGTGGTCGAGGAGGAATCGCTGGGGCTGGACGACGTGATGCGCATCCTCGACGAGGCCTCGCAGATCCGCGCCTATTCGCGCCAGCTCGAGCAGGTCACCGGCGAATTGAAGCGCGCCAACGAGCAGTTGAAGAGCCTGGACAAGCTCAAGGACGATTTCATGTCGTCGGTCACGCACGAGCTGCGCACGCCGCTGACTTCGATCCGTGCGCTCACCGAGCTGATGCGCGACGACCCCGAGATGCCCGCCGAGCAGCGCCAGGAGTTCCTGGGCATCGTCGTCGCCGAGACCGAGCGCCTGAGCCGCCTGGTCAACCAGGTGCTGGACATGGCCAAGATCGAGTCGGGCAACGCCGAGTGGCGGGCCGCCGACGTCGACCTGAAGGCGCTGGTCGAGCATGCGGCCCTGACCACGCGCGAGATGTTCCGCGAGCGCCGCGCGGCGCTGGAGCTCGCGCTGCCGCCCCACGTGCCGACGATCCGCGCCGACCCCGACCGGCTGACGCAGGTGCTGCTGAACCTGCTGAGCAACGCCGCCAAGTTCCTGCCGGCCGAAGGCGGGCGCGTGCAGCTGCGCCTGCAGGCCGGCGCCGATGTGCTGCGCGTCGAGGTGCAGGACAACGGCCCGGGCGTGCCGCCCGAGCAGCGCGCGCTGATCTTCGAGAAGTTTCGCCAGGGCGGCGACGCGCTCAACCGGCCGCAGGGCACCGGGCTGGGCTTGCCGATCAGCCGCCAGATCGTCGAACATTTCGGCGGGCGCATGGGGCTGCGCGATGACAGTGCGCATGGCGCATGCTTCTGGTTCGAACTACCCTTGCACGCGGCCGCCGCGGCAGACGCAGGAGAGCACCGATGAGCCACAAGATCCTGATCGCCGACGACGAGCCGAACATCGTGGTCTCGCTGAAGTACCTGCTCGAGCGCGGCGGCTACCAGGTGCTGGTGGCGCGCGACGGCCAGGAGGCGATCGACGCGATCCGGCGCGAGCGCCCGGCGCTGGTGCTGCTCGACGTGATGATGCCGAAGAAGAGCGGCCACGAGGTCTGCGCCGAGCTGCGCGCCGACGAGGCGGTGCGCGACACGCTGGTGCTGATGCTCAGCGCCAAGGGCCGCGACACCGACATCGACAAGGGCCTGGGGGTGGGCGCCGACGCCTACATGACCAAGCCCTTCTCCACCAAGGAACTGGCGGCCAAGGTCGCCGAGATGCTGGGCGCAGCGTGAAGGCGGGCGGGCGTTGAAGGCGATCGACAAGGCGTTGGTGGGCGCGCTGCTCGCGCCCGGGCTGCTGCTGGCGCTGTTCGGCCTGGGCGGCGGCGCGTGGCTGTGGGCCACGCTCGAGCCGGCCGAGCGCGCGGTGCTCGCGCAGGTGCTGGCCACGCGCGGCATGCTGCTGGTGCTGGTGGGGCTGGCGCTGTGGGGGCTGGCCGCCTGGGCCGTGAGCCGGCTGCACGCGCGCCACGTGGCCGCTGCCGGCCGGCTGCTCGAGCAGGTGCGCGCGCGTGCCGGCGGCGACATCGCCCAGCCGATCGAGCCCGCCGGCTCGGCGGCGCTGCGCGGCATCGGCGCCGCGGTGGACGAGCTCGTGCAGCAGCGCGCCGGCCTGCGCGGCGAGATGGCCGCCAAGGTGGCCGAGGCCGCGCGCCACATCGACCAGGAGCGCCAGCGGCTGGCCGCGCTGATGGCCGAGCTGACGCAGGCGGTGGTGGTGTGCAACCTGGACGGCCGCATCCTGCTGTACAACCAGCGCGCACGCGCGCAGTTCCGGTTGCTGTCGAGCGCGCCCGAGGTCGCGGCCGGCGCCGAGCTGATCGGCCTGGGGCGCTCGATCTACGCGGTGTTCGAGCGCCGCCTGGTGGCGCACGCGCTCGAGAACATCCAGCAGCGGCTGCAGCGCGGCGCCACGCACCCGACCGCGCAGTTCGTCACCAGCACCCGCGCCGGCCAGTTGCTGCGCGCGCTGATGACGCCGGTGCGCGCCGCCGAAGGCGGCGAATCGGCGGACGAAGCCGGCTCGGGCCCGGAGCTGCACGGCTTCGTGCTGATGCTCGACAACATCACGCGCGAGTTCGAGCAGGATTCGGCGCGCGACGCGCTGCTGCACGCCTTCACCGAAGGCACGCGCGGCTCGCTGGGCAACCTGCAGGCGGCGGTGGAGATGCTCGAGATGCCCGACATCGACGCCGAGATGCGCGAGCGCTTCCAGGCGGTGATCCGCGACGAGGTGCACCAGATGGGCGCGCGCGTGCAGGAGCTGGCCACGCGCGGCGCGCAGGACCTGCGCACGCGCTGGCCGCTGGAGGACATGCTCGGCGCCGACCTGCTGAGCGCCGCGCAGCGCCGCATCGAGGCGCTGGGCCTGCGCGTCGCGGCCGACGCGGTCGACCGCACGCTGTGGCTCAAGGTGGACAGCTTCTCGCTGCTGATGGCGCTGACCAGCCTGGCGGCGCGGCTGCACGGCGAGTACGACATCCAGCGCATCGAGCTGCGCCTGGCGCCGGCCGGCACCGCCGGTGACGCCAAGGCCGCGGCGCGCGCGCACCTGGACCTGCTGTGGGTCGGTCCGGCGATGAGCACCGAGACGGTGATCGGCTGGGAGACCGAGCCGATGCGCGTGGGCGCCGACACCAGCCCGCTGTCGGTGCGCGACGTGGTGCAGCGCCACGGCGCCGAGGTCTGGTTCGAGCGCGAGCGCCTGCGCCATGCGGCCTTCTTCCGCTTCCTGCTGCCGCTGGCCGGCGCGCAGCCGGCGCTGGACGCCGACACCTTCGTGCGCAGCGACAGCCGCCCCGAGTACTACGACTTCGACCTGTTCGCGCAGACCGAGTCGAGCCGCGCGCTCGACGAGCGGCCGCTCGCCGAGCTGAGCTGCACCGTGTTCGACACCGAGACCACGGGGCTGAACCCGTCGCAGGGCGACGAGATCATCCAGATCGGCGCGACCCGCATCGTCGCCGGCAAGCTGCGCCGGCAGGAGAGCTTCGACCAGCTGGTCGACCCGCAGCGCGACATCCCGGCCGCCGGCATCCCGATCCACGGCATCGAGCCGTCGATGGTGCAGGGCCAGCCGACGATCGACACCGTGCTGCCCGCCTTCCACGCCTTCGCGCAGGACACGGTGCTGGTCGGCCACAACGCGGCCTTCGACATGCGCTTCCTGCAGCTGAAGGAAGAGCGCACCGGCGTGCGCTTCGACCAGCCGGTGCTGGACACGCTGCTGCTGGCCGCGGTGGTGCAGCCGAACCAGGAATCGCACGGGCTCGAGGCGATCGCCGAGCGCCTGGGCGTGACCGTGATCGGCCGCCACACGGCGCTGGGCGACGCGATCGTCACCGCCGAGGTGTTCCTGAAGCTGATCCCGCTGCTGCAGGCGCAGGGCATCCACACGCTGGGCCAGGCGCGCGAGGCGGCGCAGAAGACGCTGTACGCGCGGCTGAACTACTGATCGCCGCCGCGGCCCGCGTGCGCCGGGGCCGCCGCCCGCCACGCACCGCCGCAGCCGGCACGGCCGCGCGGCCGCCGCTGCCGCCGCGGTCGATCAGCCCTGCCCGACCACGATCACGTGCAGGAAGCCGGGCCCGTGCGCGCCGCGCACGTAGCTGCCCTCGATGTCGGTGGTGCCACTGGGGCCGGTGATCAGGATCGCGTTGCGCGGCACGGCGCCCGCGGCCAGGCGCTCGGCGTAGTCTTCCAGATAGGGCACGAGCGTCGCCGCGCGCAGCACCACCACGTGGTGCAGCGCCAGGAAGGACAGCAGGATCGGCGTGCGCGGCCCGGAATGCACGATCAGCGAGCCGCTTTCGGCGATGCCGCCTTCGGCCAGGCCCAGGGCCACCGGCTCGTCGGGCGCCGGCGTGTCGTGATGCTCGATGCCGCTCCAGTCGAGCGCGGCGAATTCGGCCGCCGGCTGGATCGCGACCGACGGCTGCAGCCCATGCGCCTGCAGGTAGCGGCGCAGCGCCTGCGGCACCTCGGCCAGCGCGGCGACGCGCTCCAGCGTGGTGCCCAGCGCCGCCGCCTTGGCCTCGAAGGCCTCGGAAAGCGTGGCGCCGGCCAGCGCCGGGCGCGCGGCGCCGGCATCGGCCAGCAGCGCCGCGGCCTCGGCGGCGACGGCTGCTGCCGGGCGCGGCGGCGCCGCGGCGCGCACGGCGGCGAGGATGCGGTCGCGGGCCTTCATCGCGGCCCCTTCTTGTGCTGCGCGCGGTACTGCTCCATGAAGGTGCGGCCCGGCGGGCGCGGCAGGTCGCGGTACGCAGTCCAGCCGCCGGCCAGCGGCAGGCTGGCGATCCAGCCGCCGCGGCCGAACAGCCGCAGCACGCGCACGCCGATGCGGCTGCCCAGCCGGTACAGCGCCGGGCGGCGCGCGACCTGCGCCCACACGCCCAGCCCCAGGCGCAGCGTGCCGGGCTCCAGCCGCTCGCGCCAGCTGCGCGTGCGCCACGCGCGCAGCAGCGTCGGCACCGGGATGCCGACCGGGCAGACCTCGGCGCAGCGGCCGTTCATCGTGCACGCATGCGGCAGGTCGCGCGACGCGGCCAGGCCGTCGAGCACCGGCGTCAGCACCGATCCCATCGGGCCGGGGTAGGTGCCGCCGTAGGCGTGCCCGCCGATCTGGCGGTAGACGACGCAGTGGTTCATGCAGGCGCCGCAGCGGATGCAGCGCAGCATCTCGCGGAACTCGTCGGCCAGCATGCGCGTGCGGCCGTTGTCGACCAGCACGATGTGCATCTGCTCGGGCCCGTCGGCGTCGCCGGTGCGCTTCGGGCCGCAGTGGAAGGTGGTGTACTGCGTCAGCTCGCCGCCGGTGGCCGATCGCACCAGCAGCCGCAGCAGCGCGAAGGCGTGGGCGGTCGAGGGCACGATCTTCTCGATGCCGGCGGTCACGATGTGCACGCGCGGCGGCGTGGTGGTCAGCTCGGCGTTGCCCTCGTTGGTGACGGTGCAGGTGGCGCCGGTGTCGGCGACCAGGAAGTTGGCGCCCGAGATGCCGACGTCGGCGCTCAGGAACTTGGCACGCAACTGGCGGCGCGCGCTGCGCACCATCGTCGCCGGGTCGTCGGCCTCGGGCGGCGGATGGTGGGCGGCGTGGAACAGCTCGGCCACCTGCTCGCGCGTGCGGTGCATCGCCGGCCACACGATGTGCGACGGCGCTTCGCCGGCCAGCTGGATGATGTGCTCGGCCAGGTCGGTCTCGACGCGCTCGATGCCGGCATCGGCGAGCGCGTGCGGCAGGCCGATCTCCTCGCCCAGCATCGACTTGGAGCGCGTGACCCGCTTCGCCTTCGCCTCCAGGCAGATGCGCGTGACGATGGCGCGCGCCTCGGCGTCGTCGGCCGCCCAGTGCACCTGGGCGCCGGACGCGGCGGCGTTGCGCTCGAACATCTCCAGGTAGTGGGCGAGGTTGGCGATCACGTGGTCCTTGATCGCCTTGCCGCGTGCGCGCGCGGCTTCGAATTCGGGGAAGGCCGCGACCGCGGCGGCACGCTTGCGCTCGGCGTTGCCGGTGGTGCGATCGATGGCCAGCTTCAGCGTGCGGTCGGCCAGCGCGGCGCTGACGCGCTGCTTGAAGGGCGGCTTGGCGGCGTCGTGGGTGTGCATCTTCAGCCCTCCTCGCCGATGGCCGGCTCGCCGGCGCCGGCACGGCCGGCCAGCACCTCGATGGTGTGGAAGCAGCGCGTCTTCGCGCCGCGGCGGTGCAGCTTGCCGGCCATGTTCATCAGGCAGCCCAGGTCGCCGGCCAGCAGCAGATCGGCGCCGGTCTTCTCGATCGCCTCGGCCTTCTCGCCGACGATGGCGTTGGAGATGTCCGAGTACTTGACGCAGAAGGTGCCGCCGAAGCCGCAGCAGACGTCGTTGCCTTCGAGCGCGCGCAGCTGCAGCCCCTCGACCTGCGCGAGCAGCCGGCGCGGCTGCGCCGCCACGCCCAGCTCGCGCAGGCCGGCGCAGCTGTCGTGGTAGGTGGCCGAGGCATCCAGGCGCCGGCCCCGGGGCTCGAAGCGCATCACGTCGGCCAGGAAGCTGGTGATCTCGTGCGTCTTCGCGGCCATCGCCCGGGCGCGCGCGGCCCAGGCCGGGTCGTCGGCCAGCAGCTCGGGGTAGGCGTGCACCATCGTGCCCGCGCACGAGCCCGAGGGCAGCACGACGTAGTCGAAGCCCTCGAAGGCGGCGATGGTCCGGCGCGCCAGCACCGCCGAGTCGGCGGCGTCGCCGCTGTTCAGCGCCGGCTGGCCGCAGCAGGTCTGCGCCGGCGGCACCTCGACGCGGCAGCCGGCCTCTTCCAGCAGCCGGATCGCGGCGAAGCCGATCTGCGGGCGCATCGCGTCGACCAGGCAGGTCACGAACAGGCCGACGGTGGGGTGGGACGGAGCAGACATGGCGGGCTCCTCAGTGCACGACCAGCAGCGTGAACGGCCACACGTAGGCCTGCATCGTCACGAACACGCCCACCAGGCAGGCCAGCGCGATCGAGTGGAAGAACACGTAGCGCAGGATGTCGCCCTCGTGGTTGAACCAGCGCGTCGCGGTGGAGGCCACCACGATGGATTGCGCGTCGATCATCTTGCCCATCACGCCGCCCGAGCTGTTGGCCGCGCCCATCAGGTTGGGCGACAGGTGCAGCTGCTCGGCCGCCACCTTCTGCATGCCGCCGAAGAGCACGTTCGACGCGGTGTCGGAGCCGGTCAGCGCCACCCCCATCCAGCCCATCAGCGTGCCGAAGAACGGGTACAGCATGCCGGTGTTGGCGAAAGCCAGGCCGAGCGTGGTGTCGGTGCCCGAGAAGCGCGTCACCGTGCCCAGCGCCAGCATCAGCACGATCGTCAGCAGCGAATAGCGCACCAGCCAGGTGGTCTTGAAGAAGGTGCGCACGATGTCCACCGGCTTGTACTTCATGACGAGCGCGCTGATCACCGCCGCCAGCAGGATGCCGGTGCCGGTGGCCGACAGCAGGTTGAAGCTGTAGACCGCGCCTTCGGGGTGCGGCTCGGGCACCACCGGCGGCGACTTCAGCACCAGGTTGTGCAGCCCCTCGATCGGAATGGACGGCGCGAAGATGCCGTTGAGCCAGGCCTTGACCGGCGGCAGTCCCCAGACGAACACGAAGACCGACAGGATGACCCAGGGCGTCCACGCGGCGACCAGCGCCGCGCGGTCGTGGCGCACCACCGGCTGCGGCGGCTTGGCCTCGGCCGCGCTCGGGTCGTGCCCGCGCAGCGACGGCGAAGTCCAGACCTTCTTCGGCTGCCACACGCGCAGGAAGGCGATCAGGCACAGCATCGAGACGATGGCGGCGATGATGTCCACCAGCTCCGGCCCGATGAAGTTGGACACCAGGAACTGCGGAATCGCGAAGGACAGGCCCGTCACCAGGATCGCGGGCCAGATCTCCATCATCGCCTTGCGCCCGGCGAAGGCCCAGATCAGCCAGAAGGGCACCAGCAGCGAGAAGAACGGCAGCTGGCGGCCGATCATCGCGGTGACTTCCATCAGGTCGTAGCCGTGCACCTTGGCCAGCGTGATCACCGGCGTGCCCAGCGCGCCGAAGGCCACCGGCGCGGTGTTGGCGATCAGCGACAGCCCCGACGCCGCCAGCGGCGAGAAGCCCAGGCCGATCAGGATGGCCGCGGTCACCGCCACCGGGGTGCCGAATCCGGCCGCGCCCTCGAAGAAGGCGCCGAAGCAGAAGGCGATCAGCAGCAGCTGGATGCGCCGGTCTTCGGTGATGCCCGACAGCGAATCCTGCAGCACCTTGAAGCTGCCGTTCTGCTCGGTCAGCTGGTGCAGGAAGATGATGTTGAGCACGATCCAGCCGATGGGCAGCAGGCCGACGAAGCCGCCCAGCATCGCCGCGCGGCCCGCCATGCCGGCCGGCATGCCGTAGGCGAAGACCGCCACCAGCAGCGCGGCCAGCAGGCCCATGCCGGCGGCGATGTGCGCCTTGATGTGGAACAGCCCCAGGGCGCCCAGCATCACCACCACCGGAATCGCGGCCAGCGCGGTGGACACGAACATGTTGCCGAAGGGGTCGTAGATCTGCTGCCAGGTCATGGCCGGTCTCCTGTGCGGTCGTCGCTATTCGAAACCCGGCAGCGCCGGGCGCAGGGGGCGCACTGTAGGAGCGCCGAAATGTGCGCTGCGTGAAATCCGGTGGCGCCGCGCGTGAATGTTTTTCAGCATCCGGGCACCCGCCGCGCGTGCGCCTACCGCAGCGCCTGCCGCAGCCAGTCGACGAAGGCCGCGCATTCCCAGCGCTGCAGCGCGCCCGGCTTCCAGCACAGGAAGTAGTCGTGCGGCGAGCGCACGCTGCGCGGCGACAGCCGCAGCAGCCGGCCGCTGTCCAGCCAGCTGCGGCCCAGCTTCAGCCGCATCAGCGCCACGCCGAAGCCGGCCACCGCGGCGTCCAGCACCAGGCCCAGGTCGTTGAACTGGCTGCCCGAGGCGGGCTCGGGCAGGGCCACGCCGCAGGCGCGAAACCAGGTGCGCCACGGCTCCAGCGGCGTGCGGATCAGGTGGGCGCGGACGATCGACTCCTGCGTCTCGAAGCCGTCGTCGAAGGGCCCGGCCGCGCTCAGGTATTCGGGGCTGCACACCGGGCAGACCTCGTCCGACAGCAGGTGCATCGACTCGCGGTCGGCGAACGGGCCGGTGCCGAAGCGCAGTTCGAGGTCGGCGTCCTCGGCGGTGACGTTGGCGACCGGGATCGTCACCTGCAGGATCAGCTCGATGTCCGGGTAGGCGTGGCGGAACAGCGCCAGGCGCGGCAGCAGCAGCTGGCGCGAGAAGGTGGGCGTGACCGCGACGCGCAGCCGCGTGGCGGCCGGCCTGGCCGCGCCGTCGCCGGCGCGTGCCGGGGGCTGCAGCGCGGCCAGCGCCTCGCGCACCCGCGCCAGGTAGGCCGCGCCCTCGGTGCTGGGCAGGTAGTCGCCGCGCGCGGCGAACAGCCGCAGGCCGAGCTGCGACTCCAGCTGGCGCATGCGGTGGCTGACTGCGCTGGGCGTCACGTTCAGCTCGGCCGCGGCCAGCGTCACGCTGCGCAGGCGCGCCACCGCCTCGAAGGCGAGCAGTGCCTGGACCGGTGGAATGCGCACGGCGGGGGCTGGCATGGCCTGGTTCCCGGCTCGTCGGCGTGCCGCCGCTGCCCGCCCCGCTCAGCCGCGCCCGCCGCAGGCGGGTCCGCAGGCCGGCCCGCAGACCGGTTTCGGGTGTTGGGCAGCGCGGTCGAGCCGGTTCTTCATCCACGGCCCCGGAAGTGGCGCGGAATGCGAGCATATCCAAGTCGTCGGGCGCAGGCTGGTGCGGGTGCCCCCGACCGGCGCGCGGCCGCCGTCCGTGACAGGATCGGCAGCGTCACCGCGGCCTTCGGCCCATCCGGGGCGCCGCGCGCTTCGCGCAGCGCGGGCACGTCGAAGCAGGCCTCTCAGCCTCTCAGCCCTGCACCGGCGCGACGTCCCCCATCCCGGCCTTCGGCGCGTCGCGCACGAGGCGCCGGTCGAAGGTGGCGAAGCGCTCGCCCTCGCGGCGTTGCGACGCATGCAGCGCGTCGGCGAAGTCGAGCCCGGCCTCGTACGCCTGCAGCACCTGCTGCGTCAGCAAGGGGTCGAGCGCATCGATGTTCTGCAATGCCAGCAGGTCGCGAAAGCACGCGGCGATCACCTCGGCGCCGAGCCCGTAACTGCCGCGCAGCACCCACTCGCATTCCATCAGCACCGAAGGCGCGACCGTGCACCGCTGCGCCGCCACCAGCTTCTCGGCCGCACGGGCCTGCTTCGGATCGTCGCCGACGATCAACCGGACGACGACGTTGGTGTCGAGCGCGGCCATCAGTCGAGCGCGGCCATCACCCGCGCGCCGCCCGCCGCACCGCTTCGCGCAGCACGGCGGCGTCCATCTCGGCCAGCGTCCGCGCCCGTCCTGGGTGGCCGACGCGCCGGCGGATCGCGGCCAGGCCGCTGGCCAGCTCGACCTTCCGGACGGCGACCGCCGGCTTCAGCAGCAGGCCGTCGGGCGTGTCGTGGACCTCGAGTTGCGTGCCCGGGGACCAGCGCCGCGCCGTGCGCAGCGCCTTCGGAATGATGACCTGCCCCTTGCTCGACAGTTTCGTGGTGTGCATGATCGATCGGCGCCATTGTAAGACTGGCATCTTACCGCGGCGACGCAAGGGCGGCAGCCTGTCGATCGACCGGCACCCGCGCCACCGCGGGAATGGGCCCGGCTCCGCGGTCGGCGCGTGCTGCGCGGGCGGCACGCGCAAGCGGGTCGGCCGTTGCGGTAGCCTCGGCGTGGCAGCTGGCTGCCGATCCCCACCCGACACCGATGACCGACAAGCTCTTCACGCCGCTGCAGCTCGGCCCCTACACGCTGCAACACCGCGTCGTGCTCGCGCCGCTGACGCGCATGCGCGCCGACCCCGACGGCAACGTGCCCACCGCGCTCAACGCCGCGTACTACGCGCAGCGCGCCACGCCCGGCGGGCTGCTGATCACCGAGGCGACGCCGGTGTCACGGCAGGGCCACGGCCACCCGTGCGTGCCCGGCATCCACACCGCCGCACAGGTGCAGGGCTGGCGGCGCGTGACCGACGCGGTGCACGCGCGCGGCGGTCTGATCTTCATGCAGCTGTGGCACACCGGCCGGGTGTCGCACTCGAGCCACCAGCCGGGCGGCGCGGCGCCGGTGGGCCCGTCGGCGGTCGCGGCGCAGGGCCGCACGATCGACGCGCACTGGCAGCCGGTGCCCTACGAAGTGCCGCGCGCGCTCGAGGCGGCGGAGATGGCGCCGCTGGTCGACACCTGGGCCGCCGCGGCGGCCAACGCGGTCGCCGCCGGCTTCGACGGCGTCGAGGTGCACGGCGCCAACGGCTACCTGCTCGAACAGTTCCTGCAGTCGCGCAGCAACCGGCGCACCGACGCCTACGGCGGCTCGATCGCCAACCGCTGCCGGCTGGTGCTCGAGGTCGTCGACGCCGTCGTCGCCGCGGTCGGCCGCGATCGCACCGGCATCCGCCTGTCGCCGTGGGGCGTCGCCAACGACAGCGGCGAGGACGAGCCGCTGCCGCTGTACCGCCATCTGGTCGGCGAGCTCGCGCTGCGCGAACTGGCCTACCTGCACCTGATCGAGCCGCGCGCCAGCGGCGCCGGCAAGGCCGACGGCGTGCGCGACGGCCAGCCGTCGGCGGCAGCGACCTTTCGCCCGCTGTGGCCGACGGTGCTGATCGATGCAGGCGGCTTCGACCGCGCGGGCGCGATCGAAGCGGTGGCCAGCGGCCGCGCCGACGCGGTGGCCTTCGGCCGCTGGTTCATCGCCAACCCCGACCTGCCGCACCGGCTGCGCGTCGGCGCGCCGCTGAACCCCTATCACCGCCCGACCTTCTACGGCGGCGGCGCGGCCGGCTACACCGACTACCCGGCGCTCGCATCGACGGCCGGCGCGCCAGCCTGACCCGGCCGGCGCCGGCCGTCGAGAGCCCGGCGCCGGCCCTCGAGGAAACGCCGGGCCGAGGCGCGTGGCGCGCCGGGCCGGCGCCCCTGATCAGGGCTGGCGCCTGAATAGGCGCGGCACCCGCTCGCGCGCCGCGTAGGCCTGCTCCACGTTCGGCGCCATCTGCACGACCGGCACCCTGCCGGTCACGAAGAAGCTGCCTTCGTCGGCGACGGGGTCGCGCACGGTGATCGGCCCCATCAGCCGGTCCCCTGCATGCTCGGCGCCCGGCACCTCGACCGCGCGCAGGGCGTTGCCGTTGCCGGGGTTCACCGCCTGCGCGAGCGCGCGGCAGCGGCCGGCGCCGTCGTCGTCGCTGCTGCCCACCTGGATTGGCATCGGCGCGCCGGTCAGGTTCAGGAACTGCGTGCCGAACTGCGCCGGCGGCGCCGCGCCGGCAGCTTCAGGCGGGCAGCACGAACACCTGCGCGGCGCGCCGCTCGGCCAGGCTGTGGCCTTCGAGCGCGCGGTCCCACTCGGCACCGTCGGCCCCCTGCTGCGCCACCAGGCCGGCGATCATCTGCGCCGTCTCGCCGGTGCCGGCGTCGAAGTCGGCAACCTGCTGGCGCGTCTCGAGAAACAGCCGCGCCACGGCCACGCCGCCCGACTCGATCAGCACCAGGAAGCGCGCCGGGGGCTGGTGCTCGGCCTGACGGTGCGCGCGCGGCGCTTCGGATCCATACACCTGGCTCATGCGGCAATCTTCGCACGCCCGGCCTCACCCGGCATCCCCCGACATCCCCCGGCATCACCCGGCCGTTGGCGGCGGTTTGCGGCGCAGCCCGCGGCCGGCGGCGGCGATGCGCTACCCTGCGCCCATGTCCACCGTTCAAACGCCGACCGCCGCGCGCGGCCCGATCACCGCCCGCGATTGGGCACCGACCCCCGGCGCGCAGGCGCGCGAAGCCGCCAGCGTGGTGGTGCTGCGCCGCGACGCAGCAGGGATGCAGGTGCTGCTGATGCGGCGCGCGCCGCGTGCCGGCGACATCCACAGCGGCGCCAGCGTCTTCCCGGGCGGGCTGGTCGATGCCGGCGACGGCGAAGGCGCCGCGCTGTGCACCGGCCTGGACGACGCGCAGGCGAGCGCGCGCCTGGGCCTCCCCGCGGGCGGCCTGCGCTTCTGGTTCGCGGCGATGCGCGAATGCTTCGAGGAAGCCGGCCTGCTGCACGCCGCCGCGCAGGGCGGCCCGCACCTCGCCGCGGCCGAGGCGGATGCGATCGCTGCGCAGCGCGCCGCGCTCAACCGGCGCGAAACCACGATGGCGCAGGTCTGCAGCCGCTTCGGCATCCGGCTCGCGGCCGACCGCATCCTGTACCTGGACCACTGGCTGACGCCGCCGGGCGTGCCCAAGCGCTACGACACGCGCTTCTTCGTGACCGAGGCGCCGGCGCTGCAGGTGGCCGAGCAGGACGGCCACGAGCTCGACGACCAGCAGTGGCTGACGCCTGCCGAAGCACTGCAGCGCCGCCGCGAGCTGAAGCTCGCGCCGCCGACCTGGCGCATCCTCGAGCGGCTGCAGCGGCTCGGCAGCGTCGATGCGGTGCTGGCGCATGCACGCGCGCTCGGCGCCGTGCCCTGTACGATGCCGCGGCTGGCGGCCGGCGCGAGCGGCCTGCAACCGGTGATGCCCGACGAGCCGGCCTATGCCGAGATCGCGCGCTGCGACCCCGAAGGCCTCGGCAGCCACGGCTGCGAGCTGACGCCGGGCGCGGCGGTGCGGCTGTCGCCGCGGCTGATCCGCGTCACCGCAGGCAACGGCAGCGTGATGACCGGGCCGGGCACCAACACCTACCTGATCGGCGGCGGTGAAGCCAACGAGTGGGCGGTGCTCGACCCCGGCCCCGACGACGACGCCCATGTGCAGGCGATCCTGGCGGCCGCGCCGGGGCCGATCCGCTGGATCTTCGTCACCCACACCCACGCCGACCATTCGCCGGCCGCGCGGGCGCTCAAGGCCCTGACCGGCGCGCCGCTGCACGGCATGGCGGCGCGGCATGCCGAGTGGCAGGACACGGCCTTCGTGCCCGACCGGCCGCTGGCCGGCGGCGAGGTCTTCGTGCTGCCCGGCGGCAGCACCTGGCGCGCGATCCACACCCCCGGCCACGCCGCCAATCACCTGTGCTGGCTGCTCGACGAGGAGCGCATGCTGTTCACCGGCGACCACGTGATGCAGGGATCGACGGTGGTGATCAACCCGCCCGACGGCAGCATGAGCGCGTACCTGCGCTCGCTGCGCGAACTGCTCGCGCTGGATCTGGACTGGCTGGCGCCGGGCCACGGCTTCCTGATGGCCGAGCCGCGGCGCGCGCTGCAGGCGCTGATCGACCACCGGCTCAAGCGCGAGGCCAAGGTGCTGGCCGCCCTGCCCGCCGACGGCAGCGCGCGCAGCGTGGACCAGCTGGTGGCGCTGGTGTACGACGACGCGCCGCCGAAGATGCACCCGGTCGCGCGGCGCTCGCTGATGGCCCACCTGCTGAAGCTGCGCGACGACGCGCTGGCGGCCCCCGACGGCGAGCACGGCTGGCGGCGAGCGGCGCGCACCTGAAGAGCCCGCCGGCCCCGAGCCGGCGCGGCGGTTCGACGAGCGCCCCGGTGCGCCGCTGCACGCGGGTTATTGCCGTCGCCGATCAACCTTGGGATTGACTAAGATGCAATTTCAAGCTGCGGCGATGCTCGCCGCGTTCGCATCGGGCCGCCCGAGCGGTCCCACCCCCCTAGGAGACAGACACATGAGCAAGTCCCCGGCCCCGCGCCGCAAGTTCCTGGGCAAGGCCGCCGCCGGCGCCGTCGGTGCCGGCAGCCTCGCCTTCCCGATGGTGTCCAGTGCCCAGACCACCAGCCTGCGCTTCCAGAGCACCTGGCCGGCCAAGGACATCTTCCACGAGTACGCGCAGGACTTCGCCAAGAAGGTCAACGACATGGCCGGCGGCCGGCTGAAGATCGAAGTGCTGCCCGCCGGTGCGGTGGTGCCGGCCTTCCAGCTGCTCGAGGCGGTGAACAAGGGCACGCTCGACGGCGGCCACGGCGTCGTCGCCTACCACTACGGCAAGAACTCGGCGCTGGCGCTGTGGGGCTCGGGCCCGGCCTTCGGCATGGACCCGAACATGGTGCTGGCCTGGCACTACTACGGCGGCGGCAAGGTGCTGCTCGAAGAGATCTACAAGTCGATCAACATGGACGTGGTGTCGTACCTGTACGGCCCGATGCCCACCCAGCCCTTCGGCTGGTTCAAGAAGCCGATCGCCAAGGTCGACGACATCAAGGGCAGCAAGTTCCGCACCGTCGGCCTGGCGGTGGACATGTATTCGGACATGGGCGCGGCCGTCAACCCGCTGCCCGGCGGCGAGATCGTGCCGGCGCTGGACCGCGGCCTGATCGACGGCGCCGAGTTCAACAACGCCAGCTCCGACCGCCTGCTCGGCTTCCCCGACGTGTCCAAGGTGTGCATGCTGCAGAGCTACCACCAGAGCGGCGAGCAGTTCGAGGTGCTGTTCAACAAGGCCAAGGTGGCCGCGCTGCCGCCGGAGCTGCGCGCGATCATCGACTACGCGGTGCAGGCGGCCAGTGCCGACATGAGCTGGAAGGCGATCGACCGCAACTCGCAGGACTACATCGAGCTGAAGAAGGCCGGCGTCAAGTTCTACAAGACGCCCGACACGATCCTGAAGGCGCAGCTCGACGCCTGGGACAAGATCATGGCCAAGAAAGGCGGCGAGAACCCGCTGTTCCAGAAGGTGCTCGATTCGCAGAAGGCCTTCGCGCAGCGCGCCACCGCCTGGCAGAACGACTACTCGGTCAGCTTCAACATGGCCTACAACCGCTACTTCGGCAGCGGCGCGAAGAAGAGCTGAGCCGCGCCGATCGGCCGCATCCGGCCGCGAACGCACGCGGGGCGCCGGCGACGGCGCCCTTGTTGATCGAGGATCCGCGATGCAGAAGACGTTGCTGGCGGTGGACCGCCTGTCCACCTGGGTGGGCAAGGCGGCCGCCTGGATGGCGGTCGGCCTGACCCTGCTGGTCACCTGGGAGGTGTTCTCGCGCTACGTGCTCAACCGGCCGCACGGCTGGGTGCTGGATGCGCAGATCATGATGTACGGCGCGCTGTTCATGCTGGCGGGCGCGTACACGCTGTCCAAGAACGGCCACGTGCGCGGCGACGTGCTCTACGGCTTCTTCCGCCCGCGCACGCAGGCGGCGATCGACCTGGCGCTGTACTTCGTGTTCTTCCTGCCCGGCGTCATCGCGATGACCTGGGCCGGCTGGACCTTCGCGCGCGAATCGCTGGCAATCCGCGAGACCACCTTCAACGCCGACCCGCTGCCGGTCTACCCCTTCAAGTTCGTGATCCCGGTGGCCGGCGCCTTCCTGCTGCTGCAAGGGCTGGTGGAGATCGTGCGCTGCGTGATCTGCCTGCGCGAAGGCGAATGGCCGTCGCGCGAGCATGACGTCGAAGAGGTCGACGTCGACAAGCTCAAGGAAATGGTGCACGCGACCGACGCCGACATCGGCGACGACACGAGCCTGCTGCCGCCGGCGCAGCGCCAGGAGGGCGTGTGATGCCCAAGCTGCGCAAGGAACTGTGGTTCGGCTTCGGCCTGATGGCGATCATCGTCGCCGGTGCGGCGGCGATGCTGATCGGCGCCGAGAAGGTCACCTCGGGCCACATCGGCCTGCTGATGCTGTCGCTGGTGGTGGTGGCGATCATGCTGGGCTTCCCCACGGCGTTCACGCTGATGGGCATGGGGATGATCTTCACCTGGCTCGCCTACGACCGCGACTGGCACCGCACGCTCGACCTGATGGTGCAGTCGACCTTCAAGACGATGGCCAACGACGTGCTGATCGCGATCCCGCTGTTCGTGTTCATGGGCTACCTGGTCGAGCGCGCGAACCTGATCGAGAAGCTGTTCAAGAGCCTGCACCTGTCGCTGGCGCGCGTGCCCGGCGCGCTCGGCGTGGCCACGCTCGTGACCTGCGCCGTCTTCGCCACCGCCACCGGCATCGTCGGCGCTGTGGTCACGCTGATGGGGCTGCTGGCGCTGCCGCAGATGCTGCGCGCCGGCTACAGCGTGCAGTTGTCGGCCGGCGCGATCACCGCCGGCGGCTGCCTGGGCATCCTGATCCCGCCGTCGGTGCTGCTGATCGTCTACGGCGCCACTGCCGGCGTGTCGGTGGTGCAGCTGTACGCCGGCGCCTTCTTCCCCGGCATCATGCTCGCCGGGCTGTACGTGGTCTACGTGATCCTGCTGGCCAAGATCAAGCCCTCGCTGGCGCCGCCGCTGACGCCCGAGCAGCGCTTCGTGCCGCTGCCGCCGCTGACCCGGCGCATCGCGGCCTCGGGCGAGGCGCGCGCGCTGCCGGCGCTGCTGCAGGCGCTGAAGGGCCGCCGCAACCAGGAGGTGCCCACCGGCTTCCTGCTGCGCGAGCTGCTGATCGCCGCGCTGCCGCTGCTGCTGTTCGTGTTCGTCGCGCTGTGGTCGCACCAGCTGGCGACGCGGCCGGCGGCGGTGGAAGACACCGGCGGCCTGCAGCAGATGGGGGCCGGGGTTGCCGAACCCTCGGGCGGGCTGGCCGAGCCGTCATCGGTCGGCAGCGGCCTGGCCGAGCCGCCTGCGGCCGGCAGCGGGCTGGCCGAACCACCGGCCACCGGCGGCGGCCTCGCCGAGCCGCCTGCCGACAGCGGCGGCCTTGCCGAGCCGCCTGCCGACAGCAGCGGCCTGGCCGAGCCGCCGGGGGCGCTGGCCGAGCCGCCCGGCAGCGGGCCGGCCGAACCGGGGTCCGCGACCGCATCGGCAGCCGAAGGCGCGCTCGCGGCACCGGCTGCCGAGCCGGCCGCGCCCGCCGCTGCGGCCACCGAGCGCGTGCCCGCACCAGCGAGCTTCTGGATCGGCCTGGGCGTGGGCGCGCTGGCGCTGCTCGTGTACTACGGGCTGCTCAGCTTCAACCGGCTCGAGGTCTTCAAGATGCTGCTGACCTCGTTCTTCCCGCTGCTGATCCTGATCCTGGCGGTGCTGGGCTCGATCGTGATGGGGCTGGCCACGCCCACCGAGGCGGCGGCAGTGGGCGCCTTCGGCGGCTTCGTGCTCGCAGTCGCCTACCGCCAGTTCACGCTCGACGTGCTCAAGGAATCGGTGTTCCTGACGGCCAAGACGAGCGCGATGGTGTGCTGGCTGTTCGTCGGCAGCGCGATCTTCTCGGCCGCCTTCGCGCTGCTGGGCGGGCAGGAGCTGGTCGAGCAGTGGGTGCTGGGCATGAACCTCAGCAAGACGCAGTTCCTGGTGCTGACCCAGGTGATCATCTTCATCCTCGGCTGGCCGCTGGAATGGACCGAGATCATCGTGATCTTCATGCCGATCTTCATCCCGCTGCTCGACAACTTCGGCGTCGACCCGCTGTTCTTCGGCCTGCTGGTGGCGCTGAACCTGCAGACCGCGTTCCTGAGCCCGCCGGTGGCGATGGCCGCGTTCTACCTGAAGGGGGTGAGCCCGCCGCACGTCACGCTGAACCAGATCTTCGCGGGCATGCTGCCGTTCATGGGCATCCAGATCATCGCGATCGTGCTGCTGTACCAGTTCCCGGGCATCGGCCTGTGGCTGCCGCAGCTGCTGTACAAGTAGGCCGAAGACCGCCGCGCATCATGACCGAACCCAAACGCGTGACCGCGGCCGTGCTGATCATCGGCAACGAGATCCTGTCCGGCCGCACGCAGGACACGAACCTCGCGCACCTGGCGCGCACGCTCAACGGCTGGGGCATCCAGGTGCGCGAAGCGCGCGTGGTGCCCGACCTCGAGGCCGAGATCGTCGAGGCGGTCAACACGCTGCGTGCGCGCCACGACTACCTGTTCACCACCGGCGGCATCGGGCCGACCCACGACGACATCACCGCCGGCTGCATCGCCAGCGCCTTCGGCGTGGAGCTGGTGCTCGACGAGCGCATCGCCGCCGTCGTCCGCAGCCGGCCGTCGCCGCCCGAGGTGATGGCGGCGCGGCTGCGCATGGCGCAGGTGCCCCGGGGCGCCGGGCTGATCGACAACCCGCAGGGGCCGCCGGGCTTTTGCATCGGCAATGTCTACGTGATGGCCGGCATCCCGCGGATCATGCAGCAGATGCTGGCGTCGCTCGAGGGCCGGCTCGAGCGCGGCGTGGTGCTGCGCTCGCGCAGCATCACCGCGTATGTCAGCGAAGGCCAGATCGCGCAAGGGCTGGGCGCGATCCAGCAGCGCCACCCGCAGCTCGACGTGGGCAGCTACCCGTTCCACCGCGACGGGCGCTACGGCACGACGCTGGTGCTGCGCGGCAGCGACGAAGCGGCGCTCGACACCGCCGCCGCCGAGGTGCAGGCGCTGGTGCGCACACTCGGCGTCGAGCCCGAGGACATCGTGGCGGGGTAGCGCCGCCGTGCGCTTCAGCCGCGCCGCAGTCGTGGCGCCGCCGCGATCGCCGATCGCCGATCACCGCATCGCGCTCAATGCGCGCCGCCCTCCACCGCCAGCATCGGGCCCTGGCGCCGGCCGCTGAACCAGACCAGCAGCACCAGCGCGACGAACAGCATCGACGACAGCCAGAACAGGTCGTTGGCCGCGAGCGTGAAGGCCTGCTGGTCGATAAGCCGGTTGATCTGCGCCAGCGCCTGCTCCTGCGTATAGCCGGCGGCGCGCAGCTGCGCGAGGGCCTGCATCGCCGCCGGGTTGGCCGGGTTCACGTGCTCGGCCAGTTGCGCGTGGTGCAGGCTGGCGCGGCTGTCCCACAGCGTCGTGAACACCGAGGTGCCGACCGCACCGGCGGTGATGCGCACGAAGTTGTTCAAACCCGTGGCCGAGGGCATGCGCGCCGGCGCCAGCCCGGCGTAGGCGATCGCCTGCAGCGGGATGAAGAAGAAGGCCATCGCGATGCCCTGCAGCAGCGTGGGCAGCAGGATGGTCTCGAAATCGGCCTGCGTGCTGAACAGCGTGCGCATCCACATCACCGCGGCGAAGCCGAGGAAGGCGGTGGTCGCGAGCCAGCGCGGGTCGATGCGGCCGACGTTGTGGCCGACCCACGGCGACAGCAGGATCGCCAGCAGCCCCACCGGCGCCATCGCCAGCCCGGCCCAGGTGGCCGTGTAGCCCATGTACTGCTGCAGCCACAGCGGCAGCAGCACCACGTTGCCGAACACCAGCCCGTAGGCCACCGACAGCGCCAGCGTGCCGACCAGGAAGTTGCGCCGCGCGAACAGCCGCAGGTCGACCACCGGATGCGCGGCACCCAGCTCCCACACCAGGAAGAAGGCGAAGCCCACCACCGCCGTCAGCGCCAGCGCGACGATCTCGACCGACGCGAACCAGTCCAGCTCCTTGCCCTTGTCGAGCATCAGCTGCATCGCGCCGACCCACAGCACCAGCAGGCCCAAGCCGATGCGGTCCAGCGGGATGCGCCGCGGCGCCGTCTGGCGCGCGCGGAACAGATGCCAGGTCAGCAGCGCCGCCGCCAGCCCGATCGGCACGTTGATGTAGAAGATCCACGGCCAGGCGATGTGGTCGGTGATCCAGCCGCCCAGCAGCGGGCCCACCACCGGCGCCACCAGCACCGTCATGCCGAACAGTGCCGTCGCCAGCCCGGCCAGCGCCGGCGGGTACACCGACAGCAGCAGCGTCTGCGACAGCGGGATCATCGGCCCGGCCACCAGCCCTTGCAGCACGCGGAAACCCACCAGCGCCTCGATCGTCGGCGCCAGCCCGCACAGCCACGATGCCGCCACGAACAGCAGCGTGCTGACCAGGAACACGCGCACCGCGCCGAAGCGCATCGCCAGCCAGCCGGTCAGCGGCATCGAGATGGCGTTGGCCACCGCGAACGAGGTGATCACCCAGGTGCCCTGCGCCGGGCTCACGCCCAGGTCGCCCGCGATCGCCGGGATCGACACGTTGGCCACCGACGAGTCGAGCACGTTCATGAAGGTGGCCAGCGACACCGAGATCGTGGCCACCCAGCGCTCGGCGCCGTACAGCGGCGGCAGCGCCTGCGGCGGCGCGGCGCTGCTCATCGCGGCGCGATCGGCTTCAGGTTGGCGGCGATGATGCGCCGCACCATGTCGTCGGCCTCGCGCTGCGCGGCCTGGTCGTCGGCGTCGACCACCCGCGTGGCCGATCCCGCCGGCGGCGCGGCCGGCGCCTGCTCGTCCAGGTCCACCGTGACCTGCATCGACAGGCCCACGCGCAGCGGATGTTCGGCCGGCGCCGGCGCGTCGAGCGCGATGCGCACCGGCACGCGCTGCACCACCTTGATCCAGTTGCCGGTGGCGTTCTGCGCCGGCAGCAGCGCGAAAGCGGCGCCGGTGCCGGCACCGATGCCGACGATGCGGCCGCGGTACTCCACCTTCGAGCCGTAGGCGTCGGCCGTCATGCGCACCGGCTGGCCGGTGTGCATGCGGCGCAGCTGCGCTTCCTTGAAGTTGGCGTCGACCCAGACCTGATCCAGCGGGATCACCGCCATCAGCGGCGCGCCGGCCGCCACGCGCTGCCCTACCTGCACGGTGCGCCGCGCGATCTCGCCGGCCAGCGGCGCGCGCAGCTCGGTGCGGCGCAGCGTCAGCAGCGCCTGGCGCAGCGCGGCGGCGGCCTGCTGCACGCCCGGGTGGCTGTCGATGCGGGTGCCGTCGCTCAGCGCCAGGTTGGCCAGCGCCTGCTGCTCGGCCGCGGCCTGCGCCGACTGCGCCGCCGCCAGCGCGCTGCGCGCGGCCGCGCGCGCCGCCTCGGCATGGCGGATGTCCTCGTCGCTGATCGCGCCGCTGGCCTGCAGCCGCAGCCGGCGTGCGGCGTCGTCCTCGGCCCGGGCCAGCTCGGCGCGCAGCCGCTCGACGTCGGCGCGCCGCGCGCGGATCTGCGCGTCGAAGCTGCCGTCCTGCGCCTGCAGCACGCGCACCTCGCGCACCGCCTGCGCCAGCGCCGCTGCGGCGCGCTGCAGCGCGAGCTGCGCGTCGCTGGCGTCCAGCCGCACCAGCACCTGGCCCGCCTGCACCTTGTCGGTGTCGTCGACCTCGACCGCGACCACGGTGCCGTCGATGCGCGGCGTGATCTGCACCAGCGGTGCCTGCACGTAGGCGTTGTCGGTGCTCTCGTAGTGGCGCAGCACCAGCCACCAGTACGCGCCGAAGCCGGCCGCGCCCAGCAGCACCAGCAGCGCCAGGCCGATCAGCGCGCCGCGGCGCCGCCGCGGCGCCAGCACCGGCGGCGGCGCCGGCGGTGCGCCCGGCGCGCCACCGGCGGGCGGGGCCGAAGCCGGCGGCGGCGCCGGTGGCTGCGCGGCAGGCTGTGAGGCGGGTTGTGCAGGCACGGTGCTCATCGTTCGGCTCCGGCTGCGCCGGCGTTGTCCAGCATGCGCTGCAGCAGGCCGCGCAGCTGCTGCCATTCGGCTTCGTCGAAGCCGCGCAGGCAGGCGTTGTTCACGGCGGCCAGCTCGGCCGGCAGCCGGGCCGCCACCGCCTCGCCGGCGGCGGTCAGCGTCAGCCGCACGCTGCGCCGGTCGTCGGCGGCACGCACGCGCTGCACCAGGCCCTTGGCCACGAGCCGGTCGACCAGCCGCGTCATCGCGCCGGCATCGACGCCGATGGCCTGCGCCAGCTCGCGCGCGCCGATCGGCCCGTCGAGGCGGATGCGCCACAGCGGCGCCCATTGCGCGGCGGTCAGCCCGAGAGCGGCCATGCGCTGGTCGATCTGCCGGCGCATCGCCTGCACTACGCGGTGCATCAGGAAGCCGACGCTGTCGCCGGGCACGTAGCGGCGCGCCGAATAGAAGGCCGCGGCCCGCCGCGGCGCTGGAGTCGTCATCATCCGCCGATTATCGTTGCCCAGGCAAGCTTTGTCCGGGCAACGACCGGCCGGCGGGCGCTTGCCGCGGTACGTGTCCAGGGGACACGGCTGCCCCCGGGCCCAGTTCGGGGCGCGTCGGGCATCTGCCGCGCGCTGCGCCTTCCGGCGGGTACGGTCGACCGGCGGGTATGGCAGCCGTCGGGACGCCGCGCAGCGTCGAGCGCGGTGGCGCCGCGACGGCGATGAACGCGCGGACCGCGCCGTGCATGATCGCCCGCAGGCTCATCGCCAGGTGCCTGGTGCTGAGCCCGGACACAAACAGTCCGGTGAGCTGCTTGTGCCTGGCGAAGGGCCCGGCCGTCGGCCAGGCGCGGCCTGCAAGGCCGTCGCACAACGGCGCCTCGAACTTCAACTCCACCAGCCCGGCGGCGTTGAGCTGCACCCTCTCGCGCGGCAACGCCGGTCGGGTGATTGAGCGGCAGG
>JAFEFZ010000089.1 GCA_018240325.1 Pseudomonadota bacterium
CGGCCTGCTGCTGACGCTGCTGCTGGGCTCGATCCCGGGCGTGCTGCTGGGCGCGCACTTCAGCGACCGCGCGCCCGAAGGCATCATCCGGCCTGCGATCGGCGTGGTGCTGGTGGCGGTGGGGGTCAAGCTGATCACCGCGTAGAAGCCGCCGCAGCCCGCCGCTGCGCCCGACAGCGTGAACCCCGAACCGATGTGCCCCGCCGACGCGCGCCGCCTGCTGGTGCCGGCACTGCTGTATGCGCTGTTCATCGTCTACGGCTCGCTGATCCCCTTCGACTACCACGCGCGGCCGCTGGCCGAGACGAGCGCGGCCTTCGAGGCGATCCCCTACCTGCAGCTCGGCGTGGCTTCGCGCGCCGACTGGGTCGCCAACATCCTGCTGTACATCCCGCTGGCCTTCTTGCTGACGGGCGCCGTCGCCGGCACGCGCGGGCCGCTGGCCGCCGGGCTGGGCGTGGCGCTGGTGGCGGTGGCCTGCATCGCGCTGGCCTTCGCGATCGAGTTCGCGCAGCTCTACTTCCCGCCGCGCACGGTGTCGCAGAACGACCTGATCGCCGAGACGATCGGCACCGCCGTCGGCATCGGGCTGTGGTTCGGCGCCGGCCCGCGGCTGCTGGGGTTGTGGCGCGGCCTGCACCTGGGCGGGCCGGCTGCGCACCGGGCGCTGCTGGCGCTGTACGTGCTCGGCTACCTGGCGCTCGCCTTCTTCCCCTACGACCTGCTGGTGTCGGGCGCCGAGCTGCAGGCCAAGCTCGCCAACCCGGCGGCCGCCACCTGGGGCCTGGCCGGCGCCTGCGGCGGCGCGCTGGCCTGCTCGGTCAAACTCGGCGTCGAAATCCTGGTCGCGATGCCGATCGGCGCGATGCTGGCGCTGGTGGCGCCAAGGCTGCGCGCGGGCCGGGCGTTTTTCATCGGGCTCGCGCTCGGCGCCGTGATCGAGACCGGGCAGTTGCTGCTGGCGTCGGGCGTCAGCCAGGGCCTGTCGCTGCTGACGCGCGCGCTCGGCGTCGCCTGGGGGCTGACGCTGCAGCACACGCTGCGGCTGGACATGCTCGAGCGGCATGCGCGCACGCTGCGCGCGGCGGTGCTCGCCGCGGCGCCGGTCTACGTCGTGCTTCTGGCGCTGGTGCAGGGCTTCTCGGGCACGCTCGAGCCGCGCTGGGTGGCCGCGGGCAAGCTTGCCGACACCCATTTCCTGCCCTTCTACTACCACTACTTCACCACCGAAACCGCGGCGTTGTGGAGCCTGCTGGCCCAGGCGGGTGCGTACGCGCCGGTCGGCATCGGCCTGTGGCTGCTGCGGCCGCGCGCATCGCGCCCCGGCCTGGCGGCGCTGCTCGCGGCGCTGCTGGCCTTGGCGATCGAGACGCTGAAGCTCTTCGTGCCCGGCCTGAAGCCGGACCCGACCAACCTGCTGATCGCGGCCAGTGCCGCGGCGCTGGTCAACGCCGTGCTCGCCGACCTGGCAGGCGCCCGCAGGGCCGCCCTGCAGCATGCGCAGCCGGGCATGAACCGCACGGCCGCCCCTTCGCCACCGCCGCCGCCATCGCCGCCGCGGCCGCACGACGGCGCGCAGCGCGCCGGCCGCGAGCCACAGCTTCATCGAAGGCACCGGCCGCGGCGCCTGCAACGGCGCCTGCTGTGGGCCGGCGCCGCCACCGCCGTCGCCGTCGTGGCGATCGGCGCGCTGCTGGCCAACCCGCATGTCGAGCGCCCGGCCGACGAATCGACGATGCCGCAACTGCCACCCGGCGCAGAACTGCCGCCCGTGGTGCTGCCCGGGTTCCGCCAGGCGCACCCGCGGCTGCCCCACCCGAGCGACGACGACATCGCGCGCCTGCGCCGCGACGGCGGGCCTTACCTCGACGAGATGCGGCGCCTGGCGCAGGCGGCCTCGCCCAACGCCTACAGCTGGCAGGCGCGCGCCGTGCTCGAATTCATCGACCCCGGCAGCCAGGATCTGGCCACGCTGCACGCGCAGTTGATGACCACGAAGTTCGAGGACCGCGGCCACGACCAGGTGCGGCCGCTGGCCGTGGCCTACGACTGGCTCCACGACCGCTGGAGCCCGGACCAGCGTGCGCAGCTGCGCAGCAAGCTGGCCGACGGCTGCGAATACCTCATCCAGTTCATCCGCACCGAACGCCTGTCGCCGTACAACGTGTACCTGTACAACGCGCCGTTCCAGGCGCTGGTGGCCTGCTCGCTGGCGCTGTGGCGCGACGACCCGCGCGGCGAGCCGGTGATGCGCTTCACCGCCGACCTGTGGCAGCAGCGCGTGCTGCCGGTATGGCGCCAGGTGATGGGCCAAAACGGCGGCTGGCACGAAGGTGGCGAATACGTCGGCATCGGCATCGGCAACGCCATCTGGGAAGTGCCGGCGATGTGGCGCAGCGCCACCGGCGAAGACCTGTTCGCCGCCGAGCCGGGCATCCGCGGCTTCCTCGACTTCGTGATCCACCGCACCCGGCCCGACGGCACCCACCTGCGCATCGGCGACGGCGCCTTCTTCGACCGCAACGTGCCGGCGCGGCTGCCGCTGGCGATCGAATA
>JAFEFZ010000008.1 GCA_018240325.1 Pseudomonadota bacterium
GCCGCCGCCGCGAAGCCGCCCACCGCGATCAGCCCGAGCTTCGGGTCGGCCGACACCGCCAGCAACAGCGCAACGAAGCCGGCCACGCCGGCCGCCAGCACGCCCAGCGACGCCGCCCTGGGCTCGCCCACGTCGCGGCGCATCACGCGCAGCGGCGGCACGCGCGCCAGCTGCAGCACCGGCGGCAGCCCGAAGCCGAGCAGCAGCGTCATGCCCACGCCCAGGCCGAACAGCGCCGGCATCGGCCCCGGCGGCGGCAGCTGCGCACCCACCAGCCCGGCCAGCAGCCACACGAAGCCCAGGTGCACCAGCAGCCCGACGAGCACGCCGCCGATGCTGGCCGCGAGGCCGACGCCGGCGAACTCGAGCGCGTAGGCACGCGCGATCCGGCCCTGCGGCAGGCCGAGCACGCGCTGCATCGCACAGTCGTCGAGGTGGCGCTGCGCGAAGTCGCGCGCGGCGATGCCGGTGGCCACCGCCGCCAGCAGCGCCGCCAGCAGCGCCACCAGGTTCAGGAACTTGCCGGCGCGGTCCAGCGTCTGGCGCATCTCGGGCCGGCCGCTGTCCAGCGACTCGAGCCGCACGCCGCGCAGCGGCACCGACTTGATCCGGGCGTCGGCCCAGGCCACGTACTCGGCCAGCCGGCGCTCGCCGCCGGGCGGCGCGGCCAGCGCCAGCCGGTAGCTGATGCGGCTGGCCGGCTGCACCAGGCCGGTTTCGGCCAGGTCGGCCTCGTTGACCAGCACGCGCGGCGCGAAGGCCATGAAGCCGGCGCCGCGGTCGGGCTCGACGGCGATCAGCTGCGTGATCTTGAAAGCCGAATCGCCGAGCAGCAGATCGTCGCCCACGCGCAGCTGCAGCGCATCGAGCAGCGCCGGATCGGCCCAGGCTTCGCCGTGCGGCGGGGCACCGGCGACTTCGCGCACCGGCGCGTCGGGCGCGGCACGCAGCTGCAGCGCGCCGCGCAGCGGGTAGCCGGCGCTGACCGCCTTCACCGCGACCAGCCGCGCCGCGCCGCCGAGCTCGTCGGGCGCGCGGCCCATGCTCGGGAAGCTCAGGCTGGTGGCGGTCGAGAGGCCGAGCTCGCGCGCCCGCGCCAGCAGTTCGGCCGGTGCCGGCTGGTCGCTGGCGATCACCGCGTCGCCGCCGAGCAGCGCGCGCGCGTCGCGCGCCAGCCCGCGCTCGAGCCGGTCGGCGAAGAAGCCGACCGCCGTCAGCGCGGCCACCGCCAGCAGCACCGCCAGCGCCAGCAGCCGCAACTCGCCGGCGCGGAAGTCGCGCGCGGCCTGGCGCCACGCGAGTTGCAGGCTGCTGGGGGGGCGGTCGGTCGTGGTCGGCGGCATGGGGCGGCACGGTAACCGATGCGCGTCAGGCGCGCCGGCGGCGCTCGGCTGCGGCGTGCGCGCGCGGCGCACCCGCCCGCGCGTTCAGGACCGGGTCAGCCGAACCAGATGCGCCACAACCCGACGACCACGTGCCCCCAGATCAGCAGGTTGACGCCGAACAGCGTGAGCACGCGGGTGAAGTTCCACAGCGCCCGGGCGCGGCTCGCGCAGGCGGGCTCGCCGGTGGCGGCGTACAGCCCGAGGTACAGCGCCGACGGCACGAAGGTGCCGACGATCAGCACCGCCATCACCCAGTAGAAGACGATCATGGTGCGCGATTGTCCCGGATCCGCCAGGGTCGCCGAAGGCGCGAAATGCGCCGGAAAAGGCGCGATCCGGCCGCCGGACCCGCCGCCCGGCTACGCCGCGGCCGCCGCCTTCGCCCGCGCCCGGGGCC
>JAFEFZ010000090.1 GCA_018240325.1 Pseudomonadota bacterium
CTACCCGCGCGAGATCGAGGAGTTCCTGTTCCGCCACCCGAAGGTGCAGTCGGTGCAGGTGTTCGGCGTGCCCGACGCCCGGTACGGCGAGGAAGTCTGCGCGTGGATCACGCTGAAGCCGGGCGAGCAGTGCACCGAGCAGGAGATCCGCGACTTCTGCCGCGACCAGATCGCCCACTACAAGGTGCCGCGCTACATCCGCTTCGTCGACGACATGCCGATGACGATCACCGGCAAGCTGCAGAAGTTCGTGATGCGCGATCAGATGATCCGCGAGCTCGGCATCGCCGATACCAAGACCGCATGACGCGCCGATGCGTACACCGCGGGGGCGCACCGTGACGCCGAGTCTGGCGGCCATGGGCCGGCGGGTCTGCTGCGCCCGCATGCGCGCTTTCGTCCTGGGCCCCGCGGCGGCGCGGGCCCTTTCCCAACCGGAGCCAACACGATGCCTGCCCTGTTTGCCGGACTGAACTTCGCCCTCGGTGAAACCATCGACATGCTGCGCGACAGCGTGCAGGTCTTTGCCGCCGAGCAGATCGCGCCGCGCGCCGGCGACATCGACCGCGACAACCAGTTCCCGCCCGACCTGTGGCGCAAGCTCGGCGAGCTCGGCCTGCACGGCATGACGGTCAGCGAAGAGTACGGCGGCACGCAACTCGGTTATCTGGCGCACATCGTCGCGCTGGAAGAAGTGTCGCGCGCGTCGGCCGCGGTGGGCCTGAGCTACGGCGCACATTCCAACCTGTGCGTGAACCAGATCCACCGCAACGGCAGCCCGGCGCAGAAGGCCAGGTACCTGCCCAAGCTGGTCAGCGGCGAGCACGTGGGCGCGCTCGCGATGAGCGAGCCCAATGCGGGCTCCGACGTGGTCAGCATGAAGCTGCGCGCCGACCTGAAGGGCGACCGCTGGGTGCTCAACGGCTCGAAGATGTGGATCACCAACGGCGGCGACGCCGACACGCTGGTGATCTACGCGAAGACCGACCTCAATGCCGGCGCCGGCGGCATGACCGCCTTCATCGTCGAGAGGGGCTTCAAGGGCTTCAGCCACGGCACCAAGCTCGACAAGCTCGGCATGCGCGGCAGCAACACCTTCCCGCTGTTCTTCGACGACTGCGAGGTGCCGGTCGAGAACGTGCTCGGCGGCGAGGGCAAGGGCGTGAAGGTGCTGATGAGCGGGCTGGACTACGAGCGCGCGGTGCTGTCGGGCGGGCCGCTGGGCATCATGGCCGCCTGCATGGACGTCGTGCTGCCCTACGTGCACGAGCGCAAGCAGTTCGGCCAGAGCATCGGCGAATTCCAGCTGATGCAGGGCAAGATCGCCGACATGTACAGCACCTGGTCGGCGTGCCGCGCCTATGTGTATGCGGTGGGCCAGGCCTGCGACCGCGGCGACCACGCGCGCACGCTGCGCAAGGACGCCGCCGGCGCCATCCTCTATTCGGCCGAGAAGGCCACCTGGATGGCCGGCGAGGCGATCCAGGCGCTGGGCGGCAACGGCTACATCAACGAGTTCCCCGCCGGCCGGCTGTGGCGCGACGCCAAGCTGTACGAGATCGGCGCGGGCACGTCGGAGATCCGTCGCATGCTGATCGGGCGCGAGCTGTACGCCGAGTCGATGTAGGCCGCGCCGCCACGAGGACCTCCTATGTCGATCCTGAAGACCCAGATCAATCCTCGCTCCGAGGAATTCCGCGCCAACGCGGCGCGGATGCGCACGCTGGTCGACGACCTGCACACGCAGGCGTCCGCGGCCGCGCTCGGCGGCGGTGAGACGGCGCGTGCCAAGCACACCGCCCGCGGCAAGCTGCTGCCGCGCGAGCGCGTCGAGCACCTGCTCGACGCCGACACGCCCTTCCTCGAGGTCGGCCAGCTCGCGGCGCACGGCATGTACGGCGGCGAGGCGCCGTCGGCCGGCGTGATCACCGGCATCGGCCGGGTGATGGGGCGCGAGTGCATGATCGTCGCCAACGACGCCACCGTGAAGGGCGGCACCTACTACCCGCTGACGGTCAAAAAGCACCTGCGCGCGCAGGAGATCGCGCTGCAGAACCACCTGCCGTGCATCTACCTGGTCGATTCGGGCGGCGCCTTCCTGCCGCGCCAGGACGAAGTCTTCCCCGACCGCGAGCATTTCGGCCGCATCTTCTACAACCAGGCCAACCTGAGCGCGCTCGGCATCCCGCAGGTGGCGGTGGTGATGGGCTCGTGCACGGCGGGCGGCGCCTACGTGCCGGCGATGAGCGACGAGACCGTGATCGTGCGCGACCAGGGCACGATCTTCCTCGGCGGCCCGCCGCTGGTGAAGGCGGCGATCGGCGAGGTGGTCAGCGCCGAGGATCTGGGCGGCGGCGACGTGCACACCCGGCTGTCGGGCGTGGCCGACCACCTGGCCGAGAACGACCGCCACGCGCTGCTGATCGCCCGGCGCATCGTCGCCAGCTTCAACCGCCGCAAGCCCGAGACGGTGACGCTCGAGCCGGTGGAAGATCCGCGCTACGACCCGGCCGAACTGCACGGCGTGATCCCCGGCGACACGCGCAAGCCCTACGACGTGCGCGAGGTGATCGCGCGCGTGGTGGACGGCTCGCGTCTGGACGAGTTCAAGGCGCGCTACGGCACCACGCTGATCACCGGCTTCGCGCGGCTGCACGGCATGCCGCTGGGGATCGTCGCCAACAACGGCATCCTGTTCGGCGAGAGCGCACAAAAAGGCGCCCACTTCATCGAGCTGTGCGCGCAGCGCGGCATCCCGCTGCTGTTCCTGCAGAACATCACCGGCTTCATGGTCGGCCGCAAGTACGAGAACGCGGGCATCGCCAAGGACGGCGCCAAGATGGTCACCGCGGTGGCCACCGCGCAGGTGCCCAAGCTCACGCTGATCATCGGCGGCAGCTTCGGCGCCGGCAACTACGGCATGTGCGGCCGCGCCTACAGCCCGCGCTTCCTGTGGATGTGGCCGAACGCGCGCGTCAGCGTGATGGGTGGCGAGCAGGCGGCCAGCGTGCTGGCCACCGTCAAGCGCGACGGCATCGAGGCGCGCGGCGGCCAGTGGTCGGCGCAGGAGGAGGCCGCGTTCCGCCAGCCGATCCTCGACCAGTACGAGCACCAGGGCCACCCGTACTACTCGACCGCCAGGCTCTGGGACGACGGCGTGATCGACCCGGCCGACACGCGCCGGGTGCTGGGCTTGAGCCTGTCGGCCTGCCTGAACGCGCCGATTCCGCCGGTGCCGCGTTTCGGCATCTTCCGCATGTGAGGCGAGGGCGCGATGTTCCAGAAGATCCTGATTGCCAACCGCGGCGACAACCGCCGGCAGGCGGTTGCGGCGAAGGCTCGCGCCGGCGCAGCCGGGGCGGTGCCGCAGCCAGATGGCCGTACGAGCGCAGCGAGCGGCGATCGAGCCGCGGGGTGAAGCAATGTTCCAGAAGATCCTGATTGCCAACCGCGGCGAGATCGCCGTGCGCATCGCCAGCACCGCGCGCCGCCTGGGCGTGCAGACGGTGGCGGTGTATTCCGACGCCGATGCCGATGCGCGCCACGTGCACGCCTGCGACGAGGCCGTGC
>JAFEFZ010000091.1 GCA_018240325.1 Pseudomonadota bacterium
CTGCGGCAGGAACTGGCGATGCGCCAGGTGCTGCAGGGCATCGCCGGCAGCGTGGTCGCGCCGGTGGCGGTGGTCGACCCGGCGATCGACGCCGTCTTCCAGCGCCGGCAGGTGCAGCTGCAGCGCTTCGACCCGAAGGACTACCGCTCGAAGCTGAATCCCACCGAAGCCGAGATCGAGGCCTACTACAAGGCGCACGAGCCGCAGTACCGCGCGCCGGAGCAGGCGACGATCGAGTACGTGGTGCTCGACGCCCAGGCGCTGAAGGCCGGCATCAGCGTGCCCGAGGAAGAACTGCGCCGCTACTACGACGAGAACATCGCCCACTACACCACCGCCGAGGAACGGCGCGCGAGCCACATCCTGATCGCGGCCGACAAGGGGCTTGCGGCCGACGAGCGCGCGAAGGCCAAGGCGAAGGCCGAAGCGCTGCTCGAGCAGTTGCGCCGCAACCCCGGCGAGTTCGCCGAGCTGGCGCGCAAGAACAGCAACGATCCGGGCAGCGCCGCCGAGGGCGGCGACCTCGGCTTCTTCGGCCGCGGGGCGATGGTCAAGCCCTTCGAGGATGCGGTGTTCGCGATGAAGCCGGGCGAGATCAGCAACGTCGTCGACACCGACTTCGGCTACCACGTCATCCGCCTCGATGCGGTGCGCGGCGGCGACAAGAAGCCCTTCGACGCGGTGCGCGCCCAGATCGAGGACGAGGTCAAGAAGCAGTTGGCGCAGAAGCGCTACGCCGAGGCGGCCGAGCAGTTCTCCAATACGGTGTACGAGCAGAGCGACAGCCTGCAGCCGGTGATCGACAAGCTCAAGCTCAGCCCGCACCGCGCCACGGTGCAGCGCACGCCGGCGCCCGGGGCGACCGGGCCGCTGGCTTCGGCCAAGCTGCTCGAAGCGGTCTTCAGCGACGACAGCGTGCGCAACAAGCGCAACACCGATGCGGTCGAGGTCGGCCCGAACCAGCTGGCCGCCGCACGCATCGTCGACTACCGGCCCGCGCACACGCTGCCGCTGGCCGAAGTGAAGGAGCGCGTGCGCGAGGCGGTGATCGCGCAGCAGGCGGCGGCGCTGGCGCGCAAGGACGGCGAGAAGCTGTACGCCGAGCTCCAGGGTGGTGCGGCCACGGCGCTGCCCGAGTCGCTGGTCGTGGGCCGCGCCGCGCCGCAGGGCCTGCCGCGGGCGGCGGTCGAGGCGATCCTCGGCGCCGACCCTGCCAAGCTGCCGCAGCCGGTCGGGGTGGACCTGGGCGACCAGGGCTACCTGGTCGCGCGCGTGCAGCAGGTGCTGCCGCGCGACCCGGGCCTGGGCGCGCCGCAGGCGCTCCAGGCGCAGTACGCGCAGGCGATCGGCAATGCCGAGGCCCAGGCGTACTACGAGGCGCTGAAGAGCCGCTACAAGGTCGAGATCAAGCCGGCTGCGCAGGCTTCGGCGCCGGAGCGCTGAGCGCGGCCGCAGACAGCGGGCCGCCTATAATTGCGGCTGCCGTGGTGGCTGTAGCTCAGTTGGTAGAGTCCCAGATTGTGATTCTGGTCGTCGTGGGTTCGAGTCCCATCAGCCACCCCAAAAAACTCCAGTCGTACGCGCAGGGCCTTGATTTCCTTGGGAATCAAGGCCTTGTCGCTTAGGCGGAGCAGCCGGTTGCTGCACGGTCTGTCACACAACCCCTTGTGGAGCAGACCTTCAGAGTAGTTTCCGAAAGCGTTCATGCACGCGGCAAGCACGGCAACCTGTACGTGCGTCGCCGCATCCCCGCCGCCACCCGTGCGGCGTATCCCGCACACCAAGAGCACATCGTCTGCAGCCTGGGCACGTCGGACCGTGGCGCAGCCAAGGAACTGGCGCGGGCGGAGGACACGCGCATCGACATCGAGTTCCGGCAGAAACGCCAGGAACTCGACCTGAGTCGCGCGTCGCTGTCGGCCAAGCGCATCGCCAAGCTCGATGACGAGCAACCACGAGGTCTGGCGCTTCAAGGCGCGCGAGGCCGATCGCCGTCACGTCGAGGACTCGATCCGTCAGGGCCGGCACGACGTCGACTGCTGCACCGAGCGCAAGGGCAGCCCGCATGGACTGGTGTGCACCAAGAACCAGGTGAGCTACGCGCGCAGGGTCGCGCAGCGGTGGGCCGCCTCGACGATCTGACGCGGCTCAAGGCGTAGGCCTGCTCGGCCGGGCGGCCCACCGGGGCGAGATGCCGTGGTCTTCGCACCACCGCCGTGCGATCGCCTCCATCGCCTGCCGCTCGAAGGCGAACCAGGCCTCGCGTTGGGCCGGGTGCGCGGCCAGCACGTCCTTGAATCGACGGAAGGGCTTGCGCTGTTGCAGCGCTTGCCCGAGCGCCCGGGCCAGACGGTCATCGCCGCACTGATCGACGAAATCCTCCATCACGCGGAAGGCCTCGGACGACTCGATGGGTTCGATGAACAGCCGGCGGTCGTCATCGCGGGGGTCCCCGTCGGCTTCGTCATCGGCATCGGGTCCGATGAGGGACTGGATCGTCCCGGACTCGATGTTCAGCCAGTGGCGGCTCTCCCCGAGCGGGTCGCGCGAGTTCAGAGCCCAGATCAGTTCCTCGAGGTCGAGGGTCAACACCCGCGCGGCATCGCTCCTGCGGCCGGGCGGGGTGCCGTCCGTGCTCACCTCGATATCCCCAAGGCGTCCCACAAGAACTGGTAGGACACGGCGGGCCTGCCTTGGGCGGCGGACTGCTGCCGTTCGCCTTCTTCGTACTCGCGCAGCAGGCCCTTCACGCGCTCCAAGCCTGCCGGGGTGGCGAGGGCCTGACGCGGCGTGCGTCCGTCCAGGGCGGGAATCGTCTCGTCAGCCCAGTTGGCGTAGTGGCGATGGAGCATTTGCTCGATCGCTTGTGCGATGACCTCGGGCGGCAGCTCCGGTGTGCTTGTTGAGGAGGATCGCGGCGTGCGGCCCGTATCGCCGCCTCCGGCTCGGGCGAGATGGCCTGCCGGATCGGTGATCTCTCGCGTCAGGTGCTGCACGGCCGCGCCGGCCACGTCTTCGAACCAGGCGCGGCCTGCATCGGCGAGCCGCTGGGTGCGGTGGAAGAGTTCGATGCGGTCGGTACTGCGTCCTGGGTTGATGGTCGACAGGCTGCGCTGCGCGCCGTCAGCGCCTTCGGCCATGCGATTCCATCCCTGCCGCGCATCGCCGCTGACATCGGGCTGCGACGCCACGGCAGCGGCGAGCGCCGCCGCATCGAGCACGCGGTAGTGGTCGGTCACCAGCAGCAGGGGATCGCCGGTCGATGCATCCTGGATCTGTGGAAGCGATGGGGGCGCGAACCACTGGTCCAGCCAGGCACGGGCGATCGTCAGCTCGAGCAGATCGCGTTGGTTGTCGACGTGGAGCTCGAGTTCGGCAGAGCCGGCCATCGCCTGGCGGGCCTGCGCCAGCACGGCCGCTTCCGCCAGTTTGGAGAAGGGATAGATGGCGCCCGAGAGCTCATGATGCCCGTCGACGCCCGCGCCGGTGGCGACCTCCATGATGCGCGCGCCGATCAGCATGCCCGGCCTCGCACTGCGGCTGCCGCTGATCTCGCGCACCTGCTTCGGCTGGGCCTGCGGGTCGAACTCGTCGATCAGGGTCATGCCGGCGCCGGGCTGCACATCGGTGACCCGGTACAGGCGCAGGGGCCGGGCGCGCAGTTGAGCGATCCAGTCGCGCTGTCCGGGCGTGAGAAACGGGCCGTCCCGCCCCAACAGGTAGGCGTTGATCTCTCGCAGGCCACCACGGGCGTTGATCTCCCCGCGGGAGATCAACCACTCGCCGGCGTTGATCGACACCATGGTCATGCCGTCTTCGTCCAGCTGCCAGCCGTCACGCGGACCTTCGGGCCGCCAGAGGTCCAGCAGGGCCTCGAACGCGCTGCGCCAGCCCTTGCGATGACGCTCGGCCAACCATGAGATCGCGACGCGGGCCGCGTCTTCGTGATCGCGCGCGCGCAGGGGGTGAACGTTCATGCTTGAAATCAGGTGCGGTGGTTGAAGCGGGTCGAGCTGTTGCCGAACGCGGCCACGGCACCGCGCTGATCGAAGGCAGGGTGCAGGGTCGCAGAACGGCGCTTCGTGGTCTTGTATGCTATTGTCATACATCCTCTAGGGAGATGTCCTCGTGCCAACCGCCTCCGCCGCCGTTCTGAGTGTTCGCGTCAGTGCCAGCGAACGTGCCTTGCTGGAGGCCGCGGCCGAACAGGCCAGTACCAACCTCAGCGACTTCGTGAGGCGGCGTGCGCTCGAAGCGGCCGAGTCCGACCTGCTGAATCGCCGCATCGTGACGATTCCAGCGAAGGACTGGGCCCGGTTCGAGGCCTGGGCCCGCTCGCCCGCGCGGGAACTGCCGGCGCTTCGAAAGCTGTCCAAGACTCGCCCCGTCTGGCAGAAGTGACCTCAGGCGCGATTCCCCCGATAGCCGCCTTCACGCCGCCGCGACCCCTGGCGGCTGCTGACGATGCAGCGGCCTTCGATTGCGGGCGCGACGCGTTGAATCACTGGTTCCGCCGCCACGCCTGGCGCAACCAGGAACTGGGGGTCTCGCGGACCAGCGTGATCTGCGATGGGGAAACGGGCGGCATCGTCGGCTGCGTGAGTCTGTCGACGGCGCAGGTCGAGCGAGCCTGGTTGCCGAAGGCACAGCAACGCAATCGACCCGACCCGCTGCCCGCCATCCTGCTCGGCCAGTTGGCGGTCGACCTGCGGTGGCAGAAGAAGGGTATTGCGCGATCGCTGATGTTCTATGCGCTCACCACGGCGGTGCGCCTGTCCGGCCAGGTCGGCTGCTTCTGCGTGCTGACGCATCCGCTGGATGACGATGTGCGGGCGCTCCATGCAGCCTTCGGATTCGAAGACCTTCCGTTCGATCCCTCGCGCAGCATGGCGGTTCGGATCGCGGATCTGGTTCGCAGCGGCTTTGAGGCAGCCGGCTGAGGTTGCTTCTCCCAGTTCACTGGCGTCAATGTGGCGGGACGAGCCGCTGCGATGGCGACAGGATCGCACCAGAATGGTGGCGGCTCGTGGTCTCATGACGTCCCGCGCGGACTGGGGGAACAGACAGGGGAACAGCGCGAGATGTTTCCTGAATCTTCTCAATGAGATCAACAGCTCAGGTCGCCGTTCGTATCGCATCAGCCACCCAACTCGCTCCCGGCGAGCCCTACGCAGTGGGCCTCTTCCTCGTCGGCGCATTTTCGGCGCTGGCGTCGAGGGCTTTGCGGACGCGGGCCGGCATCAGCGGGCAGGCAGTTGCCTGCGCAGCGCCGCCCGCAGTCGCCAGCCCAGCAGCAGCGCGACGATTGCCGCATAGACCGCGACCTCGGCCAGGTCGTTCTTCGCGCTGCGCGCCCACAGGAAGTGCAGCACAGCCAGCAGCGCGATCGCGTAGACGCTGCGATGCAGCGCGCGCCAGCGCCTGCCGCCGAGCGCGCGCACCGCCCGGTCGAACGAGGTGCCCGCCAGCGGCAGCAGCAGCACGAAGGCCAGCGTGCCCACGAGCACGAAGGGCCGCTTCGGGATGTCGCGCACGATCGCCGCCGCGTCAAAGCCCATGTCCAGCCATGCATAGCACAGCAGGTGCGCCAGCGCGTAGGCGAAGGTCCACAGCCCGAGCATGCGGCGCAGCCGCAGCAGCGCGTGCCAGCCGAAGGCTTCGCGCAGCGGCGTCACCGCCAGCGTCGCGCACAGCAGCCGCAGCGTCCAGTCGCCGGTGCCGCGCGACAGCGCCTGCGCCGGGTTCGCGCCCAGCGTGTCGGCCCATGCGCCCCAGATCAGGTGCAGCAGCGGCAGCGACGCCAGCACGAAGGCCGCCGGCTTGGCGGCCGGATGGCGCAGCGCCGCATTGACGGCGGCGGCGATCGCGGCGGGCGCGGCGCCGCGGGCGTCAGAAGTCCTTCGCCAGGTCCATGCCCGCATAGAGCTGCCCGACCTGCGCCTCGTAGCCGTTGAACATCAGCGTCGGGCGCTTCTTCGCGAACAGGCCGTCCTCGCCGATGCGCCGCTCGGTGGCCTGGCTCCAGCGCGGGTGATCGACTTTCGGGTTGACGTTCGAATAGAAGCCGTACTCCTGCGGTGCCGCCCGCTCCCAGCTGGTCGCCGGCTGCTTGTCGACGAAGCGGATGCCCACGATCGACTTGGCCGACTTGAAGCCGTATTTCCACGGCACCACCAGGCGCAGCGGCGCGCCGTTCTGGTTGGGCAGGACCTCGCCGTACAGGCCGAAGGCAAGCAGCGTCAGCGGGTGCATCGCCTCGTCCAGCCGCAACGCCTCGGTGTAGGGCCAGTCGAGCACCGACGAGCGCAGCCCCGGCATCGCCGCGCTGTCGGCCAGCGTCGTGAACTGCACGAACCTCGCATTGCCGGTCGGCTCGACGCGGCGGATCAGTTCGGCCAGCGAATACCCGATCCAGGGCACCACCATCGACCAGCCCTCGACGCAGCGCAGCCGGTAGATGCGCTCCTCCATCGGGCTGAGCTTCAGCAGCGCATCCAGATCCCAGCGGCCGGGCTTGCGCACTTCGCCGTCGATGGTCACGGTCCAGGGCCGGGTCTTCAACTGGCCGGCGCGGCGCGACGGGTCGGACTTGTCGGTGCCGAACTCGTAGAAGTTGTTGTAGGTGGTGACGTCCTGCCAGCGCGTGGGCTTTTCCATCGTCATCGCCGCGGGTACCGCGCTGCGCACGCCCGGCAGCGGCGCCAGCCGCCCCGCCGGCTGCGTCTGGGCAGCCGCCGGCGGCCGTAGCCCGGCGATCAGGCCGATGCCGGCCGCGGCCTGCGCCAGCAGCCGCCGACGCTGCGCGTACAGCGCGGGCGGCGTGATCTCGCCGGCCAGGCTCCTGCCATGGCCGCGTTCGGGAAGGAAATGCATACGAAGCCTCGTCGAGGCGCCCTGGGCCGGGCGCCCGGCGCCGACCTTAGCGCCGGTGCAGCAGCGCGTCGGCGCGAGGGTCTTGGCCGTGCGCCGCGCCGGTCAGTGCAGGCCGGCCATGTAGTCGGCGACTGCCTTGATCTCGCGGTCGTTCATCTTGGCCGCCACGTCCAGCATCGGCTGGCTGTTCTTCCGCTCGCCCGAGCGGAACGCGCTCAGCTGCAGCTCGGCGTACTCGCCGTGCTGGCCCGCCAGGCGCGGATACTGCTTCGGGATGCCGGCGCCGTTGGGGCTGTGGCAGCCGGCGCAGGCGGCGATCTGCCGATCGGCGATGCCGCCGCGGTAGATGCGCTCGCCCAGCAGCAAGGTGTCCTTGTCCTTGGCGTCGCCCGGCTTGGCCGATTTCGACGCGTAGAACGCGGCGACGTTCAGCATGTCCTCGTCGCTCAGGATCGCGGCGAAGCCCTGCATGATCGCGTTGACGCGCTGGCCCGACTTGAAGTCCTGCAGCTGCTTGACCAGGTACTCGGGGAACTGGCCGGCGAGGATCGGATTGGCCGGCAGGCCGCGTGTGCCGTCGAAGCTGTGGCACGCGCCGCAGATCTGGGTTGCGGTCGCCTCGCCCTTGGCCAGGTCGGCCGTGGCGGCGGGCTTGGCATCTGCAGCCAGCGCCGGGGCCGAGAAGGCGGCGGCAATGAGCAGGGCGAGGAGCTTTTTCATGTGCGGCTTCGTCGGGTTGTGGCGGCAGGCTGACAAGCGCGCGAATTTTACAATGGCCGATGACCGCACCAGCCCATTCCCGTGCAGCGGCTGCCGCTTTCGATCCGGCACAGCGTGCCGCGCTGGCCTGGCTGCACGGCGCACGCTTCCTGACCACCGCGTCGCAGCTGCCGCAGCTGCCGACATCCGGCCTGCCCGAGATTGCCTTCGTCGGCCGCAGCAACGCCGGCAAGTCCAGTGCGATCAACCGCCTGACGCAGCAGCGGCGGCTGGCTTTCGCGTCGCGCACGCCGGGACGCACGCAGCACATCAACCTGTTCGCGCTCGGGCCCAAGGATGCGCCCGATGCGCTGCTCGCCGACCTGCCGGGCTACGGCTACGCATCGGTCGAACGATCGGCGAAGCTGCGTTGGCAGGAAGTGATGGCGCAGTACCTGGCGCAGCGGCGCAATCTGGCCGGGGTGGTGCTGCTGGTCGATTCGCGCCTGGGGCTGACCGATCTGGACGAGCGGCTCGTGAATTGGCTGCAGGGGCGCCTGGCCGGCGGCGCGCTGCGCCTGCTGGTGCTGCTGACCAAGTCCGACAAGCTCGGCCGCGCCCCCGGTGCGCGCGCATTGCGTGACGCCGTCGGACGCCTCGAGCCGCTGCTGCCTGAAGGCGCCGATGCCGCCGTGGCGTTGTTCTCCGCGCTCGACGGCAGCGGCGTCGGCGATGTCGCGGTGACCTTGCGCGGCTGGGTGCCGCTTCAGACGACGACGTAGTTGCCCTTCAGATAGGGCAGTGCCGCGCGCAGGTGTTCGCCCAGGTGCGGGAACAGCGCCGAGGTGGATTCGCTCGCGTAGATCGGGCGCACCGCCTGGCGTGTCGGGTTGCCGATGTTGATCAGGCAGGCAGCGCAGCCGTCGTCGTACTCCAGCAGGTCCGGGCCGACCGGGCGCAGCACCCAGCCTTCGGAGCTGCATATCTGGCCGTTGGCGGCGGCAATCAACTGGCTCGGGGTGGGTGGCGGCATGGCGGCTGCGGACGGTGGGTGATCGGGTGCTGCCGCGCCGACAGGCGGTCGTCGAGCAGGCGATGGGCGGCAGTGTAGGGAGCCCGATGCGGGGCCCCATCCCCATGCTTCGGGGGGCACGGGCGCTGTCGGCGGCCGCACCGTGTGCAACTTCACATCCGGCGGCCGGTGCGGCCCGAAGGCCGGCGCACAGCCGGTGCGCGCCGCTGCATGAGGCCGCATGAAGCTGCATGAAAACAGCCCGCGGCCTTGCGGCGCGCGGGCTGTGCTGCACGGTGCGAGGCGGCCGGCTCCAGCGGCGGCCGCCTCGCGGCGGGCGCGGACTTACATGTCCATGCCCATGCCGCCCATGCCGCCCATCCCGCCCATGCCGCCGCCCGGCATGGCGGGGCTCTCGTCCTTCGGCGCCTCGGCGACCATCGCTTCGGTGGTGAGCATCAGGCCGGCGACCGACGCGGCGTTTTGCAGCGCGGTGCGGGTGACCTTGGTCGGGTCGAGGATGCCCATCTCGATCATGTCGCCGTACTCGCCGGACTGGGCGTTGTAGCCGTAGTTGCCCTTGCCGTCGAGCACCTTGTTGATCACCACGCTCGGCTCGTCGCCGGCGTTGGCGACGATCTCGCGCAGCGGCTGCTCGACGGCGCGCATCACGATCTTGATGCCGGCATCCTGGTCGTGGTTGTCGCCCTTGAGCTTCTTGCCCAGCGCCTGGCGCGCGCGCAGCAGCGCGACGCCGCCGCCGGCGACGATGCCTTCCTCGACTGCGGCACGGGTGGCATGCAGCGCGTCCTCGACGCGGGCCTTCTTCTCCTTCATCTCGACTTCGGTCGCGGCGCCGACCTTGATCACCGCCACGCCGCCGGCCAGCTTGGCCACGCGCTCTTGCAGCTTCTCGCGGTCGTAGTCGCTGGTCGCCTCCTCGATCTGCACGCGGATCTGCTTGACCCGGGCCTCGATGTCCGGGGCCTTGCCGGCGCCGTCGATGATCGTGGTGTTTTCCTTCCCGATCTCGATGCGCTTGGCCTGGCCGAGGTCGGCGAGCCCGATCTTCTCGAGCGTCATGCCGGTCTCTTCGGCGATCACCTTGCCGCCGGTCAGAATCGCCATGTCCTCAAGCATCGCCTTGCGGCGGTCGCCGAAGCCCGGCGCCTTGACCGCGCAGACCTTGAGGATGCCGCGGATGGTGTTGACCACCAGCGTCGCGAGCGCTTCGCCCTCGACTTCCTCGGCGACGATCAGCAGCGGCTTGCCGCTCTTGGCCACCGCCTCGAGTGCGGGCAGCAGCTCGCGGATGTTGCTGACCTTCTTGTCGTGCAGCAGGATGTACGGGTTCTCGAGAATGCAGACCTGCTTCTCGGCGTTGTTGATGAAGTACGGCGACAGGTAGCCGCGGTCGAACTGCATGCCCTCGACGATGTCGAGCTCGTTGTTCAGGCTCTTGCCGTCCTCGACGGTGATCACGCCTTCCTTGCCGACCTTGTCCATCGCGTTGGCGATGATCGTGCCGATCGAGTCGTCGGCGTTGGCCGAGATCGCGCCGACCTGGCTGATCTCCTTGCTGGTGGTGGTCGGCTTGCTGATCTTCTTCAGCTCATCGACCAGGCCCTCGACCGCCTTGTCGATGCCGCGCTTCAGGTCCATCGGGTTCATGCCGGCGGCCACGTACTTCATGCCTTCGCGCACGATGCCCTGCGCGAGCACGGTGGCGGTGGTGGTGCCGTCGCCGGCGGCGTCGCTGGTCTTGGAAGCGACTTCCTTGACCATCTGCGCGCCCATGTTCTGGAGCTTGTCCTTGAGCTCGATCTCCTTGGCCACCGACACGCCGTCCTTGGTGACGGTGGGGGCGCCGAAGCTGCGCTCGAGCACGACGTTGCGGCCCTTCGGGCCCAGGGTGACCTTGACCGCGTTGGCCAGGACGTTCACGCCCTCGACCATGCGTTGACGCGCGTCGGCGCCGAAGATGACGTCTTTTGCTGCCATGTGTGTTTCTCCGGATTCAGTGCTTGGATGGGTCGGCGATCGGCTGCCGGAATGCGTCTGCGGCGGGGCTCGCTGCCCTCGACCCGGCTGCGCCGGATCGGCCTGCGACGCAAGCGGCGGCCTCAGGCCATCACTTCTCGACGACGGCGAAGAGGTCTTCTTCCTTCATGACGAGCAGTTCCTCGCCATCGACCTTGACCGTCTGGCCGCTGTACTTGCCGAACAGCACGCGATCACCGGCCTTGACATTCGGCGCCACGAAGTCGCCCTTGTCGTTGCGCTTGCCCGGGCCCACTGCCAGCACCTCGCCCTGATCGGGCTTCTCGGCGGCGTTGTCGGGAATCACGATGCCCGAGGCCGTCTTGGTCTCGTTTTCCAGGCGCTTGACGATCACACGATCGTGCAATGGACGCAGTTTCATTCCATCTCCTTTGGGGTCGATTCGCTTTCGGTCATGCGCACCGTTTGTTGGTGCGCACTGACTACCTGACCGGCTGGATTGAATATCCTGCCGAACTGTCAGCACTCAAGCCATGCGAGTGCCAGCAACCAGGATTATAGGGACGGGCTTCGCGACTTCAAGGCCCGCGCGGCCCCGATCAGCCTCAGATCAGTGCGGCCATGCCGGCGAGCCGGACGCATCGGACGCATCGGGCGCATCCGGATCGGCGGTCGGCGGGTCGGCCACGCGGTAACCCTCGGCCGCCCAGGCGCCGAGGTCGATGCTGCGGCAGCGCGCGCTGCAGAAGGGGCGCGACGGGTTGCCGGGGCCATAGACCGCCGGCTGCCCGCAGCTCGGGCATCGGACGGTCCGGGGGCGCAGCGGCGGCGTGTGGTCCATCGCGGTCAGGCGCAGAGCATCAGGTCGAAGGCCACGTCGTCGGTGCAGGGCCGCAGGCGGCCGCCGCTTTCCCAGCGCAGCAGCCGCACCGAGACCATCAGCCGATGGCCGCTGAGCTCGGGCACGAGCTCGCCGGCGGCATCGAGCCCCACCCGCATCAGCTGGTAGCTGCGTCCGACCGGCAGGCTCTGCTGGAACTGGCCGCCCACGGCAACCTGGCGCTGCGCGTGGCCGCCTTCGCGCACCAGGCTGAGCAGCAGGTGCAGCGCGTCGGACAGCGGCGTGAAGCTCGAGGTCCATTGCCGCAGGTCGGCCCGGCGCCGCTCGGCCGGGTGCTGCTGCCAGGCAAAGTAGGAGGGCAGGTCGAACTCGCAGGTGCCGCCGGGGATGTTCATGCGGCTGCGCAGGCTCATCAGCCACTCGTTGCCGGTCAGCGCCTGCCCGGCCTTGCCGACGAGCTGGTTCAGCTGCTCGTGGCAACGGTCGACGCGCGTCGTGATGTCGTCGAGCGCGGCTTCCGAGATGCGCGGGTTGCCGCGGTAGCCCTGCAGCTGTGCGCGGTGGCGCTCGAGTTCCTTCAACAGGTCGGATTTCAGGTCGGCGCGCGCCGCCACGTCCATGATCTCGAACACCGTGGCGAGCGCGAAATGGTGATCCAGCGGCGCGTCGCGCGGCAGCAGTTGCCCGAGTCGGCCGAACAGGTGCTCGAGCCGCAGCATCGTGCGGATGCCTTCGTTGAACGGGTATTCGTACAGGACCACGGTGGGTGCAGCGGCGGCGGTCGCGTCGCGCACCTGGCGCGCGGGCAGCACCGCCGATTGTTCCACAGGCCCTCCTGCGGCCCGGCGCGCGCCGGCGCCCGCGTGCCCCGCCCGCCAGGCCTGGAGGTCAGTGCAGCGGATGCCAGGCCTGCCAGAGGGCGCGCGCCTCGGCGCGCAACTGGTCCAGCGACAGGCCGTCGTTGTGGATCACCGCATCGGCGATCGAGCACCGCAGCGCGCGCGGCGACTGCTGCGCGATGACCTTGCGCACCTGCGCGTCGCTCCAGCCCGAGCGCTGCATCACGCGCTGCACCTGCACGTCCTCGCTGCAATCGACGACGACGATGCGCGCCACGCGAGTGCGCCAGGTGCTCGAGGCGGCGAGCAGCGGCACGTCGAAGACTACCGGCCGGCCGGCTCCGGCGGCCGCCCGGCGCCCGGCCTCGACGCCGATCATCGGGTGCAGGATGGCCTCGAGGCGGCCGCGCGCCGCCGGTTGGTCGAAGGCCAGCGCGCGCATGCGGCTGCGGTCGAGCGCGCCGTCTGCACCGACCACGCCGGCGCCGAAGGCGGCGGCGATCGCCGGCATCGCCGCGCCGCCGGGGGCGGTCAGCGCGTGGGCGATGGCATCCGTATCCACCAGCAGCGCGCCGCAGTCCACCAGCGCGGCGGCCACGGTGCTCTTGCCGCTGCCGATGCCGCCGGTCAGCCCGATCGCGAGCGCCATCACAGCGTCGGGAACCACCAGGCCGTCAGCTGGCGGCCGAAGAACATCGCGGCCAGGCCGCCGCCCACCAGGTAGGGGCCGAAGGGGATCGGCACCTCGCGCTTGTGGCCGCCGAAGACGATCAGCCCGATGCCCACCACCGCCCCGACGGCCGAGGCCAGCAGCACGATCGACGGCAGCAGCTGCCAGCCCAGCAGCGCGCCCAGGCCGGCGAGCAGCTTGAAGTCGCCTTCGCCCATGCCTTCGACGCCGCGCAGCTTCTTGTAGCTGTAGGCCAGCAGCCACAGCCCGCCGTAGCCGGCGAAGGCGCCCCAGGCGGCGTCGGCCAGCGGCACACCGGTCCAGCCGAAGCCGGCACCGGCGATGCCCAGTCCGAGCAGCGGCAGCGTCAGGTCGTCGGGCAGGTACGTGGTGTCGAGGTCGATCAGCGCCATCGCCACCATCAGCGCGACCGCGGCGCACCACACCAGTGTGGTCGGCTGCGCGCCGAACTTCCAGGCGCAGGCGGCGAACAGCAGCCCAGTCAGCGCCTCGACCAGCGGATAGCGCGCCGAGATCGGCCGGCCGCAGCCGGCGCAGCGGCCCTTCAGCCGCAGCCAGCCGACGACCGGCAGGTTCTCGTGCCAGCGCAGTTCATGCCCGCATTGCGGGCAGCGCGACCGGGGTCGCGCCAGGCCCAGGGCCGGCAGCGCCGCGACCGCGTCGCCGATCGCCGCCGCCGCCTGCGCCAGGGCCGGCGGCGGCGGGGCGTCGCGGCCCGCGAAGCGGCGCCACGCGGCGGCGTCGCCGAGCTGGTGCTCGGCCGTTTCCTGCCACCAGGCGCGCTCGAGCATCTGCGGCAGCCGGTGCGCGACCACGTTCAGGAAGCTGCCGATGCACAGCCCGAGCAGGCCCAGGCCGGCCGGGGTCAGCAGCAGCGCGAACAGCTCGCCGGCGGGCATCGGCGGCGCGTCAGACCACCGCGCCGAGCTTGAAGATCGGCAGGTACATCGACACCACGATGCCGCCGATCAGCACGCCCAGGATCACGATGATGAAGGGCTCCATCAGGCTGGACAGCCCCTTGACCATGTCGTCGACCTCTTCCTCGTAGAACTCGGCGCACTTGGCCAGCATGTGGTCGAGCGATCCCGATTCCTCGCCGATCGCCGCCATCTGCAGCACCATCGTCGGGAACACGCCGGTCGAGGTCATCGACGCGGTCAGCGCCGAACCGGTGGACACGTCCTTCTGGATCTGCTCGGTCGCGATGCGGTAGACCGCGTTGCCCGAAGCGCCGCCGACGGAATCGAGCGCCTCGACCAGCGGCACGCCGGCGGCGAACATCGTCGACAGCGTGCGCGTCCAGCGCGCGATCACCGACTTGTCGATCAGGTTGCCGAACACCGGGATCTTCAGCAGCAGCCGGTCCATGAAGACCTGCATCTTCTCCGAGCGCTTCCAGGCCTGGAAGAAGAAGTACAGCCCGCCGAACAGCAGCCCGAAGATCGCCCACCACCAGCTGACGAAGAACTCCGACATGGCGATCACCGCGAGCGTCGGCGCCGGCAGGTCGGCCCCGAAGGAGCTGAACACTTCCTTGAACGCCGGGATCACGAAGATCATGATCACCGTCAGCACGACGAAGGCGACCACGAGCACCGCGATCGGGTACATCAGCGCCGACTTGATCTTGCTCTTCAGCGCGAGCGTCTTCTCCTGGTAGATCGCCAGCCGGTCGAGCAGCGCCTCGAGGATGCCGCCGGCCTCGCCGGCCTCGACCAGGTTGCAGTACAGCGCGTCGAACTGCATCGGGTGCTTGCGGAAGGCCGCCGACAGGCTGGTGCCGGTCTCGACGTCGTTGCGGATGTCGGTCAGCAGCCGCGTCAGGCGCGGGTTGGCGCTGCCGCGCGCGACGATGTCGAAGGCCTGCAGCAGCGGCACGCCGGCCTTCATCATCGTCGCCAGCTGGCGCGTGAAGACGGCGATGTCCTTCTGCTTGATCGCCTTGCCGCCGCTGGTGCGCCGCTTCTTGACCTTGGTGATCAGGATGCCCTGGCGGCGCAGGCTGGCGTTGACCACCGCCTCGCCGCCGGCGCGGATCTCGCCGCGCACCAGCTTGCCGTTCTTGTCCTTGCCCTCCCACTCGAAGATCGCGTCCTTCGGGTTGCGTGCGGCTGCAGCGGTGGCCATCGTGTCTCCGGGGCGGGGATTCGGGTCGGTCGGGGCGGCGGGTCCGGGGTGCGCAGTGTCCGCGGGCGGCGGCTCACTCGTTGGTGACCGAGATCACCTCTTCCAATGTCGTCACGCCGGCGCGGACCTTTAGCAGCCCGGCCTGGCGCAGGTCGCGCACGCCGTCCTTCTGCGCCTGCGCGGCGATGTCCATCGAGCTGCCCTCGGCCAGGATGATGCGCTGGATCGACTCGGTGATCGGCATGACCTGGTACAGGCCGACGCGCCCCTTGTAGCCATTGTTGCAGGCCGTGCAGCCCACCGCCCGGTACGGCCGCCAGCTGCCGTCGAGCTCGGTGTCGGCGAAACCGGCGCGCTGCAGCGCCTCGCGCGGGTAGTCGGCCTGCGCCTTGCAGTTGTCGCACAGCCGCCGCGCCAGCCGCTGCGCCGTGATCAGCAGCACGCTGGCGGCGATGTTGAAGGGCGCCACGCCCATGTTCAGCAGCCGCGTCAGCGTGCTCGGCGCATCGTTGGTGTGCAGCGTGCTCATTACCAGGTGGCCCGTCTGTGCCGCCTTGATCGCGATGTCGGCGGTCTCCAGGTCGCGGATCTCGCCGACCATGACGATGTCCGGATCCTGCCGCAGGAAGGACCGCAGCGCCGCGGCGAAGGTCAGGCCGGCCTTGTCGTTGACGTTGACCTGGTTGACCCCCGGCAGGTTGATTTCCGCCGGATCCTCGACCGTGCAGATGTTCACGCCGGGCTGGTTCAGGATGTTCAGGCAGGTGTACAGCGACACCGTCTTGCCGCTGCCGGTGGGCCCGGTGACCAGCACCATGCCGTAGGGCCGCTTGACGGCGTTGAGCAGTCGCTCGCGCTCGATCTTCTCGTAGCCCAGCGCCTCGATGCCGAGCTTGGCGCTGCTCGGATCGAGGATCCGGATCACGATCTTCTCGCCGAACAGCGTGGGCAGCGTGCTGATGCGGAAGTCGATCGCCTTGTTGCCGAACTTGAGCTTCAGCCGGCCGTCCTGCGGCACGCGCTTCTCGGCGATGTCGAGCCGGCTGATGACCTTGATGCGCGACGCGAGCTTGTCCTTGATCGCCACCGGCGGCTGGGTGATCTCGCGCAACTCGCCGTCGATGCGAAAGCGCACGCGGTAGTTGTATTCGTAGGGCTCGAAGTGCAGGTCGGACGCGCGCATGTTGATCGCGTCGACCAGCATCTTCTGCAGGAAGCGCACGACCGGCGCGTCCTCGACCTCGGCCGAGACGTCGGCGCCTTCCTGTGCGGCGCTGTCCTCGTCGCTGACGTCGAAGTCGAAGTCGCCGCCGGCCAGCGACTCCACGGTCGCGTTGATGTCGGCGCCTTGCGCCTCGAGCAGCCGCACCAGCTTGTCGTATTCGACGATCACCCACTCGGGCGACAGCTGCGTGGCGAACTTGATGCGCTCGGCCGCCTCCTGGTCGGTCGGATCGGCCGCGCCGATGAAGATGCGGTTGCCGCGCTTGCCGAGCACCGCGATCTGGTACTGGGTCGCCAGCTTCGCGTCGACGATGCCGCGCGGCAGTTTGGTGTTGTCGATCGCCGCCAGATCCAGCAGCGGCAGCGCCAGCGCGCTGGCCAGCGTGTGCGCGAGATCGGCCGGCTGCACTGCGCCGGCGGCGATCACCGCCGACACGAAGCTGGCGCGCCGCTCGCGCGCCGTCTTGGCCAGGTCTTCCGCGGCCTTCTGGTGGAGCTTGCCGGCGTGGACGAGCACGCGCGCCACCCCCGTCAGGTGGGACTGCGGCGACTCGACCAGCGTGTCAACGGGCATCAGCGGGGGCGGCCGGTGTCATGAACGGCGAATGATCGCCGATGGACTGCGGGCTGTAAATCGGCCGGGCCGCTGCGCGTGCATTCGTTCATGCCGGCACTGCCCGCGCGGCCGCCTGCGGCCGCCCGACACTGCCGCCGACAAGGACATGTGCGCGGCGCACAAAGATGCACAAAACGCGAATCTTAAAATCCGCGGCTCCGGCGCAACGCCTTGCAAGGGCGGCGCCCGATGGCCGCGCATCGACGCGGCCGTGCGCGGCCGCAGTGCCGGCGAAGAACCAGCGGAAAAGGAAAGCGCGCATGGACAGTGCGGTCATCAGCTTGCTCGGGGCCTTCCTGTTGTCGCTCATCGGGCTGTTCGTGTTCATCTGGTCGATGCGCAAGGGGCTGCTGGTCGAGAACCCGCGCGCGGCGTCGGTGATCTTCGCGCCCGGCGAGATCGGCCGGACCGACGATCCGGCCCTGGCGGACGCCGGGCGCGCCGGCCTGCAGGCGGCCGCCGCGGAAGCGGGCGATTCCGAGCATCCGCCCGACCCGGCCGAGATGGCGCAGCGCATCGAGGCCGACCGCTCGAGCGCCTTCCCGGTGTTCATGTTCATCGCCTTCGCCTGCCTGTGGCTGCTGCTGGGGTCGGCGGCGGGGCTGACCGCGTCGCTGAAGCTGCACCTGCCCGACTGGCTGGTGGGCGAGGCCTGGCAGACCTTCGGCCGCGTGCGCACGATGCACCTGACCGCGGTGCTCTACGGCTGGATCACCAACGCGGCGCTGGGCGTGATCATCTGGCTGCTGCCGCGCCTGCTGCGCACGCCGCTGGTCGGCGCGATGTGGGTGATGCTCGGCGGCGCGCTGATCAACACCGCGATCGCGAGCGCGATCGGCGCGATCGGCGCGGGCTGGACCGACGGCATGGAATATCTCGAGATGCCGTGGCAGATCGGCCTGTTCTTCGTCGCCGGCATGGTGTGCATCATCGGCCCGGTGCTGTACACGCTCGTCAACCGCAAGGTCGAGTCGCTGTACGTCAGCGTGTGGTACCACGTCGCGGCGCTGTTGTGGATCACGCTGCTGTTCCTGGTCGCCAAGCTGCCGGGCGTGCACTTCGGCGTGCAGCAGGCCACGACCAACTGGTGGTACGGCCACAACGTGCTCGGGCTGTGGTTCACGCCGGTCAGCGTCGGCGCGATCTACTACTTCCTGCCGAAGATCATCGCGCGGCCGGTACGCTCGTACAACCTGTCGATCCTCGGCTTCTGGACGCTCGCGTTCTTCTACGGCCAGGTCGGCGGCCACCACTTGGTGGGCGGGCCGGTGCCGGGATGGCTGGTCACGCTGTCGATCGTGCAGAGCATGATGATGATCATCCCGGTGGCGGCGTTCACGATCAACATGGCCGGCACGATGTGGGGGCGCATGCACCTGGCGCGCTGGTCGCCGACGCTGCGCTTCATGATGTTCGGCGGCTTCATGTACATGCTGTCGTCGCTGCAGGGCTCGTTCGAGGCGCTGCGCTCGATCAACCAGATCACGCACTTCACCCACTTCACGGTCGCGCACGCGCACCTGGGCGCCTACGGCTTCGTGACGATGGTGCTGTTCGGCGCGATCTACTTCATGCTGCCGCGCGTGCTGCACTGGGAGTGGCCGTATCCGCGGCTGATCTCGCTGCAGTTCTGGCTGGCGGCCATCGGCATCGGCATCTACTTCGTCGGCCTGTCGATCGGCGGCTGGCTGCAGGGCGAGTACATGCTCGACGCCTCGAAGCCGTTCATGGACTCGGTCGCCGTGACCATCCCCTGGCTGCAATGGCGCAGCGTCGGCGGCGCGCTGATGGTCGCCAGCCACCTGGTCTTCGTCGGCCACTTCCTGGCGATGGCGCTGCGCTTCGGGCCCGAGCGCGTGGGTGCTGCGCTGTTCTCCGCCCAACCCAAGGCCGTGGAGCTGGTCCATGGAGAATGAAGTCAAGCTCGCCGCCGGTGCGATGGTGACGCTGGGCGTGGCCACCGCGGCGCTGGTGGTGCTGCCCTACATCCAGGTGCGCGACGTCAAGGCGCCCGAAGGGCTCAAGCCCTACACCAGCGCCGAGCTGCGCGGGCGCGCCGTCTACATCGCCAACGGCTGCATGTACTGCCACAGCCAGCAGCCGCGCGACCGCAGCTTCGGCCCCGACGCCGAGCGCGGCTGGGGCCGCGCCTCGGTGCCCGGCGACTACGTGTACGACCGGCCGCACCTGCTGGGCAGCATGCGCACCGGGCCGGACCTGCTGAACATCGGGGTGCGCCAGCCGAGCAAGGACTGGCAGCTCGGCCACCTGTACCAGCCGCGCGCCTACGTGCCCGGATCGATCATGCCGGCGTATCCGTACCTGTTCGAGCTGAAGGATGCGGCCGAGCCCGGCGACGAGGCGGTCCAGCTGCCGCCGGGCCACAGCCCGCAGGGCAAGGTGGTGGTGGCGCTGCCGCAGACGCTGGATCTGGTGAAGTACCTGCAGGCGCTCGACCGCAGCTACCCGGTGCTGCCGCCCGAACCGCGGCAGGCTGCGGGCCCGGCCGCGCCTGGCGCCGCCGCACCGCCGGCTTCGTCGCCGGCCCCGGCGCCGGGCGCGCGCACCGCGCCGTCATCCTGAGGGGCAGCCCATGAGCCTGGACATCGAAAGCCGCGCGCAGGAGCGCGAGAACGTCGACCCCGAGGAAACCATCCGGCCGATACCGCTGGCCGCAGCGGTCGTCACCCTGGTGATGGTCGTGTTCGGCGTGCTCTACATCTTCTTCTCCGAGCCGCTGGCCAACTCGCAGTGGGGCGACCAGCGCACGCTGGCCGACCTGTCCGGCCCCAGGCCCGCCGCCGCAGGCGCGGCCGTGGACGGCAAGGCGCTGTTCGCCGCGCACTGCGCCGCCTGCCACCAGGCCACCGGCCAGGGCCTGCCGGGCGTGTTCCCGCCGCTGGACGGCTCCGAATGGGTGCACGGCGACACGCGCGTGCTGGCCAACATCCTGCTGCACGGCGTCACCGGCGAAATCTCGGTGAAGGGCGCCAAGTTCAACGGCACCATGCCCAGCTTCCGGCAGTTGAGCGACGCCGAGCTCGCCGGGCTGGCCAGCTACATCCGCAGCAGTTGGTCGAACAAGGCCGATGCGGTACCGGCCGAGCTGTTCGCGCGCGAGCGCAAGGCCGACGACCGGACGGCGCCCTTCGAGGGCGGGGCTGCGTTGCAGGCTTTGCTCCCGAAGTAGGCGGCGGCGGCATGCTGCGCACCGCGCTGGCGAGCATGTTGCTGCTGCTGGCCGGCTGGGCGGCCGCGGCCTGGTTGACGCACGATTTCCAGGCCTGGACCGACGAGGACGCACGCCGGCTCGAAGTGGCGCTGGCACCGGTCGCGGCGCCGGCGGTGATCGTCGAAGGCCCGGACGCGGCGGCGACCGAGCTGCCCGCGTTGCTGGCCCAGCACGGCGGCGCGACCATCGTCGACTTCTTCTACACCCGCTGCGAAACCGTCTGCCGCTCGCTGGGCAGCAGCTTCCAGCAGTTGCAGGCGGCGCTGCAGGCCGGCGGCGGGCACGCAGGCCAGGCGCCGCGCGTGCGGCTGCTGTCGATCAGCTTCGACGCTGCGCGCGATGACGTGCAGGCGCTGCGGGCCTACGGCCGCGGCCTGCGTGCGGACCCCGCCGTCTGGCGCTTCGTGCGCGTGCACGACGAGGCGCAACAGCAAGCCCTGTTGCGCCGGCTGGGCGTGGTTGTCGTCGCCGACGGGCGCGGCGGCTACGAGCACAACGCAGCGCTGCTGGTGTTCGATGCGCAGGGCCGGATGGTGCGCGTGTTCGACCTGGCCGAGCAGCAGCTCGCGCTCGACTACGCGCGCCATCTGGCGCAGGCGCGGCCATGAAGCGGCTGCGCGCCGGCTGCACGCCCGCCCGCCAGGGTGCCGTGGGGCTGGCGCTGGCCGCGCTGCTGGCCTGGCCCGCGGTGCGCCAGGTGCTGGAATCCAGCATGTGGCGCCAGATGCTGCTGCAGTATCCGCTGTGGCTGCTGGCCGGCGCGCTGCTCGCGGCCGTGCTGCCGCAGCGAGCGCGGGCCGCGCTGGCGCGCTGGAACGCCCACGGCATCACGGGCCTGGTGCTCGCGGGTGTGGTGCTGGCCGTGCTGATGGTGCCGCGCCTGCTCGACCTGGCGCTGCGCGACCCTGCGGTCGAAGCCGCCAAGTGCGCCGCGCTGCTGCTCGCAGGCGCCGCGCTGCGGCTGTCGTGGCGCGCGGCCGGGCGGGTGGTGCAGGGTTTCTTCCTGGGCAACGTGCTGCCGATGACCGTGGTGGCCGGCCAGCTCTACATCGACTCGCCGCTGCGCCTGTGCAATGCCTATCTGCTGGACGACCAGCAGCGCCTGGGCCGTTGGCTCACCGGCGTGGCCGCACTGCTCGCGCTCGCATGGCTGGTGCAGGTTGCCCGGTGGGCGATGGCGCCGCGCCCCGTCGACGCTGCGGGGCCGGATGCACCGGAAGCGCCAGGCTCGTGCACCCGCAAGGAAAACCTGGTCGGGGTGAGAGGATTCGAACCTCCGGCCTCTACGTCCCGAACGCGCCCTAGACACCCCTAGACCTGCTCCGGTTGGGGGTGCGCAGATGATAAATCAACAACTTGCGCCCCGTTGCGCTCGGCTTCGCGTAGTTTCACGCAGCGTCGTGGGGGCTGCATTTGCCACCAAGTTGCCACCGGGACCGTCGTCAGGCTGACCCTAGAGCGACACCCGTTTGGCCCGCCACCGCGCGGTGTGCATGGACGGATAAACCCCTTCCATAGACCTTGGACCCGAACTCATCGAGTCCAACATGACCACCGCCACCGCCTTCAGACCGCTGTCCAAGGAAGACCTCGCCGACGTGCTGGGGGTTTCCATCCGCACCATCGAGAACTGGGTCAACGACGGCATCCTGCCCGCGCCGACGAAGCTCGGCAACCGGGTCTACTGGCATCCCAACACCTTCTACGCCTGGCTGGACCGGCGCCTGTCTGCCGACGCCGCAACGGCCGAGGCGGTGCAGGACAGCGCCCCGGAGCCGCAGCCGGCACGCGCCAAGTCGAAAGTGCGGAGCCAGTCAGCGATGGCGAAGACCAAACTGGACAAGGTTCGCAACCGCACCCAGGCGCAGCTCGACGCGCTGATGGCCTGAGTTCGTCGCGCCATTTGCAACTCTTGGATACCGGGCCTGCTGGACGGCGCCTTCGAGCAGCCGCTGCCCCTCAAACGGCCCGCGGCTGCTGGTCCAGCAACTTCATCAGGTCCGGCGGCTGCTTGACCAAGTGATAGCTCCAGCGCCCGAACCGCCCGTCGTTGTTGACGGCGTTGCACCAGCGGTGCGCGGCGGCAGCCTTCACCTCGGCGTCGCCGGTCTGGCCCTTGATTTCCACCATCAACCGCTCGTCGTTGGTCAGCTCGACGATGAAGTCGGGCAGGTAGCGGCGGCGCGCGCCGTCCTTGCGATACGGCACGACGAAGCCCAGGTGGTCGTTCTTGACCCAGCGCCGCACCGCGTCGTGCGCGTCCAGCGCGGTCGCGGCCGACTGCTCCCAGGTCCTGGTGTCGGCCACCATCGCGTTCAGGTGACACTTCTGCACGGGCCAGGGCTGGCGCCCGGTGAAGAACTCGACATGCCGGGTCGAGCGCTCGCCGGCCGGCCCCGGCGTGATGACAGGGCGCTCCTGATTGCGCCCGCTCTCGTCCACAGCCTGCAAGGCATCGAACAGGATGCCCACCGCGCGCTGGAAGTACGGGTTCAGCGCCACGTCCTGCGCCGCGCGGTTGCCCCTGCAGTCCAGCTTGCTCGCCAGGAAGCGCTGCGCATAGGCCAGCAACTGCGGAAACAGCCGGTGCATGGGAATGGTGTGGCCTTGCTCCTGCTGCCATTGCTGTGCCACCACCTTGGCCAGCGTGAAGGCCACCTGCTGCACGCGCACCCGCTTGCGCCAGGCGTCCAGCGTCACCACTGCGGCGGCACCCGGGCCATAGGCCGCGAGCGCGCCATCCTGCGTGGTCAGGCCCTTCATCAGCACGGTGTCGGGCACCTCCATCGGGTCCAGCACCAGCGTCGGCACCTTGGCCCAATCGACCGCCAGGCGCGTGATGCCGGGGTCGGTGTAGCCCTCCACCACGGGAAAGCTGATTTCGTGCTGCGCCTTGGCCGGCACCGCGTAAATCTGGTTGGCCGGTGGCGTTGGC
>JAFEFZ010000092.1 GCA_018240325.1 Pseudomonadota bacterium
GGCGATCGGCCACCGCAACCCCGCGCATCCGGTGAACGCGCTGCGCAGCAAGCGCGCGCCGCTCGAGGCCTTCGCGCGCTTCCACGGCGTGGACTGAACCCGGCCGGGGCGCCGGCCCTGCCGCTGTTGCCGGATCGGTTGGGCCGCGCGCCGCCGCGGCTGGATAGAATCACAGCGCCAGCCCCGGCTGCTGCCGGTTCGGGTTGAAGCGGCACCGCCCGCGGGCGCCATTGGCCGCAGCCGGCGCGGCCCGCCATCCGGGTTTGCCCGCGATGCGCAGGGGCCACGCCCGCTGCACTCTTGAGGCTGAACAAAACCACAGTACGCCTGCGGCGGCAAGATCGGCGGCTGCCGCATCCGCCGGCCGCAGGCGCCCCCCAGCGCCGGCCGGCGCACCCCCCACATCCAGACGACCCACCCCCGATGAGCAACGACACCCGCAACGAGCCCGCCGTCAAGCCCAGCCGCGCCGACCTGCCCGCGCAGCCGATCAGCGCCGAGGTGCTGATCGAGAAGTACGCCAAGGGCGACGAACGCACGATCGACGAGGTGCGCGCCCGCGTGGCGCGCGCGCTCGCCGCGGTGGAGCCGGCCGACCGGCGCGCGCACTGGGAGGCGCGCTTCCTGCAGGCGCAGCAGCGCGGCTTCGTGCCGGCCGGGCGGATCGCGTCGGCCGCCGGCACCGACCTGACGGCCACGCTGATCAACTGCTTCGTGCAGCCGGTGGGCGACTCGATCGCCAGCGTCGACGAAGGCCACCCGGGCATCTACACCGCGCTGACCGAAGCCGCCGAGACGATGCGCCGCGGCGGCGGCGTCGGCTACGACTTCTCGCGCATCCGGCCGCAGGGGGCCTGGGTCGGCAGCACGCGCTCGGCGGCGTCGGGGCCGATCAGCTACATGCGCGTGTTCGACCGCTCCTGCGAGACGGTGGAGTCGGCCGGCAGCCGGCGCGGCGCGCAGATGGGCGTGCTGCGCTGCGACCACCCGGACATCGAGCAGTTCATCCACGCCAAGGACGAAGGCGACCTGCGCAACTTCAACGTGTCGGTGGGCGTGACCGACGCCTTCATGCGCGCGGTGCAGGGCGACGGCGAAGTCGAGCTGGTGCACCGCGCCGAGCCCGGCCCGGCGCAGAAGGAGCAGGGCGCGTACCGCCGCGCCGACGGCCAGTGGGTCTACCGCAAGGCGCGTGCGCGCGAGCTGTGGGACCAGATCATGCGCAGCACCTACGACCACGCCGAGCCGGGCGTGCTGTTCCTCGACCGCATCAACCAGGACAACAACCTCGGCTACTGCGAGACGATCGCGGCGACCAACCCTTGCGTCACCGCCGACAGCTGGGTGCTGACCGTCGACGGCGCGCGCCAGGTCCGCGAGCTGGTGGGGGTGCCCTTCGATGCGCTGGTCGACGGCAAGCCCTACCGCAGCCTGTCGGACGGCTTCTTTGCCACCGGGGTGAAGCCCGTCGTGCGCCTGAGTACCCGCGAAGGCCATGCGCTGCGGCTGACGGCCGACCACCGCGTGCGCAAGGTCGTGCGCCGCAGCCGCTACGTGCTGCACAGCGACTGGTGCGAGGCCGGCTCGCTGCGGCCCGGCGACGAGGTGGTGCTGCACGATCACCGCCGGCTCGAAGGCTGGGCCGGCGCGCATTCGCAGGCCGAGGGCTACCTGCTCGGGCTGCTGATCGGCGACGGCCACCTCGGCGAGGGCAAGGCCGTGCTGTCGGTCTGGGCGCCCGAGCTGCGCGTGGTGGGCGGTGCCGATGTGCCGGCGGCGCACGGCGCGCGCGGCATCATGCAGGCAGTGGATGCGGCGATCGCGACGCTGCCGCACCGCGCCGATTTCCGCGGCTGGCAGCGCCCGATCGCCGGCCGCGGCGAACGCCGGCTGGCCTCGGCAGCGCTGCGCGACCTGGCCTTCGGCCTGGGCGCCGCGCCGGGGAACAAGACGATCACGCCGGCGATGGAAGCCGATTCGTCCGACTTCTGCCGCGGGCTGCTGCGCGGCCTGTTCGATGCCGACGGTTCGGTGCAGGGCCACCAGGACAAGGGCGTCAGCGTGCGCCTGACCCAGTCGGACCTGCCGCTGCTGCAGGCCGCGCAGCGCATGCTGCTGCGCCTGGGCATCGCCAGCACGATCTACCGCGACCGGCACCCGGCCGGCAGCACGCGGCTGCCCGACGGGCGCGGCGGCCACCGCCGCTATGCGCAGCAGCCGGTGCACGAGCTGGCGATCAGCGGCGACAACCTCGCGGTCTACGCCGAGCGCATCGGCTTCGCCGACGATGCCAAGGCCGAGCGCCTGGCCGAATTGCTGGGCCACTACCGCCGCAGCATGAACCGCGAGCGTTTCGTCGCCACCGTCGAAGCGGTCGAAGCCGACGGCACCGAGCCGGTCTATGACGCGACCGTGGCCGACGTCCACGCCTTCGACGCCAACGGCCTGTGGGCGCACAACTGCGGCGAGCAGCCGCTGCCGTCCTACGGCTGCTGCTGCCTGGGCAGCATCGACCTCACGCACTTCGTGACGCGCGCCTTCGAGGCCGACGCCGGCTTCGACGAGGCCGGGCTGGTCGAGGTGGTGCGCGTGGCGGTGCGCATGCTCGACAACGTGCTCGACGCCACCGTGTGGCCGCTGCCGCAGCAGGCCGACGAGGCGCGCCACAAGCGCCGCGTCGGCCTCGGGTTCACCGGGCTGGGCGACGCGCTCGTGATGCTCGGCCTGCACTACGACAGCGACGCCGCGCGCGAGCGCGCACGCCGCATCGCCGAGGTGATGCGCGACGCCGCCTACGACGCATCGGTCGAGCTGGCGCGCGAGCGCGCGCCCTTCCCGCTGTTCAACGCCGACCTGTACCTGAGCGCCGGCAACTTCGCGTCGCGGCTGCCGCAGCCGCTGAAGGAGCGCATCCGCCAGCACGGCCTGCGCAACTCGCACCTGCTGTCGATCGCGCCCACCGGCACGATCAGCCTGGCCTTCGCCGACAACGCCAGCAACGGCATCGAGCCGGCCTTCAGCTGGACCTACACGCGCAAGAAGCGCGAGCCGGACGGCAGCTACAAGGAGTACGCGGTCGAAGACCACGCCTGGCGGCTGCACCGGCACCTGAAGGGCGCCGACGCCAAGCTGCCGCCGGCCTTCGTCAGCGCGCTCGAGCTGTCGGCCACCGCGCACGCGGCGATGGTCGCGGCGGTGGCGCCCTACGTCGACACGGCGATCAGCAAGACCGTCAACGTGCCCGAGGACTACCCCTACGCCGACTTCCAGGATCTGTACCTGACCGCCTGGCGCTCGGGCCTGAAGGGGCTGGCCACCTACCGGCCGAACAAGGTGCTCGGCTCGGTGCTCAGCGTCGAGCCTTCGACCACCGCGCAGCCGGCGCCGCTGCGCGCAGCCGACGACAGCGCCAACCAGCGCCTGAAGCTCGAGCGGCTGCCGGCGCCGGTGCTGACCTCGCTGCGCTGGCCGAGCCGCCCCGAGCTGCCCAACGGCAACCCGGCGTGGAGCTTCATGATCCAGCACCCGCACGGCGAGTTCGCGCTGTTCGTCGGCGAGCTGCCGGCGCAGGCCGGACCCGATCTGGGCCTGTTCGGCAAGACGCTGCCCTTCGAGGCCTGGGTCAACGGCGCCGAGCAGCCGCGCGGCCTGGCGGCGATGGCCAAGACGCTGTCGATGGACATGCGCGCCAACGACCCGCAGTGGCTCGAGCTCAAGCTCGACGCGCTCGCCACCGTGGCCGAGGAGCGCGCCTTCGAAATGCCCTTCCCGCCGCACGGCGAGAAGCGGCTGTTCCCCGGCGTGGTCGCAGCCACCGCGGCCGTGATCCGCTGGCGCTGCGAGCAGCTCGGCGCGCTCGACGGCGCCGGCTCGACGCCGGTGCTGGACGCGATGTTCAGCCGCGACGAGCCGCGCACCGGCACCAACGGCACGCTCGCCTGGGCGGTGGACGTGGACAACCCGGCCACCGGCGAGGCCTTCACCGTCACCCTCAAGGAAGTGCAGCTGCCCTCGGGCGAAGGCGGGCTGATCACCCGGCCCTGTGCGCTCGGCTTCTCCGGCAACTACCCGCGCGCGCTCGACGGGCTGGCGCGGCTGCTGAGCCTGGACATGCGCGTGATCGACCCGGCCTGGATCGGCATGAAGCTGCGCAAGCTGCTCAACGTGGGCGAGCCGCTGGGCCACTTCATGGCGCCGGTGCCGGGCGAGCGCCGCCAGCAGGTGTGGCCGTCGACGGTGGCCTACGTGGCGCGGCTGGTGATCCACCGCTACGCGATGCTCGGCGTGCTCGACGAGCAGGGTTTCCCGCTGCGCGAGATGGGCATCCTGCAGTCGCCGTCGGCGCGCAAGGCCACCGCCGGCGGGGCCGTGGCGCCGATGGCCGGCGCGCCCTGCCCCGAATGCGGCAACGCCAC
>JAFEFZ010000093.1 GCA_018240325.1 Pseudomonadota bacterium
TCGGTTGCGGTAAACTGGTAGGCATCGCGGCAGCCGCCGCTTAGCTCAAGCGTTAGGGCTTCCATGAAAATACGTGTTGCCGTCGGTCTCCTTCTTGTCCTCTCGCCAGCTCTCGCTAGCGCACTCACGTACGAACAAGCGAAAGTATTGGCCGATCGTGATGAGGCATCGCTATCTCCGAAACAGCAGCAAGCACTTATTGAGTCGCAAGGTACAGCTGGTGGAGCCGCCCACTCTACTTGTCTAAGCGGCCGTCCTAAGCCTGACCTTTCTCCCTATACCGTTGTTATGCAACTTGACGCCTCCGGCAAGGTAGTTCACACCTGGCTGCAAGGGAGCTCTCCACTCGCGGTGTGCTTCAACCAGGAGATGGGCAAGGCAACGCTATTTGTGCCGCCGCGCGCACCGTTTTATACATCTTTCGAAATGTCGTGGAAGCCCTAACTATTCGCTCAAGCGGACGGCTGCGGGTCGGATGCGCTAGAATGGAACTCATCGCGGCAGCCGCCGCTTAGCTCAAGCGTTAGCTTGCAGCAAAGGCGCAATTCCGTGCCGCTCGGCACATATCACCAAAGGGAGAGGAAGGTCATGAACTTGCAACTACTTCGATGCGCACGGTTAGCTGTTTGTGTGGTCGCGCTTGCCGCTCTAGGCGGTTGCGCCTTCGGTCAAAAAGTCGGTTACTCCGGCGTCAAGGCCGACATCGAAGCACAAGGCACCAGCACCGTTTCCGTCGCGACACACGACCAGCGTCCCTATGTGGTAAGCGGCAACAAAAAGCCAACATTTGTCGGCCTAAGCCGTGGCGGTTTCGGAAACCCATTCGACGTAAACACCGTCAGCGGCGCACCATTGGCCGATGATTTCAGCAACTCAATTTCCACCTCGCTTGCCGCGCGCGGGTTCAAGACTTCCGTAGTTCACCTCGCCGCAGACGAAAGCCCGCGCGCGGTCAAAGAAGCGTTGAAAACCCCAGCGGATCGTGTAGTGCTGGTTACGCTTCATGAATGGAAAAGCGATACATTCGTGCACACAAAGCTGATCTGGAATGTCACTGTTGCCGTGTATGTTCATGATGGCCATGAGCTTGCCAGCGTACCATTCCAAGGCGAAGAGCCCATCGGTGGCACAGTGCAAGCTGCATTCACTCGCAAATTGGAAGAGTGGTTTTCCGACGCTAAGATCGTCGCCGCTCTCAAATAGCTGCAAGCTAACTATTCGCTCAAGCGGACGGCTGCGGGTCGGTTGCGGTAAACTGGCAGGCATCGCGGCAGCCGCCGCTTAGCTCAAGCGTTAGGCACCTCTGGTTATGTTGAAGCAGCTGATCGGAATCGTAGCAATGGTTATGCTTGTCACTAGCCTCGCGGTGCGCGGCGACGACGCTTTACCTAGTAAGTTGTCCGAACTTTTAGCGCGCAGTTACACAGTGTCCAACGCTCCCGCGATCGTGACCTGAGACGGGATTTTGTAGCCAATCAGGCAGTGAGTCTCGCGTCGATATTACTCGTTTCTTGCCATGCTCTGCGGATCTTCGCCGGGGGCTGATACCGGTGCGCGCTGTGCGGACGACGCTCGTTGTAGAACTGTCGCCAACGCTCGATCAGAACCTTCGCCTCGACGCGCGTTCGGAACCATTCGCGATTGAGCAGCTCGTCGCGTAGCTTGCCGTTGAAGCTTTCGACCACGCCGTTTTGCCACGGGCTGCCCGGTGCGATGAATGCCGGGCCAATCGCGTTGTCGCGTAGCCAGCGCATGACCTTGGCCGCCGTGAATTCCGCACCGTTGTCAGAACGCACGTACGCCGGCTTGCCGTACAACCGCATCAGGCGCGACAGCGTCAGGATCACGTCCTGCGAGCGCAGGCTCGCCCCGGCCTCGATGGCCAGGCACTCACGCGTGTACTCGTCAATCACGCACAGCAGTTTGAGCACGCGGCCGTCCACGAGCTGGTCGTGCACGAAGTCGTAGCTCCACACGGCATTGGGCCGTACCGCGCCCGGCAGCCGGATATCGCTGCCGGATCGTCGCCGCCGCGGCCGGCGCCGGGGAATGTTCAGCCCCAGCGTGCGCCACAGACGCCGCACGCGCGACTCGCTCAGCGACAGCCAGGCCGCCATGCGTCGATAACCAAAGCGCGGCACGTCCTGCGACGCCGTGATCAGACGCTGGCCCATCAGGCGATCCTTGCCAGGCTGCTTCAAGACATAGCACGTCACCCGGCGGCTCAGGCCCAGGTAGCGACACGCCTTGCGTTGCGAGATTCCCCGGCGAGTCAGATGCTCCAGCGCCACACGCCGTCCCGTCGGGGATGTCATTTTTTTCGACTGAACTCCTTCAGTCCATCGATCACCAGCATCTGCTCGGCAACCAGGCGCTTGAGCCGGGAGTTTTCCGATTCCAGATCCTTCAATCGGCGCGCGTCGGCCACATCCATGCCGCCGTACTTGTTCCGCCACCGGTACAGCGTCTGCTCGGTGATGTTGTGCTGCTTGCACACTTCACGGATCGGAATCTGGTTCTTTTCCGCCTCGCGCAGGATCCGGATGATCTGCTCTTCGCTGTGTCGTTTCTTCATGGGGTTCTCCTTGACCAATAGGTTAAGAGAACTCACCATCCAAGTGGCTACACGATTCGTCTCAGGTCAAGTGCGCTAGCGAGAGCTGGCGAGAGGACAAGAAGGAGACCGACGGCAACACGTATTTTCATGGAAGCCCTAACGCTTGAGCTAAGCGGCGGCTGCCGCGATGCCTACCAGTTTACCGCAACCGA
>JAFEFZ010000094.1 GCA_018240325.1 Pseudomonadota bacterium
CTGGCGCACTCGGCGCGGTTGCCGGCGCACTCGGCACGGCCGGCGGCGCGGCCGACGCGGCAGGCAGCACGGCCGCCGCGGCCGTTGGCGCGGCGGGCGGCGCGACGGCGCAGCCGCCGGCCAGCACCGCAGCCGACGCGAGGATCGGCAGCCGGCGCGCGACGCTCTCGAGGAAACGGGCCGCCCCAAGGTTCTTCGATCCCCACCGGGGGCAGGCTGGGCGCAGCCCGGCCGTGGAGGTGCTCAGCAGGAACGGGGGCAACGGCGGCAGGCGCATCTTCGGTTCCGGTGGTGGCCGGGCCTGCTGCGAGACCCGGGCGTGCAGGCGGTCGGCCGGTTGCGGCGCCGCGACGCCGGCTGGGCACAGCGAGCGCGCAACGGCGCCCGGGCCCATTGTGTCAGCCGGCAGCAGGCGGGCGGCGCAGCAGCCGCGCGACCGCCCCGCTCAGCCCCAGGCCTGCGGCCGCAGCGGCGGTGGTGAACAGCCAGGTCCACTGCCAGCCGCCGCTGCGCGCGGCGATCCAGGCCACCAGCGGCGGCCCCGCGAACTGGCCCAGCGCCGACCATTGCTGCATCCAGCCGACGGTGGCGGCCACGGTCTGCTCGCCCGGCGCCACGCGCAAGGCCAGCGCGAACAAGGTCGTCGGCACCAGGCCGCCGACCAGCGAGAACACCAGCACCGCGCCGAAGCGCAGCGGCGGCGGCAGCGCCACACCGTCCACCGCGGCGAAGGCCGCGACCGCGCTCAGCGCCATCGTGACGAAGCCGATGCGCAGCAGCCGCACCGCGGGCACGCCGGCCTGCAGCCGGCGCCCGGCGGCGATGTTGCCCACCATGTTGGCTGCGGCAACCACTGCGGTCAGCACGCCGGTGCCCAGGCCCGACCCCACCTGCGCGGCGACGATCGTCGGCAGGAAGCCGATCACCGCGAGCCATTGGCTCGAATAGGCGGCAAAGGTAACCGCCACCAGCCACGGCCCGGGTGCGGCCAGCGTCAGCCGCAACCGCCGGCCGATGCCGGCCGCGGCGCCAGGGCTCGCAGGCAGCGCCGGCACGCCGCGCATCACGGCCAGCGCCATCACGGCGGTTGCCGCGGCCATGGCCCACCACCACGGCCGCCAGCCGACGGCCTCGATCACCAGCGGCCCCAGCAGCAGCGCCAGCGCGGTGCCGAAGGGCATGTACGCGCCCCACAGCCCGAGCATGCGGCTCAGGCCCGCGGGCGGCATGATCTGGCGCAGCAGCCCCGGCGGCGGCAGCACCACCAGCAGGAAGCCGAAGCCCTCGACCGCGCGCAGCACCATCAGCGCCGCCGGCCCGCGCGCGACCCCGCCGGCCAGGCTGGCGAAGGTCAGCACCAGCAGCCCGGTGATCACGCTGCGCCGGCCGCCGAGCCGGTCGGCCACTGCGCCGAAGGCGGCACCGACGGTCATGCCGGCCAGTTGCACCAGCGACAGCAGGAAGCCCGCCTGCAGCAGGCTCAGGCCGAGATCGGCGCGCAGCGCATCGATCGCCGGCGGCAGCTTGGCGATGTGCAGCGCCGCGCATACGCCGGCGAGCACGACGATGCGCGCAGCCCGCGCCGGCACGGCAGCGCTCACTTCAATTGCCCAGGGCGCTGGATCGGCATCCGCGCCGCGCGAACAGCCGAGACGCC
>JAFEFZ010000095.1 GCA_018240325.1 Pseudomonadota bacterium
CCAGGTCATCCACATGTGGAACGACGTCGTCGGGACCGGGCAGTATTGCCCGCAACTCGCGATGTGCTGGGACGCCAACGGCGTGATCGGCTACCTGCAAAACAGCGGGATCGTGCCGTCCTGAGGCGGCTTGACTCGCCCGGCTGGGGCAGCGCAACGCGGCTCCCGCCCCGTGCGACGATGCGCCGCGCGACTCCATGACGTCGATGCCGCCCGAACCCGGTGAATCGCTTTGGTGCGCCGCACGCCCGGCCGAGCTGGAGCTGCGTCGCTGGGACGGCGAGACGGTCGTCTACGACCCGCTGCCGGGCAGCACGCACCTGCTCGATCCGGTTGCTTCCGCGGTGTTCGACTGCCTGATCGGGCACGACCGCTCGGCGCGCGACATCGCAATCGCGCTCACAGGCGAATTCGAGGCGGATGCCGAGGAAGATGTCCTTGAGGCGGTGCAGGCCGCGCTGGCAAGATTGCGAGCCGCCGACCTGATCCGATCCGCCGACCCGTGAAAGTTGCCGATCTCGGCGCGGCGCAGTTGCGAAGCCGGCTGCGCCGCGGCGAGCTGATCCTCGACATCCGCCCGTTCGCCGCGCGGGTGCATTCCCCGATCGATTCGGTCGCGGGCGGCTTGGCGCGGCTGTATGGCGATTTCCGGGTGCTGCCGCCGGGCAGCTTCGCCGACTTCCACGTGGCGCTGGCGCCGTCGCGCGGGCTGCGGCGCTGGGTGCGCCCGCAGGTGATGTTCTCGTTCGACGGCTTTGTGCCCTTCAAGCCCCTGCCGCGCGATCAGGCCTTCCCGATGTTCGAGTGGGGCCTGAACTGGTGCATCGCCAACCACGCCCACGGCTTTCTGGTGATCCATGCGGCGGTGGTCGAGCGCGGCGGCCGGGCGATGGTGCTGCCGGCGCCGCCCGGATCGGGCAAGAGCACGCTGTGTGCGGGGCTCGTCAGCCGCGGCTGGCGGCTGCTGTCGGACGAGTTGTGCCTGCTCGATCCGCGAAGCGGCCTGGTACACGCGCTGGCGCGGCCGGTCAACCTGAAGAACCAGTCGATCGGCGTGATCCGCGGCTTCGCCCCCGCGGCGGTGATGACCGAGCCGGTGCGCGACACGGTCAAGGGCACGGTGGCGCACCTGAAGCCGCCGCCGGGCAGCGTGGCGCGCACCGGCGAGCCGGCGGTGCCGGCCTGGATCGTCTTCCCGCGGTACGTCGCCGGTGGCGCCGGCGTGCTCGAACCGGTCGGCAAGGCGCCGACCCTGGTGAAGCTCGCCGAACAGGCCTTCAACTACGACGTGCTCGGCGTGCGCGGCTTTCGCGCGGCCGCGGACCTGGTCGAACGCTGTGCCTGCTACGAATACGCCTACGGCAACCTGGACGACGCGGTGGCCGCCTTCGCGGCGCTCGCCGACGAGGATCGGGCGGCGTGAAACTCGCGGGCACCGAGGCGGCACCAGCCCGAGAGGCAGCGTTGGCCGGGAGCGCGGGCGCCTGCGACGCATCGCTGCTCAACCCGGTGCCGCAATCCGCCGCCTGCCCGGCCGACCTGGTGGCGTCGGTCTTCAGGAGCCCGGAGCAGGTCTCGGGCTTCGACGAGGCGGCCTGGGACTTGCTGGTCCGCCAGGCTCGGCGCGCCAACCTGCTGGCGCGTCTGGCCTGGGTGCTGCGGCAGCGCGGCCTGTGGGACGGCGTGCTGCCGGCGGCCAGGCCGCATCTGGAATCGGCGTGGGTGTTCGCCGAGCGCCAGCGGATCGCCGTGCAATGGGAGATCGACTGCATCGGCCGTGCGCTGCATTCGACCGGGGTCACGCTGCTGCTGCTCAAGGGCGCGGCCTACAGCGCGGCCGGGCTGCCGCCGGCTGCCGGCCGGCTGGTCTCGGACCTCGACATCCTGGTGCCGAAGGGCCGGATTGCCGAGGTCGAGTCGCAGCTGATGATCAACGGCTGGAACACGATCCACCACGACGCCTACGACCAGCGCTACTACCGCCGGTGGATGCACGAGATCCCGCCGATGCGGCACCTCAAGCGCGGCACCGTGATCGACGTGCACCATGCGCTGCTGCCGGAGACGGCCCGGATCCGGGCGGATACCGACCGGATGCGCAGCGCCGCGGTCGATGTGCCCGGCGCCGGCGTGCAGGTGCTGGCGCCGGCCGACATGGTGCTGCACAGCGCGACCCACCTGTTTCACGAGGGCGAGCTCGACAACGGCCTGCGCGACCTGGTGGACCTGGACAGCCTGCTGCGGCACTTCGGCGCGCAGCCCGGCTTCTGGGATCGGCTCGTCCCGCGCGCCGTCGAGGTGGGCCTGGCCCGCCCCTTGTACTACGCGCTGCGCTACACGAAGCTGAAGCTCGGCACGCCGGTGCCGGATGGGGTCGCCGCCGCAGCCGCCGCCGCCGCAGGCCCTGCCGGCCCCTTGCGCGTGCTGATGGATGCGCTGTTCGTGCGTGCCTTGCGGCCCAAGCACCCGAGCTGCTCGGGCGCCGCGACGCGGCTGGCGCGCTGGTTGCTGTACGTGCGCGGCCACTGGTTGCGCATGCCCGTGCCCCTGCTGCTGTATCACCTGACGCGCAAGGCGGTGGTCCGGCCCGATGACGCCGAGCCGCGCGGCCCGAAGCCGCAGGCCTAGGCTGTTGGGCCTTTTCAAGGCTCTGCGGCAGCGAGAATCGACCCCGGCCCTGCCTGCGCGGCCCTGCTGCCGCGACTGCCCGTGTCCCCGATGACGAGTTTCCCTGCGCTGGCCTTGTCGGCCTGGAGTTTTGCCGCCGCCGCGCTCGCCTACGCGGCCCTTGGCGCCTACCTGCTGCGCGCCGGCGGCTGGCGCGACGCCGGGCACGCGCCCGCACGGCTGCTGCTGGGCGCCGCGATCCTGTGGGCGGCCTGGGGCGCGTTCGGCGTTGCCGACCACTTCGCCGGCACCGTGGTCTTCCAGCGGCTGGGGGCCTTCGCCGACGTGCTGGCCTACGGCTGCTGGTTCGCGTTCCTGCTGCGGCTGCTGCAGCCGCGGGCCATCGGTGCCGGCGGATGGGGCCTGTGGATCGCGGCGTCGCTGCTCGTCGGCGCCAACCTGCTGCTGCAGGGCCTCGTGGCGGCAGGTGCGGGCGGCTTCGAGGAAGCTTCGCGGCTGGTGGTGATCGGCTGGCTGGTGCTGCCGGTGCTCGGGCTGGTGCTGCTCGAGCAACTGCTGCGCAGCCTGCAGGACGATTCGCTGTGGAACGCCAAGCCGCTGGCGCTGGGCCTGGGCGCCACCTTCGCGTTCGACCTGTTCCTGTTCTCGCAGGCGGCGATGTTCGGCAGCCTGGACGTCGACGCCGCGGCGGTGCGCGGGCTGGTGCGCGCGCTGATGGTGCCGCTGCTGCTGCGCTCGGCCAGCCGGCGGCGCGACTGGGCCGCCAGCCTGCGGGTGTCGCGCCAGGCCGCGTTCCATTCGGTGGCGCTGCTGCTGGCCGGCGGCTACCTGGTGTTCGTGTCGGCCGTGGGCTACTACGTGCGCTACTTCGGCGGCGACTGGGGGCGCGCGCTGCAGCTGGGGCTGGTCTTCGTTGCGGTGGTCGGGCTCGCGGTGCTGGCGCTGTCGGGCAGCGTGCGCGCGCGGCTGCGGGTGTGGCTGGGCAAGAACTTCTTCCGCTACCGCTACGACTATCGCGACGAGTGGCTGCGCTTCACGCGCGCGCTGTCGGCGCAGACCTCGCCGCTCGAGATGGGGCTGCAGGTGGTGCGCGGCCTGGCCGGCATGGTCGAAAGCCCCGCCGGCGTGCTGTGGCTGAAGGCCGCCGGCCAGGACGGCCTGCGCGAAGCGGCGCGCTGGAACCTGCCGGCCTGCGGCGAGACCGAGCCGGCCGATGCGTCGCTGGGCCGCTTCCTCGCGGCCACCGGCTGGGTCGTGAACCTGGACGAATACCGCGCGGCGCCGCGCCGCTACGACGGGCTGGAGCTGCCCGCGTGGCTCGCGGCGATGCCGCGCGCCTGGCTGGTGGTGCCGCTGCGTGCCGGCGACGAGCTGATCGGCTTCGTCGTGCTGGCCGGTGCGCGCACCACGGTCGAGGTCAACTGGGAAGTCAACGACCTGCTCAAGACGGCGGCGCAGCAGGCGGCGGGCTTCCTCGCGCAGATGCAGGCGACCGAGGCGCTGCTCGAGGCGCGCAAGTTCGAGGCTTTCAACCGGATGTCGGCCTTCGTCGTGCACGACCTGAAGAACATCGTGACGCAGTTGTCGCTGATGCTCAAGAACGCCAAACGGCTGCACGACAATCCCGAATTCCAGGCCGACATGCTGCTCACCATCGAGAACTCGCTCGACAAGATGCGCCAGTTGATGCTCCAGCTGCGCGAAGGCGCAGCCTCGCCCGGCGCGGCGGCGGGCGTCGATCTGGCAGCGCTGCTGCAGCGGGTCGCGGTGGCCGCCGCCGGGCGCGGCCGCGAGGTCGAGCTGCGGGTGCACGAGCCGGTGTTCGCGCGTGCCGACGCGCAGCGGCTCGAGCGCGTCGTCGGCCACATGGTGCACAACGCGCTCGACGCCACCGAGGCCGGCGGCCGCGTGTGGGTCGAGCTCGGGCGGCGATCGGGCCTGGCCAGCGTCGAGGTCGGCGACACCGGCCAGGGCATGACGCCCGAGTTCGTGCGCGAGCGCCTCGCCAAGCCCTTCCAGACCACCAAGCAGGCCGGCATGGGCATCGGCGCCTTCGAGAGCTTCCAGTACGTGCGCGAGCTCGGCGGCAGCGTCGAGGTCGACAGCACGCCCGGCGCCGGCACGCGCATCACGCTGCTGCTGCCGATGCTCGACCAGCGCGCCGGCTCCGATCTGCAGATGCTGCAAGCTTCATGAACGGCGAAGCGGGCCGCATGCTGCTGATCGTCGAGGACGACCCGGCGCTGCAAAAGCAGATCAAGTGGTCGATGGACCGCTACGAATCGGTGACCGCGGGCGACCGCGAATCGGCGCTGGTGCAGCTGCGCCGCCACGAGCCGCCGGTGGTCACGATGGACCTGGGCCTGCCGCCCGATGCCGATTCGGTGTCGGAGGGCTTCCGGCTGCTCGAGCAGATCCTCGCGGCCGACCCCGACGCCAAGGTGATCGTGCTCACCGGCCAGAACGACCAGGCCAACGCGCTGCGCGCGGTGGAGCTGGGCGCCTACGACTTCTTCGCCAAGCCCTTCGAGCCCGAGCTGCTGGCGCTCACGGTGGACCGCGCCTTCCGCCTGCACGAGCTGCAGAAAGAGAACCGGCGCCTGCGCGCGATGCACCAGCCCGACGCGCTTTCGGGGCTGATCACGCGCGACCCCGAAATGCTGCGCATCTGCCGGATGATCGAGCGCGTGGCGGGCAGCAACGCCACCGTGATGCTGCTCGGCGAGAGCGGCACCGGCAAGGAAGTGCTGGCGCGCGCGCTGCACGAGGCCTCGCCGCGCAAGGGCGAGAAGTTCGTCGCGATCAACTGCGCGGCGATCCCCGAGAACCTGCTCGAAAGCGAGCTGTTCGGCTACGAGCGGGGCGCCTTCACCGGCGCCGCCAAGACCACGCCCGGGCGCATCGAGACCGCGCACAAGGGCACGCTCATGCTCGACGAGATCGGCGACCTGCCGATGGCGCTGCAGGCCAAGCTGCTGCGCTTCCTGCAAGAGCGCTCGATCGAGCGCGTCGGCGGCCGGCAGGAAATCCCGGTGGACGTGCGCATCGTGTGCGCGACCCACCAGGACCTGGCCGCGCAGATCAAGGACGGGCGCTTCCGCGAAGACCTGTACTACCGGCTGGCCGAGATCGTCGTCGAGATCCCGCCGCTGCGCCGGCGCGTCGGCGACCCGGCGTTGCTGGCCCACGCCTTCGTGCGCCGCCACGCGCAGGAACAGAACCGCGGCGCGCTCGGTCTTGCCGACGACGCGGTGCGCGCGATCGAGGCCCACGCCTGGCCGGGCAACGTGCGCGAGCTGGCCAGCTGCATCAAGCGCGCGGTGATCATGGCCGACGGCAAGCAGATCACCGGCGCCGACCTGGGCCTGGCCGGCGCGGCGGCCGATGAAGCCGGCGCCGACAACCGCTTCGACCTGCGCGCTGCGCGCGACGATGCCGAGCGGCGCACGATCATCGCCGCGCTCGGCCGCGAGAACGGCAACGTGCTCAAGGCCGCCGAGCTGCTGGGCGTGAGCCGTCCCACGCTGTACGACCTGATGCGCCGCTACGGGCTGAAGTAGCCGCACCCCCACGCGGCCCCCGGCCGGCACCCAACCCGACGAGGCAACACGACATGAAGCGCTCCATCCTGAACGGCCTGCTCGCCGGCCTGGTGCTGGCCGGCTGCAGCGGCGAAAGCCCCGAGAAGCAGCTGGCTTCGGCCAAGGACTACCTGCAGAAGAACGACACCAAGGCCGCGGTCATCCAGATCAAGAACGTGCTGCAGGCGCAGCCCGAATCGGGCGAGGCGCGCTTCCTGTACGGCCGCACGCTGCTCGAGCAGGGCGACGCGGCGGCGGCCGAGGTGGAGCTGCGCAAGGCGCTGGCCGCGTCGTACCCGAAGGACGCGGTGGTGCCCGAGCTGGCCGATGCGCTCGCCAGGCTCGGCGAAGCCAAGAAGCTGGTCGACGAATTCGGCGCCACGCAGCTGGGCACGCCGCGCGCGCAGGCCCGGTTGAAGACCGCGCTGGTGGGCGCCTACGCGGCGCTCGGCAAGCGCAGCGAAGCGCAGGCCGCGCTCGACGCCGCACTGGCGGCCGACCCGGCCTATGCGCCGGCGCAGCTGATGCTGGCGCGCAGCAAGGCCGCCACGCGCGACGTCGACGGCGCGATCGCCGTCGTCGACGCGGTGCTTCAGGCCGACCCGAAGGATGCGGAGGCCTGGCGGCTGAAGGGCGACCTGCTGCAGTTCGGCAAGGCCGATGCCGACGGCGCGCTCGACGCCTACCGCAAGGCGGTGGCGGCGGCGCCCGATTCGCTCGCCGCGCAGAGCTCGCTGGTGACCGCGCTGCTGCGCAAGGGCAACCTCGACGAGGCGGCGCAGCAGATCGAGCAGGTCAAGAAGCTCGCGCCCAAGAGCCCGTCGACCAAGTTCCTCGAGGCCACGCTCGCCTTCCAGAAGAAGGACTTCAAGACCGCGCGCGACCTGGTCCAGGAACTGGTGCCGCTGGCGCCCAAGGATCCGCGCGTGCTGCAGCTGGCCGGCGCCACCGAACTGCAACTGGGCGCGCCGGCGCAGGCGCAGATCTACCTCGAGCGCGCGATCGAGGTCGCGCCCAACCTGCCGCTGGCGCGCCGGCTGCTGGTGGCGACCTACCTGCGCACCGCGCAGCCGCCCAAGGCGCTGGCGCTGCTGAAGACGATGGACCCGAAGACCGAGTTCGACGCCGCGATGTGGGCGCTGGCCGGCGAGGTGTACCTGCAGAACGGCGACGTCAAGAATGCCGAAGCCGCCTTTGCGCAATCGCTGAAGCTCGACCCGGCCGACGCGCGCAAGCGCACCGCGCTGGCGGTCACGCACCTGGCCAGCGGCCGCACCGAGGCAGGGCTGGACGAGTTGCAGGACATCGCCGGCACCGACCCCGGCGTCACCGCCGACATGGCGCTGATCAGCGCGCACCTGCGCCGCAAGGAGTTCGACAAGGCGCTGGCCGCGGTGGCCGGGCTCGAGAAGAAGCAGCCGGGCAAGCCGCTGGCGGCCAACCTGCGCGGCCGCATCCAGTTGATGCAGAACGACACCGCCGGCGCGCGCAAGAGCTTCGAGCAGGCGCTGGCGATCGACCCCAACTTCTTCCCGGCGGTGGCCAGCCTGGCCTCGCTCGACATGGCCGACAAGCAGCCGGCCGAGGCGAAGAAGCGCTTCGAGGCGCTGCTGGCCAAGGACCCGAAGAACGTGCAGGCGATGCTGGCGCTGGCGCAACTGGCCGGCACCGACCAGGCCACCCAGGACGAGGCGCTGGGCTGGCTGAAGAAGGCGGTGGACGCGGCCCCGGCCAGCACCAGCCCGCGGCTGCTGCTGATCGACGCCTACCTGCGCCGGGGCGACCAGAAGCAGGCGCTGGCGGCAGCGCAGGCGGCGGCGCAGGCGATCCCCGAATCGACCGAGCTGCTGATTGCGCTCGGCCGGGTGCAGCAGGTGTCGGGCGACGTCAACCAGGCGATCGCGACCTACGGCAAGGCGGTGGCCGCGCAGCCGCTGTCGCCGGTGCCGCTGCTGCGCCAGGCCGAGGCGCAGGTGGTGGCCAAGGACTTCAAGGCGGCCGAGCAGAGCCTGCGCAAGGCGCTGGAGCTCAAGCCCGACTACCTGGATGCGCAGCGCGGGCTGATCCTGGTGCGGTTGAACGACAAGAATGTCGACGGCGCACTGGCGACGGCCAAGGAGGTACAGCAGCAGCGGCCGCAGGAGCCGGTCGGCTGGCTGATGGCGGGCGACATCGAGGCGTCGCGCAAGGCCTGGCCGGCCGCGACGGCCGCCTACCAGCAGGCGCTCAAGCTGGCGCCAGCGGCAGCGCCGGTGGCCGTCAAGGTGCACGTGGCGCTGCGCCAGGCCGGCAACGCGAAGGAGGCCGAGCAGTTTGCGCAGGTCTGGCAGACGAAGCAGCCGAAGGACGTGGTGTTCCCGCTGTACCTGGCCGACACGGTGCTGGCAGCCGGCGACTACGCGGCGGCCGAGAAGCGCCTGCAGGCGGTGCTGAAGATCCAGCCCGATAACGTGGTCGCGCTGAACAACCTGGCCTGGGCCGAGTTGCAGCTCAAGCGCACCGACGACGCGCTGCGCAACGCCGAGCGGGCCAACCAGCTGGCGCCCAAGCAGCCGCCGTTCATGGACACCTTGGCCGCGATCCAGTCCGCCCGTGGCGAGCACGCCAAGGCGATCGAGCTGCAGACCCAGGTACTGGCGTTGCAGCCGGGCAACCCCGCCTACCGCCTGAACCTAGCCAGGATCTACGTTGCCGCCGGCGACAAGGCCAAGGCCAAGGCGGAACTGCAGGAACTGGCCAAGCTGGGCGACAAGTTCGCCGGCCAAGCGGAAGCAGGCAAAATGCTGAAAGCGCTCGAACCCGGCTAGCAAGCTGTTACAAGTTCGGGGGGTTGGCGCGCCGGGGCAGGCGTGGCAACCTCGACAATGGTTTCAATTGCCATTGCGGAGAGACTGTGGACTCAGCCACCCCCCTGCTTGCCGGAGAGCACCGCCCCATGCAATCGCTGCTGGCCTTCCCACTCGCCGCCAGCGATACGCCGGCAGTTGCCGACAGCCACGGCGGCCTGAAGATCCGCGCGGCCGATTCGCACGGCGTGCGCAGTTCGGCCAGCATCCTGGTCAGCCGGCGCTACGCCAGCCGCGGCTACCAGGTTGCGCCGATGGCGATCCAAGAGCATGCCAACCGCGTCACGCTGGTGGCGA
>JAFEFZ010000096.1 GCA_018240325.1 Pseudomonadota bacterium
TGCTCTGCCCGAGCACCGAGGCCAACCTCGGCGACGGCCTGACCGACGTGCCCGGCTGGCTCGCGGCCGGCGTGCCGCTGGCGATCGGCTCCGACAGCCAGGTCACGCGCGCCTGGCGCGAGGAACTGCGCTGGCTCGACTACGGCCAGCGCCTGATGCGGCAGCAGCGCAACGTGTGTGCGGCGCCGGACGAGGGCCTGCCCTCGACCGCGGCGCGGCTGCTGCAGCGCGCGCTCGACGGCGGCGGCCGCGCAGCCGGCTTCGCGCGCTGGGGCCTGACAGCGGGCGCGCGCGCCGACCTGCTGGTGATCGATACCGGCGATGCGAGCCTGCTGGGCGTGCCGGCCGAGCGGCTGCTCGACGCGCTGGTGTTCTCCAGCCCCGGCCGGCCGTTCGCGGACGTGATGGTCGCCGGCCGCTGGGTGCGCAGCGGCCGGCGGCTGCCGCAGGCTGCGGCCGTGGGCGCGCGCTTCGCCGACGCGATGCGCGCGCTATGGGCCGCAGACTGATCGCCGCCGGGGTGTGCCGGCGCGCGCGACGGCCCTTCAGCGCTGGCGCACGTACTGCCCGGGTGCGTCCTCGACCACCGCATAGCCCTTGGCCGGCGCGCCCAGCGCCGGCGGCTTGACCTGCGCCGACGAGCGCTCGGCCAGCCACTGCTGCCATGCCGGCCACCAGGCGCCCTGGTGCAGCGTGGCGGCTTCCATCCATTCGTCGGGCGGCAGGTACGGGTCGGCGAGCCCGCGGGTCTTGATGCGGTAGTGGCGCTTCGGGTGCACGGGCCCGCAGACGATGCCGGCGTTGTGGCCGGCGTTGGTCAGCAGGAAGGTCAGGTCGTTGGAGCGCACCAGGTTGTCCACCTTGTAGACCGACTTCCACGGCGCCACGTGGTCGGATTCGGTGCCGACCACGAACATCGGCACGCGGATGTCCGACAGCCGCACGACCTTGCCGTTGACCGGGAAGCGGTTGGTCGCCAGCTCGTTGTCGAGGTACAGCCGGTACAGGTACTCGGAGTGCATGCGCCAGGGCATGCGCGTGCCGTCGGCGTTCCAGGCCATCAGGTCGATCAGCGGCTGGCGCTGGCCCTTCAGGTAGTTTTCCACCGCCGGCTGCCAGATCAGGTCCTGCCCGCGCATCAGCGCGAAGGCGCCGGCCATCTGCCGGCTCTCGAGCACGCCCTTCTTGTGCATCGACGCCTCGAGCGTGGCCAGCTGGCTCGGGTTGATGAAGAAGGCCAGTTCGCCGGGCTCGGAGAAGTCGGTCTGCGCCGCCAGCAGCGTGATCGACGCGAGCCGCTCGTCGCCGTCGCGCGCCAGCGCCGCCGCGCCGATGGTCAGCAGCGTGCCGCCGATGCAGTAGCCGACCGCGTGCATCTTGCGGTCGGGCACGATCGCGCTCACGGCGTCGACCGCCGCCTTGAAACCCTTCTCCAGGTAATCGTCCATGCCGACGTTGCGGTCGGCGGGGCCGGGGTTCTTCCACGACACCATGAACACGGTGTGGCCCTGGTCGACCAGGTACTTGACCATCGAGTTGCGTGCGCTGAGGTCGAGGATGTAGTACTTCATGATCCACGCCGGCACCATCAGCAGCGGCTCGGCGTGCACCGTCTTGGTCGTGGGCGCGTACTGGATCAGCTCGATCAGCTCGTTGCGGAACACCACCTTGCCGGGCGTGGCCGCCACCGAATCGCCCACCGCGAAGTCTTCGGATCCCACCGGCGCCGCGCTGCGGAAGGTTCGCGTCAGGTCCTCGACCACGTGGCGCAGCCCGCGCATCAGGTTCTGGCCGCCTTCGGCGCGGGTCAGCGCCAGCACCTCGGGGTTGGACGCCAGGAAGTTGGCCGGCGAGCTGGCGTCCAGCAGCATGCGCACCGCGAAGTCCAGCAGGTTCGCGTGGTAGTCGGACACGCCGTCGATGTCGCTGACCGCGTCGTGCATCACCGCGGCGTTGTTCTGGTAGGCGCGCGCATACACGTTGAACGGGAACTTCGACCAGTCGGGCGCGCTGAAGCGGCGGTCGGCGGCACCGGCCGGCAGGCCTTCGGACGGCGACATCGGCTGCCCCGCCATCGCCCGCAGCGCGAAGGTCCAGGTGTCCTGCGCGCGCTGCATCAGCTGCTGCTGCAGCCGCACCTGCTTGGCCGGCGACAGCGTCAGGTGCATCGCCCAGTCGGCCCAGGCGGTGGCGAAGGACGTGGGCGCCAGGCCTGCCGTCATGCGCCCCAGCTGGGCGCGCAGCTGGCGGTCGAAATCCAAGGGCTGCAATGCGCCGATGCGGGTGTTGGGCATGGAATTCCTCCGGTTCGTTGCAGGGCCGGCGGCGCCGCGCGGGGCGGCACCGCCGGGGGGCGCCTCAGGCGGGCGCGTGCCAGCCGGCGTCGACCCACAGCTCGCCGCTGACCGCCGAATTGGACAGCATGAAGCAGATCGCGTCGGCAATTTCGCCGGCCTGGATCAGCCGGCCGAGCTGGGTGTAGGGCAGGATGTTCTTCGCGACGTAGTCCACGCCCATCGCGCGCACCATCGGCGTGTCGGTGAAGCCGGGGTGGATCACGCTGCAGCGCACGCCGTGGAAGATCGCCTCCTTCATGATCGTCGCGGCCGCGCCTTCGATCCCGGCCTTGGTGCTGGCGTACGAGATCTGGCCGCGGTTGCCCTGCGACGAGATCGAGCCGATGAACACCACCGAGCCCTGCACGCCCTCTTCGGCGCGCCACTTCTTCAGCCCCTTGGCGGCACGGTCTTCGGCGATGCGGCCGATCATCTCGAGCGCCCAGTACACCGGCGCGATCAGGTTGACCTCGACCACCAGCCGGAACTGCTCGAGCGGATAGATGCGCGCCTTGCCGCTGGCCTTGTCGATGCGGATCGCCAGGTCGTCGCGGGTGATGCCGGCGGCCGGCACGCACAGCGACACCGGGCCGCGGCCGCGGCTGATCCGGTCGAACACCTCGGCGCGGAACGCGGGATCGGTGGTGTCGCCGCAAAACGGAATCGCCACTTCGCGGCCGACTTCGGCATTCAACTCGGCGGCGGCTTCCTCGACCGCCGGATTCATGTCCACCAGCGCCACGGCGCCCACCCGCCGCCCGGCCATCGCGGCCGCCACGGCGCGGCCGATGCCGCTGGCGCCGCCCGTGATGACGGCTGTCTTACCCTCGATATGCATGGAACCTCGTTGTTTGATTGGATCAGCGCGAACGATATACCGGGCAACTGGCGGTGCACTTACGCACCGCCTGCCGACCCGGGCCGCCCGGCGGCGAACGCTCGCGCGCAGCGCAATGCTTCACGAACGGTCAGGCCGTCTCGATCAGGATCTCCTCGATCGTACGCGCGGCCCGGCGGCAGTTGTCGACCACCGCCTCCTGCGCGAAATAGAAGCCGCGCAGCTTCATCGCATGCCA
>JAFEFZ010000097.1 GCA_018240325.1 Pseudomonadota bacterium
CGAGGGGGTAGTCGGCGGAGTGAATAAGAATTTGGCTGAACGCAGCCGGCTACCCCCTCGGCGGCTTTGCCTCAACGGTCCAAGAACGCAACGAAGAACAGCAGACGTTCCGAGAGACAGGACAGCGCCGTTACCGGTCGCAAGCGAAACTCCGCGCGTTGCGTGGTCGCCCTGCAGGGGTTCGCACCAGCGTGGGCGAGCCGGACGTCGGGGGTGCAGGACCTGCGAACCGCGGAATCCGCTTACAGGGGCAGCCTCGCTAGACTCCGGGGCCCAGAAGCCGGCCGCCCGCGCCGACGCCGCAGCGCGCTCGCCCCGACGCGCGCCCTCCCCCATCGCGCCCATGGATCTGCTGCGCACCGACCGCGATCTCGCCACCCAGTCTTACTACGCGGCCACCGCGGTGCCGGGCGGCGCCTGGCCGGCGCTGGCCGGCGATGCCGATTGCGACGTGGCGGTCGTCGGCGGCGGGCTGGCCGGCGTGTCGGCAGCGCTCGAGCTGGCCGAGCGCGGCTTCTCGGTGCGGCTGCTCGAGGCGCAGACCATCGGCTTCGGCGCCAGCGGCCGCAACGGCGGCCAGGCGATCCACGGGCTGGCCTGCGACCCGGCGACGATCGAGCAGCAACTGGGCCTGGACGATGCGCGGCGCGTCTGGGCGATGTCGATCGAGGCGCTGGACCTGATCCGCGAACGCATCCGCCGCCACGGCATCGGTTGCGACTGGCGCGACGGCTGGCTCGGTGTGGCCACCAGCGCACGCAAGGCGCGCGCGCTGCTGGCCTGGGCCGATCGGATCGAGCGCGTCTACGCCTACCGGCTGCAGCCGATCGCAGCGGCCGACCTGCGGCAATGGGTCGCCAGCGGCCGCTTCCATGGCGGCGTGCACGACCCGCGCTCGGGCCACCTGCACCCGCTGAACTACACGCTCGGGCTGGCGCACGCCGCCGCCGCGGCCGGCGCGACGCTGCACGAACGCACGCCGGTGCTGGCGCTGCAGCCGGGCGCCCGCGTGCGGCTGGCCACCGCGCAGGGCACGGTCGGCGCCCGCCACGTGCTCCTGGCCGGCAACGTCTATCTGCAGGGGCTGGCGCCGCAACTGGCGGCGCGCATCATGCCGGTCGGCACCTATGTCGGCTGCACCGAGCGGCTCGACGCGGCGCTGGCCGACGCGCTGATCCCGTCGCACGCGGCGGTGTGCGACACCAACTTCGTGCTCGACTACTTCCGCACCACCGCCGACCGGCGGCTGCTGTACGGCGGCCGCGTCAGCTACAGCACGGTCACGCCGGCCGACCTGACCCAGAGCATGCGCCGGCGCATGGCGCTGACCTTCCCGCAACTGCGCGATGCGCGCATCGAGTACGCGTGGGGCGGCTTCGTCGACATCACGCGCAACCGCGCGCCCGATTTCGGCCGGCTGCCCGCCACGGGCGACTACGCGCCCAACGTGTACTACCTGCAAGGCTTTTCCGGCCACGGGCTGGCGCTGGCCGGGCTGGCCGGGCGCCTGGTTGCCGAGGCCATCAGCGGCGATGCCGGACGCTTCGACGTGTTCGCGCGGCTGCGCCACCGGCCCTTCCCGGGCGGGCGGCGGCTGCGCACGCCGGCGCTGGTGCTGGGCATGGCGTGGTATCGACTGAGGGATCTGCTCGGATGAACACCGCCGCCTCGAAGCCGCTGGTGCTGGTGCCGGCCTGCAACCGCCAGCTCGGCCACCACCCGTTTCACATCGTCGGCAGCAAGTACGTCGACTTCGTACGCCTGGCCGGCTGCCTGCCGCTGGTGGTGCCGGGCGTCGGCGAAGACGAGTTCGACCAGTTGCTGGCGCTGGCCGACGGCGTGCTGCTGACCGGGGCGCCGTCCAACGTGCACCCGCGCCACTTCGACGAGGGCGTGCACGATCCGTCGCTGCCGCTGGACACCGAGCGCGACCGCTGGACGCTGCCGCTGATCCCGCGGGTGCTGGCGCTCGGGCTGCCGCTGTTCGCGATCTGCCGCGGCATGCAGGAGGCCAACGTCGCGCTCGGCGGCTCGCTGCACCAGGCGGTGCAGCAGGTGCCGGGCTTCGACGACCACCGCGCCGATCCGCACGCCGGCGTCGAGCAGCAGTACGGGCTGCGCCATCCGGTGCAGGTGGAACCGGGCGGGGTGCTCGCGGGCATCGTCGGCGGCGAAGGCTTCGACGTGAACTCGCTGCACGGCCAGGGCGTGAGGCGGCTGGCCGAGGGCCTGCGCGTCGAGGCGCGCGCGCCCGACGGGCTGATCGAAGCCTTCAGCAGCCCGGCGGCGGGCGGCTTCAACCTGTGTGTGCAGTGGCATCCCGAATGGCGGGCGGCGCACAACCCGGTGTCGCGGCGGCTGGCGCAGGCCTTCGGCGACGCCTGCCTTGCATACCGCCACGGGCGTGCGGCCGGCGGGGCACGGCAGCGTACAGTCGGCGCACGGCCGTCGCCGCGCAGCGCCCGCCCAACTCCAAGGTGATCCATGGTTCAGCGAGAAGACTTCAGCTTTGCCGATCTCGAACAGTGGCTCAACGAGCGCCGCGTCACCGAGATCGAATGCCTGGTGCCCGACCTGACCGGCGTGGCGCGCGGCAAGATCCTGCCGCGCGAGCGCTTCACCGAAGACCGCGGCATGCGCCTGCCCGAGGTGGTGGTGGCGATGGGCGTGACCGGCGAGTTCCCCGACGAAGGGCCGTACTACGACGTGATCAGCCCGACCGACCACGACATGCACCTGCGCCCCGACCCGGGCACGGTGCGCATCGTGCCGTGGGCGGCGGACCCGACCGCGCAGGTGATCCACGACTGCTACGACCGCCACGGCCAGCTCGTGCCCTACGCGCCGCGCTCGGTGCTGCGCCGGGTGTGCGAGCTGTACCGCGCCGAGGGCTGGAGCCCGGTGGTGGCGCCCGAGCTCGAGTTCTACCTGCTCGAGCGCAACACCGACCCCGACGTGCCGCTGAAGCCGCCGGTCGGCCGCAGCGGCCGCGCCGAGACGAGTCGGCAGTCGTATTCGATCGACGCGGTCAACGAGTTCGATCCGCTGTTCGAGGACATCTACGAGTACTGCGAGAAGATGGAGCTGAACGTGGACACGCTGATCCACGAGGCCGGCGCCGGCCAGATGGAGATCAACTTCTTCCACGGCGACCCGCTCGGTCTGGCCGACGAGGTGTTCCTGTTCAAGCGCACCGTGCGCGAGGCGGCGCTGCGCCACGACATGTTCGCCACCTTCATGGCCAAGCCGATCGCCGGCGAACCGGGCAGCGCGATGCACATCCACCAAAGCGTGGTGGGCACCGCCGACGGGCGCAACATCTTCAGCAACGCCGACGGCAGCGCGTCGCAGGAATTCCTCTGGTACATCGGCGGGCTGCAGCGCTACATCCCGGCGGCGATGGCCCTGTTCGCGCCCTACGTCAACAGCTACCGCCGGCTGGCGCGCTACAGCTCGGCGCCGATCAACATCCAGTGGGGGGTGGACAACCGCACCGTGGGCATCCGCTCGCCGGTGGCGCCGCCGCAGGCGCGGCGCGTCGAGAACCGGGTGATCGGCGCCGACGCCAACCCCTACGTGGCGCTGGCGGCGACGCTCGCCTGCGGCTGGCTGGGCATCAAGAAGCGCATCGAGCCTTCGGCCGAATGCACCGGCGACGCCTATCTCGGCAAGCATCAGCTGACGCACAGCCTGGGCGAGGCGCTGCAACTGCTGCGCGAGGAGGCCGACCTGGCCGCCGTGCTCGGCAAGGGCTTCATCACCGTCTACAGCGAGATCAAGGAGATCGAGCACGACGAGTTCATGAAGGTGATCTCGCCGTGGGAGCGCGAACACCTGCTGCTGCACGTGTGAACGATGGACGGCGGCGCGCGCCCGCCGGGGCCCCTGACGCCTGGGCGCCGCATCGGCTTGGCCGCTGCGCTGCTCGCGATGCCGCGCACCCACGCCGATCCCGCGAAAGGCCGCACTTGAGAACCACCGCGCAATGGCAGGCGGCCGACGCCGCCCACTTCCTGCACCCCTTCACCGACCACGGCGCACTCGCGCGCCAGGGCGCGCGCATCATCACGCGCGCCGACGGCATCTACCTGTGGGACAGCGACGGCCGCCGCATCCTCGACGCGATGTCGGGGCTGTGGTGCGTGAACGCCGGCTACGGCCAGCGTGCGCTGATCGACGCGGCGGCGAAGCAGCTCGCGGAACTGCCCTTCTACAACGCCTTCTTCCAGACCGCGACGCCGCCGGCGATCGAGCTGGCCGAGCTGCTGGCCGAGGTATCGCCGCCGCAGTTCCAGCATGTGTTCTTCACCGGCTCGGGCTCCGAAGGCAACGACACCGTGCTGCGCATGGTGCGCCGCTACTGGCAGCTGCTGGGCCAGCCGCAGCGCCAGGTGGTCATCAGCCGCATCAACGCCTACCACGGCTCGACGATCGCGGGCGCGTCGCTCGGCGGCATGAGCGCGATGCACGCGCAGGGCGGGCTGCCGATCCCCGGCATCGTGCACATCGAGCAGCCGCACGGGTGGCTGCACGGCAGGCCCGCCGGGCTGGACCGCGAAGCCTTCGGCCTGCAGGCGGCCGCCTGGCTCGAGCACAAGATCGTCGAGCTCGGGGCCGACCGGGTCGCGGCCTTCATCGGCGAGCCGGTGCAAGGCGCCGGCGGCGTGATCGTGCCGCCCGCGAGCTACTGGCCCGAAGTGCAGCGCATCTGCGACCGCCACGGCATCTTGCTGGTCAGCGACGAGGTGATCTGCGGCTTCGGCCGCACCGGCCGCTGGTTCGGCTGCGAGACGATGGGCGCCCGGCCCGACCTGATGACCTTCGCCAAGGGCGTGACCAGCGGCTACGTGCCGCTGGGCGGCGTGCTGGTCGGGGAGCGCGTCGCGCGCGTGCTGATCGAGCGCGGCGGCGAGTTCGCGCACGGCTACACCTATTCCGGCCACCCGGTGGCCTGCGCGGTCGGCGCGGCCAACATCCGGCTGTTGCGCGAACTCGGCGTGGTCGAGCGCGTACACGCCGACCTCGGGCCCTACCTGGCCGAGCAGTTCGCCGCGCTGGCCGCGCACCCGCTGGTCGGCGAAGCCCAGATCTGCGGGCTGATGGGCGCGTTGCAGCTGGTGCGCGACCCGGCCAGCGGCGCGCCCTTCCCCGCCGAGCTGGAATTCGGCATGGTCTGCCGCAGCCACTGCTTCGCCAACGGGCTGGTCATGCGCGCGGTGGGCGACCGGATGATCGTCGCGCCGCCGCTGGTGATCACGCGCGCGCAGATCGACGAGATGGTCGCGCTGATCCGCCGCTGCCTGGACCTGAGCCTGGACGACGCGCGGCGCAACCGCTGGCTCGGCTGACGCGCCGTCTGCCCGCGGCCTGCGCCGGCCCGGCGGCGTAGCATGCGGGGCGCGCGGCCCTGCGCGCCGATGGGAGCCACCACGATGAAGGAACTGCTCGACCGCCTGCGCAAGGCCGGCGTGCATTCGCTGCTCGCGCAGTTCACCGACCTGACGGGCGCGGCCAAGGGCAAGCTGGTGCCGCTGGTCCATCTGGATGAAGTGCTGGCCGATGGCGTGCGCTTCACCGGCGCGTCGATCGTCGGCACCGCGTTGCCGCGCGTCGGCGCGCGCAGCGATTTCATCGCGCTCGGCAACGCCAGCACGGTGACCGAGCTGCCGTGGATGCCGGGCGTCGCGCGCATCGTGTGCGACGGCTACGTCGACGGCCAGCCCTTCGAAGCCTGCCCGCGCCAGGCGCTCAAGCGCGCCTGCGCGCGCTTGGCCGAGCGCGGCTGGCAGTTGCGCACCGGCATCGAGCCCGAGTTCTTCCTGCTGCGGCGCAACGGCGAGGGTTTCGCACCGGCCGACGAGCTGGACCGGTTGAACAAGCCGTCGTACGACCTGAAGGCGCTCGCCCGCCAATGCGACTTCCTGCACGCGCTGCACGATGCGCTCGCCCGCAGCGGCCTGGACGTGCTGCAGCTCGACCACGAGGACGCGCACGGGCAGTACGTGGTGAACTTCGGTTTCGACGACGCGCTCGCCAGCGCCGACCACCTGATGCTGTTCAAGCTCGCCGCCCACGCGCTCGCCGAGGCGCGCGGGCTGGTGTTCTCGATGATGCCCAAGCCCTTCGCCGACCAGCCCGGCAGCGGGCTGCACCTGCACGTGTCGCTGTGGGGTGGGGGCAGCGCGCGCCATCCCGACCATGCGCGCAACCTGTTCGTGCCGCACCGCAGCGACGGCAGCGCCGACCGCGAGGCCACGCTGTCGCCGCTGGGGCAGCAGTTCCTGGCCGGCGTGCTGGCGCACAGCCCCGCACTGACGGCGCTGGCCGCGCCGACGGTCAACTCCTACAAGCGGCTGCGGCCCGGGCCGGCGCCGTCGGGCACGACCTGGGCGCCGGTCTGGGTGTCGCACGGCCCCAACAACCGCAGCGCCGCAGTGCGCACGGTGCACGGCCGCTTCGAGTGGCGCGTGCCCGATTCGGCTGCCAACCCGTACCTGACCACGGCCGCGCTGATCGCCGCCGGCCTGGACGGCATCGACCGCAAGCTCGAGCCGCCGCCCGCGATCGACGACGACCTGTACGAGCTGCCTGCCGTGCGGATGCGCGCGCTGGGCCTGGCGCGGCTGCCGGCCAGCCTGGGCGAGGCACTCGATGCCCTTGCCGCCGACGACGTGATCCGCAGTGCGCTCGGCGACGGCCTGGTGCAGCCCTACGACGCGCTCAAGCGCGCCGAGATCGAGGCCTACGGCGCGCAGGTCAGCGGCTGGGAGCTGCGCCGCTACGCAACGGCCTTCTGACCCCGCCCGCGTGCGCGACTCGAGCCGGCCGCCCGCCACCGGCAGCGCCGGCGCGGTGCCCTGGATCGCCTATGCCAGCCTCGCGGCGAGCATGGGGCTGGTCGGCGCGTACGTGGGGCTGCTGAAGCTGCTGGTCGCCGCGCTGCCGGTCTTCCTGCTGGCTTGGCTGCGCTTCGGGCTGGCGGCGCTGGTCATGGTGCGCTGGGTGCGGCGGCGCGGCGGCGACGCGCCGCTCAGCGGCCACGACCGCCGGCTGCTGTTCTGGGAGAGCTTCCTCGGCAACTTCCTGTTCTCGATCTGCCTGCTGTACGGGGTGGCGCTGAGCTCGGCGCTGGCCGCCGGCGTCGTGATGGCGGCGATCCCCGCGGCGGTGGCGCTGCTGTCGCGGCTGTTCCTGGGCGAGCGGCTCGGTGCACGCGGCAGCGCGGCGATCGGCTGCGCGGTGCTCGGCATCGGGCTGCTGGCGCTGGCCAAGTCGCCCGGCGGCGCGCCGCTGCCGGCGGGTGCGGCGCTGGGCTACGCGCTGCTGCTGGGCGCGGTGTTCTGCGAGGCGAGCTACGTGGTCATCGGCAAGCAGCTCGCCGGCCGGCTGTCGCCGCGGCGCATCAGCGCGCTGATCAACCTGTGGGGCCTGGCGCTGGCGACGCCGCTGGGCCTGTGGCAGGCCTGGGGCTTCGACTTCCGTGCGGTGGCGTTGCCGACCTGGCTGCTGCTGGCCTTCTACGCGGTCAGCGCCAGCGTGGTCGCCGTGTGGCTGTGGATGCAGGGCCTGCGGCGCGTGCCGGCCGCGCGTGCCGGCGTGTTCACGGTGATGCTGCCGATCACCGCCGCCGTGGCGGGCGTGGTGTTCCTGGGCGAGGCTTTCGGCACGCAGCACCTGCTGGCGCTGGCGCTGGCGCTGCTGGGGCTGCTGCTGGCGACCTGGCCGGCGCGCGCAGTTGCCGAGCAAACGCCAGTCCGCCCCGAATCGCCCTGACCTCGCGGGGCGGCCTGGGCGCAGCCCGGCCCTGGGGGGCGATCAGCCGCGGCGCGCGCGGCCGTAGCTGCGGAACCTGGCGAGCACCGCCGCCATCTGCGCGGCGTCCAGGCGCGGCGGCTCGCCCAGCGGCAGCAGCTTCAGGTAGATCGCGCACAGCGATTCGACCTCGACCGCGACCTTGACCGCCTGCGCCAGCGTGGCGCCGGCCGCGACCAGGCCGTGGTGCGCGAGCAGGCAGGCGTCGCGCTCGGCCAGCGCCTCGGCCACCGCCTGCGACAGCGCCTCGCTGCCGAACAGGTGGTACGGCGTGCACGGCACCGAATCGCCGCCGGCGATGGCGACCATGTAGTGGAAGGCCGGCAGGCCGCGCCCCAGGCACGCCAGCGCCGCCGCGTTTTCGGCGTGGGTGTGCACGATCGCCGTCACATCGGGCCGGCGGCGGTAGGCGGCGCGGTGAAACGGCCATTCCGACGAAGGCTGCCAGCCCCCTTGTGCGCTGCCGTCGTCGCCGACCCACACCAGGTCGCGCGGCCGCAGCTCGGCGGCGCCCATGCCGGTGGGGGTGATCAGCATCCCCGCGCAGCCGCCGCGCGCGCAGCGCAGGCTCAGGTTGCCGCTGCTGCCGCGGTTCTGGCCGATCGCATCCAACTGCCGCGCAGCGCGCACCAGCTCGCGCCGCAGCCGCGGCTCGCCGCCGGCGTTCATGCCGATTGCCCCAGCCGCCGCAGCGCCGCCCCATCGGCGGCGACGATGCCGCGCTCGGTGATCAGGCCGTCGACCAGCGCCGCCGGCGTGACGTCGAACGCGGGGTTGGCGGCGGCGCAGCCGTCGGGCGCGATCTGCACTTCGACGACTGCACCGTCGGGGCCGCGGCCGTGCACGTGCGTCACCTCGCGCGCCGAGCGCTCCTCGATCGGCACCGCGGCGCCGTCGGGCAGGCCCAGGTCCAGCGTCGACAGCGGCATCGCGACCATGAAGGGCACGCCGTTGGCGCGCGCGGCCAGCGCCTTCAGGTAGGTGCCGATCTTGTTGCACACGTCGCCGTTGGCGGCGACGCGGTCGCAACCGACGATGACCGCATCGACCCGGCCGCGCTGCATCAGGTGGCCGCCGGCGTTGTCGGCCACCAGCGTGTGCGGCACGCGCTGCTGCGCCAGCTCCCAAGCGCTCAGGCTCGCGCCCTGGTTGCGCGGGCGGGTCTCGTCGACCCACACGTGAACCTCGAGCCCCGCGGCCTGTGCCGCGTACACCGGCGCCAGCGCGGTACCCCAGTCGACCGTGGCGAGCCAACCGGCGTTGCAGTGGGTCAGCAGGTTCAGCCGCCGGCCGTCGCGCGGGCGCAGCGTGCGCAGCCAGGCCAGCCCGTGCCGGCCGATCGCCGCGTTGGCGGCGACGTCGGCATCGGCGATCGCGTCGGCCTCCACCCAGGCGGCTTCGGCGCGCGCGAGCGGCGCGAGCGGCAGCAGCCGCGCCAGCATGCGCCCCAGCGCCCACTGCAGGTTGACGGCGGTGGGCCGGGTTGCACCCAGCTCGGCCGCCGCACGCTGCAGTGCGGCGTCGCCCGCATCGACCCGGCACTGCAGCGCCAGGCCGTAGGCCGCGGTCGCGCCGATCAGCGGCGCACCGCGCACCCACATCTCGCGGATCGCGCGCGCCGCCTCGGCCACGCCCGTCAGGCGCGCCGCGACGAGTTCGTGCGGCAGCCGGCGCTGGTCGATCACGTGCAGCGCATCGCGCGCCGGCGCCGGCCACAGGCTGCGCATCGGCCGGCCGGCGACGAGCATCGCGCCGCCGCCCCTACAGGCCGAGCGCGCGCAGGTCGATCCGGCCGTCGCGCAGCGGCGGGCACCAGTAGTACGCGCCCGTGATCGGCCGGGTGAAATGGAACAGCGCGTCGACGATGCCGTCCTCGGCGCCGACCATCCGGTGCAGCTGCGCCTCGAAGGCGTCGAAGCTGCGGCCGAAGGCGACGAAGTACAGCCCGCTGCCGTGCGCGTCGGCCCAGGGCATCGAGCGCCGCAGCACGAAGGCCTCGGGATCGAAGCTCTCCTGCGCGGTGCGCTTCACGTGCGCCGATTCGGGCGCATCGTCGAGCTCGACGTTGTCGCTGCGGCGCCGGCCGATCGCGGCGTCCTGCTGCGCCGGCGCCATCGCGTCGAGCAACCCGAAGTCGTGCCGCCACTGCTGCACGGCCACGAAGCTCGAGCCGTCGAGCCCGGCGCCCGCGCCGGCCAGCACGGCGGCGGCGACCGCGTCGTCGCCGCTGGGGTTCTCGGTGCCGTCCTCGTAGCCGCTCAGGTCGAGCCCGCCGCGGTAGCGGAACGCATCGACGCAGCGCTCGAGCACGAAGGCGTCGCCCAGCGCCGCTTGCACCGCGCGCGCGGCGTGGAACAGGTCGCCGCGGTCGTCGCCGCGCAGCCAGCACCACAGCGCCGCCGGCGTGGCCGGCACCTCGATGCCCGGCCCGGCGGCCGCGGCCGGCACGCGCAGCCCCGGCACCTCGCGCCCGAGCATCGCCACGAGCGGCGCACCGATGCCGAGCACCAGCCGCCGGCCGTCGACCTGCGGCGCCAGCCGGCGCAGCGTCGCCGTCGGATCGGCGGGCGCGGCCAAGTTGAATTCGAGGTAGCGCGCCAGCGGCGGCAGCGCATCGAGGATCGCGGGTTGGGCCTGGGTCATGGCGTCGGGGCTTCGGTGGGATCGGGGATTGTCGCCGCGGCCGCCTGCAGCCGCGCCTGCGTGGCGCGGCGGGCGACTTCGGCCGGCGCCAGTGCCTTCAGGCGGTGGTCGGACCACACCTGGCGCCAGCGGCGCGCGCCGGGGCAACCCTGCCACAGGCCGAGCATGTGGCGTGCAGCCTGCGGCCACGCCACGCCTTGTGCGGCCACGCGCTGCAGGTACTGCACGAACGCGGCCTCGACCGCTTCACGCGCGGGCGGCGGCTCGCCGCCGCCGAGGAAGCCGCGGTCCCAGCCCGCCATCGCCCACGGGTGGTGGTAGGCGTCGCGGCCGACCATCACGCCGTCGACATGCGCCAGATGCGCAGCGATCGCCGCGTCGCCGGCCACGCCGCCGTTGAGCACGATCGTCAACGCCGGAAAGTCCTGCTTCAGCCGGCAGACGGTGGCATAGCGCAGCGGCGGCACGTCGCGGTTCTGCTTCGGGCTCAGCCCCTGCAGCCAGGCGTTGCGCGCGTGCACGATGAACACCTCGCAGCCGGCGGCGGCCACGGTGCCGACGAAGTCGCGCACGAAGGCGTAGTCCTCGATGCGGTCGATGCCGATGCGGTGCTTGACCGTGACCGGGATCGAGGCCGCATCGCGCATCGCACGCACGCAGTCGGCCACCAGCGCCGGCTCGGCCATCAGGCAGGCGCCGAAGGCGCCGCGCTGCACGCGCTCGCTCGGGCAGCCGCAGTTCAGGTTGACTTCGTCGTAGCCCCAGTCCTGCGCCAGCCGCGCGCAGCGGCCCAGGTCGTCGGGCTCGCTGCCGCCGAGCTGCAGCGCGACCGGATGCTCGACGGGGTCGAAGTCCAGGTGGCTCGCCCGGTCGCCGTGCAGCAGCGCGCCGGTGGTGATCATCTCGGTGTACAGCCGGGTGCGGCGGGTGATCAGCCGGTGGAAGAAGCGGCAGTGCCGGTCGGTCCACGCCATCATCGGCGCGACGCTCAGGCGCCAGTTCCCTGGCTGGAACTGCTCACGGCCGACTGCTGCCGTTGCCGTGCCGGCGCCGTCAATCTCCCGGTGCTCGGCCGTCATCGGTACCTCGGATGATCGCCGGATGGCCGGGGAACTCGCGCACGAAGGCGGCGGCGATGCCGCGTACGGCCATCGCCCAGTTCGGAGCCGCGACCTCGCGCGCGGAGCCCGCAAACCGGTCGAGATGGGCTTTCGTGATGTGCGGATTGTTGAGGGTCGCGCCGCGCTCGGCGATGTACCGGGACCGCAACCGCAGGATCTCGAGCATCTGCCGCTGCGAGATGCGGCGCTCGCTGCCGACGGTCGTGTCGACCGATGCCGCGTATTCGCCGGCGGTCCACTGCTGCTTGTGCAGGCGCTTCGCGTCCTCGAGCGAATAGCTGTCCCGGCGCCCGCACACGTCGAACAGATCCTCGAGTTCCAGCTTGCGTGCGGCACGCTGTGCGATCTTGTGGTCGATCGCGATCCGGTCTTCGACCGATGCGATCCACGGCTCCATGTCCACCGGCGTCAGGCACAAGGCGCGCTGCAGTTCAGGGCGCCGTGCGTCGCGGCTGTAGAAGCCGATCACGAAGAGCTTGCGGCGCCACTTGCGGATGTGCTCCATGCCGACGTCGCGGGCGGTCGAGACCGTCCTGCCGGTCGTGGACTTGACTTCGACCTCGAAGCGGACCGGCCGGCCGTCCACCTCGATGTCGAGCGCCGCATCGACGCCCGCGCGCTGATGCGCCGGATCCCAGTCGAGGTTGAACATGCGCACGAGCTCGCGCTCGCGCTCGTCGTCCTGCACCGGCATCAGCGTGCCCCGAGCGCCCGTGCCGCCTGCCTCGCGACAGCGTATGCCACCGGGGGGCAGACGCTGTTGCCGATCTGTCCCAACACCTGATAGACGGCGCCGCTGAACCGCCAGCGGGCCGGGAAGCCCTGCAGCAGCGCACAGTCGTCGACCGAAAGGCGGAAGTGGCCGTTTTCGGGCGTGTAGGCGTGGGCCATAGCGCGCGTCGGCTGGACGCCGCTGGGCCAGATGCGCAAGTCGTGCCAGATCTTCAGCGACCCCTTGCTGTTGACGACCCCGGTGGTCTTTCGCGGGCCTGTGAAGCCTGACCTCAACGTAGGTGCGACGGCGTCCAGGCCGATGTCCGGCAACCCGAGGCTGCTGCGCGCAGTGCTGCGCGGCAGCAGCGGGCCGAACAGCGAGCCGATGTCGCCATGCGTCGGCTCGGGCATCGACCAGCGCGCCGCGTCGCGCGCGTTGCGGAAGCCGACGAAAAAGACCCTGCGCCGCGCCTGCGGCACGCCGAAGTCATGCGCCGACAGCTTGAACCTGAAGATGGTGTACTGCTCGCGCAGCGGCTGCAGGATGTTGTGCTCGACGAAGGTTTCGAACTTCCGATCGAGCATGCCCGGCACGTTCTCGGCAACGAAGGCGCGCGGACGGGTCTGCCCGATGCAACGGACGAACTCCGGCCACATGTTGCGGGGGTCGTCTGCACCCGCCTGCCTGCCGGCCGTCGAGAACGGCTGGCAGGGCGGCCCGCCGTGCACGATATCGACCCCGCGCCAATCGCCGAACGCGGCAGTGCGGACGTCCCCGGCGGCCGGGCCGGAACGGATTTCCCATTCGGGCCGGTTTGCCCGCAACGTGTCGCCGCAGATGTCGAGGATCTCGAAGGATGCGGCGTGACTGCAGCCCGCACGCTCGAAGCCGAGATCCAGACCGCCGCCGCCCGCGAACAGGGACAGGCAACTCAGCGCGTTCGGCGCAAGTTGCGGCATCAGGTCAAGGGGGTCGAGCCTGCGGGACGGATCGATGCCGTCGGTCTCGGAGCCTGTACGGGGCCCGCGCAACAGTTCCTCCTTGCGCGATTTCGACCGTCGGGAGGTCTCGCGGTACTTGTCGCGTTGCGCGTCGGTCAGGTCGTACGGCATAGGCTATGGGCGACAGGTTCGAGCGGAATCTGTAATTCCATCCAGTATAAGCGTCGTCAGGGCAGGCGCGGCGACTCCAGGAACGCTTCGAGCCTTGCGCGCAGCGCGGCCATCCTTCCCGGCTTGATGCCGCACTCGAACACTTCGAGCACATCCCATCCGCTGCGCCGCAGTTCGCGCCGTGCCGAACGGTCCCGCACGCGGTTGCGCTCGATCTTCGCCGCCCAGAACTCCCGGTTGGCCGCCGGCCTGAAACCGCGCGGACAGCGATGGCCATGCCAGAAGCATCCGTGAACGAAGATCACCTTCCGCCTCGCCGGGAAGACGAGATCGGGGGTACCCGGCAACCGCTTGTCGTGCAGCACGTAGCGGTAGCCCAGCGCATGCAGCAGGCGCCGCACCGCCAGTTCGGGCTGCGTATCTTTCGAGCGGATGCGGCTCATCAGCGCACTGCGGCGTTCGGGGGAAATCCGGTCGGCCACGGCCGTCAACGCCCTCACCCGCGGCCAAACAGCGCCAGCGCGAGTGCGATGCCCAGCCCGGTCAGCGCCAGCGAGCCCAGCAGGTGCACGCCCGCCGCGCCGGCGGCCCACGCGTATTCGTGGCGCTGGATCAGGTGCACCACTTCGGCCGAGAAGGTGGAGAAGGTGGTCAGCCCGCCGAGGAAGCCGGTGATCACCAGCAGCCGCCACTGCAGCGGCAATTCGGGGTGCTGCGCGAATACCGTGGTGGCGATGCCGACCAGCAGCCCGCCGCCGAGGTTGGCCGCGACCGTGCCCAGCGGCAGGTTGGGCACGAGCGGGTTCAGCCACAGCGCGAGCCCCCAGCGCAGCAGCGCGCCCAGGCCGGCGCCGGTGAAGACCGCGAGCAGCGCTGCCGGCTCCACGACGGACCTGGACCGCGGCCTGCAGGCGCTCAACGCGGCGCGCGCGCCGCGTTCAGCGCGATGCCCTCGGCCACGCGCGGCAGCAGCGGCAGCGGCAGGTCATGGCCCATGCCGGCGACGATGTCGGCCTGCGCGCCGCCGATCTTGGCGATCAGGTCGTGCGCCGCCGGCACCGGCACCAGCGGGTCGGCCTCGCCGTGGATCACGCGGGTCGGTGCGACGATCTTCGGCAGCAGCGGCGAGCGGTCGCCGTCGGCGGCGATCGCCACCATCTGCCGCGAAGTGCCCGCCGGCCGGTACGCGCGCTCGAACGAGGCCCGCAGCCGCTGCTGCATGCGCTGCGCGTCCGGCGGGTAGCCGGGGCTGCCGATCACCCGCAGCAGGCGCGCCGAGTGCTCGGCATAGGCGTGCAGGTCGGCGCGCATCGGCCGCGTCAGCAACGCGCTCAGCACTTCGGCGCGCGGCTGCTGCAGATCGCGCGCGCCCGAGGTGGTCATGATCAGCGTCAGGCTCTTCACCCGCTGCGGGTGCTTGGCCGCCAGGTGCTGCGCGATCATGCCGCCCATCGACGCGCCGCACACGTGCGCGCGCTCGATGCCCAGCGCGTCGAGCACGCCCAGCGCGTCGGCGGCCATGTCGGCCACGCGGTACGGCGGATCGATCCGCAGCCGCAGCCGTTGGCGCAGCGCGGTGACCATCACGTTGGGCACGCCGTGCGCGTCGAAACCCTGGCTCAGGCCGACGTCGCGGTTGTCGTGGCGCAGCACGCGAAAACCGCGCTGCACCAGCATGTCGACCAGTTCGTCGGGCCAGCCGATCAGCTGCATGCCCAGGCCCATGATCAGCAGCAACGGGTCGCCGCCGGCCGGCCCGTGGGTCTCGACCTCGATCTGGATGCCGTTGGCCACGATCTGCATCAGTCCTCTCCCCTGTATGCCGCCGCGCGGCAGCCCGGCTCCGGAGCCGCAACCGATCGGGTCGGCGCCGACCGCGGGATGTTAGCGGCCGCCCATCGATGGCCGGGCGGCAGGGCGATCAGTGCCCGGGCCGCGGCACCGTGCCGGCAGCACGCACCGTCTGGCGCAGCGCCAGCGCCTCGTTGACGGCGAGCGCGCCCAGCACCAGTGCGCCGCCGCCCAGCACCGCCGGGGTCGGCGACTCGGTGCTGCCGAGCCACACCCAGACCACGCCGAAGATCACCTCGAGCAGCGCCAGCAGCGCGATCTCGGGCGCCTTGAGCACCCGGGCCACGCGCACCGCCAGCAGGCAGGGCACCGCCAACTGCACCACGCCGAGCAGGCCGAGCAGCGCCAGGTCGCCGCCGGTCGCGGCGAAGGGCAGCGCCGGCGGCAGCGTCAGCAGTGCCGACAGCACCGCGCCCAGCAGCACCGCCACGAGCATGTCGGGGGGCGGCTCGTCACCGTCGCCGCCGTGGTGCAGGTGCTGCAGCAGCGTCCAGTTGACCGCACCGGCCAGCGGCACCGCCAGCGCGATGCCCACGCCGGCCAGGTGCTGCGCATCGGCGGCGCCGAACTGCGAGCCG
>JAFEFZ010000098.1 GCA_018240325.1 Pseudomonadota bacterium
ACCGCCGCGCCGCAGGGCTGGCTGCACGCGACGCTGACGGTGCAGCCGCTGGACGCGCAGGGCTTCGGGCTGGCGGGCAGCGGCGTGTTCGTGCTGAACCCGCCCTACACGCTGCATGCGACGCTGCAAGCGCTGCTGCCCTGGCTGACGGCCGCGCTCGCGCAGTTCGACGGCGCGGCCTGGGCGCTCGAGCAGCACGCGGTCTGAACGCCGCCGCCCCGGCGATCCGCGGCGTCGGGCGCAGGCGGCAGCGGCCCTGTGGAGGCGCGCCGTGCCGTTCCCGGGTTCCGCGGCCGCCCACCCGGCGGGCTGCAGGTGCGGCCCCCGGCCCAGCGGACCTCAACCGTCGCCGACGCCGCGCGCGCGGTCGGCGGCGAAGCGTGCGGCAAAGGCGCCGAAGCTGCCCGCCTCGAGCGCCGCGCGCACTTCGCGCATCAGGTTCAGGTAGTAGTGCAGGTTGTGGAGGCTGGCGAGCATCGGGCCGAGCATCTCGCCGCAGCGGTCCAGGTGGTGCAGGTAGGCGCGGCTGAAGCCGGCGCAGGCGTGGCAGGCGCAGCCCGGCTCGATCGGCCGCGGGTCGGCCTTGTACCGGGCATTGCGGATGCGCAGGTCGCCGAAGCGGGTGAACAGGTGGCCGTTGCGCGCGTTGCGGGTGGGCATCACGCAGTCGAACAGGTCGACGCCGTGGGCCACGCCCTCGACCAGGTCTTCGGGCGTGCCCACGCCCATCAGGTAGCGCGGCTTGCCCGCCGGCAACAGGCGCGGCGTGTGCGCCATGATGCGGCGCATGTCCTCCTTGGGCTCGCCGACGCTGACGCCGCCGATCGCGTAGCCGGGCAGGTCGAGCTCGGCCAGCGCCGCCGCCGAGGCTTCGCGCAGCGTCTCGTACATGCCGCCCTGCACGATGCCGAAGAGGGCATTCGGGTTCTCGAGGCGCGCGAACTCGGCGACGCAGCGCTTCGCCCAGCGCAGGCTCAGCTCCATCGAGCGCCGCGCCTGCTCTTCGGTGGTGACCTGCTCGCCGCGGCGGTAGGGCGTGCACTCGTCGAACTGCATCACGATGTCGCTGCCCAGCACCTGCTGGATCTGCATGCTGACTTCGGGCGTCAGCAGCAGCCGGTCGCCGTTGACCGGCGACGCGAACTTCACGCCTTCCTCGCTGACCTTGGCGCTGCCGCCCAGGCTGAAGACCTGGAAGCCGCCGCTGTCGGTCAGGATCGGCCGCTCCCAGCCCTCGAAGCGGTGCAGGCCGCCGAAGGCGCGCAGCACGTCGAGCCCGGGGCGCAGCCACAGGTGGAAGGTGTTGCCCAGGATGATCTGCGCACCCATGTCGCGCAGGCTTTGCGGCAGCACGCCCTTGACGGTGCCGTAGGTGCCCACCGGCATGAAGGCGGGTGTCTCGACCACGCCGTGGTTCAGCGTGAGCCGCCCGCGGCGGGCGGCACCGTCGGTGGCGAGCAGGTCGAAGCGCAGCATGGCGGCGATTGTCGCCGCCGGCCAAGCGCCGCTGCGGCGCCGGCCCCGCGGCGCTACGGCGCCGCGCGCGCCAGCAGCATCGCGTCGCCGTAGCTGAAGAAGCGGTAGCGCGCCTGCACTGCGTGGGCATACAGCGCACGCACCCGCTCGTAGCCGGCGAAGGCGCTGACCAGCATCAGCAGCGTGCTCCGGGGCAGGTGGAAGTTGGTGACCAGCAGGTCGGCGACGCGGAAGCGGAAGCCCGGCGTCACGAACAGCGTGGTCTCGGCCGCGCCGGCGCACAGGCCGCCTTCGGCCTGCGCCGCCGATTCGAGCGCGCGCAGCACCGTGGTGCCCACCGCCACCACCCGGCCGCCGCGCGCGCGCGCGGCCTGCACCGCAGCCACGGCGGCGGGCGGGATCTCGAACCACTCGGCGTGCATGCGGTGGTCGCCCAGGTCTTCGCTGCGCACCGGCTGGAAGGTGCCGGCGCCCACGTGCAGCGTCAGCGTGCAGCGCTCGATGCCGGCGGCCTGCAGCGCCTGCAGCAGCGCGGCGTCGAAGTGCAGCGACGCGGTCGGCGCGGCCACCGCGCCCGGCCGCTGCGCCAGCACAGACTGGTAGCGCGCCTCGTCGCCGGGCGTGTCGGCGCGCGCGATGTACGGCGGCAGCGGCACGTGGCCGTGGCGATCGAGCAGCGCGTGCGGCTCGTCGCCCAGGCGCAGCCGGAACAACGCGCCGTCGGGGCCGGCACGGCCCAGCACCTCGGCGTCGAAGGCATCGGCGAAGCGCAGGCGGCTGCCCGCGCGCGGCGACTTGCTCGCGCGCAGGTGCGCCAGCACCTCATGGCCGGGCAGCACGCGCTCGACCAGCGCCTCGACCGCGCCGCCGCTGGCCTTGCGCCCGTGCAGCCGCGCCTTGAGCACGCGCGTGTCGTTGAACACCAGCAGGTCGCCGGCGCGCAGCAGCGCGGGCAGGTCGCCGATGCCGCGGTCCACCGGCGCCGCGCCGGTGCCGTCGAGCAGCCGCGCGCTGCTGCGCTCGGGCGGCGGCTGCTGCGCGATCAGCTCGGGCGGCAGCGCGTAGTCGAAATCGGCGAGGCGGTAGCGGCGGTCGGGCATCGGCGGGCAGGGAGCGACGGGCGTGCGGTTGGCGGGCAGGCCGCAGGCATCCGGGGTTCGGGCGGCGGGCACCGGCACGCGGGGCCGCGGTGTGCGGCACGGTAGAGTAACCGCGGCGGACGCCGGTGCTTCGCCGCAGCCTGCATGCCCCGAACCGCAGACCTCCCCGCCCGCAGCGCCGGCGGCACCGCCGCCGCCGGCACGCCGTCGGCGCCGCAGCGCGCGCTGCAGCGGCTCGGGCTGGTCGAGGACATCGACCTCGCGCTGCACCTGCCGCTGCGCTACGAGGACGAGACCCGCGTCACGCCGATCGCCGCACTGCACGACGGCGAGGCGGCGCAGGTCGAAGGCGTGGTGCGCAGCGTGCAGGTCGAGACCCGGCCGCGCCGCCAGCTGGTGCTGCGGCTGCGCGACGCCGGCGGCGAGCTGGTGCTGCGCTTCCTGCACTTCTATCCGTCGCAGACCAAGAGCTGGGCCGCCGGCACGCGGCTGCGGGTGCGCGGCGAGCTGCGCCATGGCTTCTTCGGGCCGGAGATGGTGCACCCGGCGGTGCGCGTGGTGGAGCCGGGCGCGCCGCTGCCGCAGACGCTGACGCCGGTGTATCCGGCGAGCGCGCAACTGCCGCAGGCCTACCTGCGCCGGGCGATCGCCGCGGCGATGCAGCGCGCGCCGCTGCACGAGGTGCTGCCGGCCGAGGCGCTGCCGCCGGGGCTGCCGCCGCTGCGCGACGCGCTGCGGCTGCTGCACCAGCCGCCGCCGCAGGTGCCGCTGGCGGCGCTGCACGACCACAGCCACCCCGCCTGGCAGCGGCTGAAGTTCGAGGAGCTGCTGGCGCAGCAGTTGTCGCAGCAGCAGGCGCGGCGCGAGCGCGAATCGCTGCGCGCGCCGGCACTGGCGCCGCGCACCGGCGCGCTCGCCGACCGGCTGCGCGCCGCGCTGCCCTTTGCGCTGACCGCCGCGCAGCAGCGCGTCGTCGCCGAGATCGGCGCCGACCTGGCGCGGCCGGCGCCGATGCACCGGCTGCTGCAGGGCGATGTCGGCTCGGGCAAGACGGTGGTCGCGGCGCTGGCCGCCGCGCGTGCGATCGACGCCGGCTGGCAGTGCGCGCTGATGGCGCCGACCGAGCTGCTGGCCGAGCAGCACTTTCGCAAGCTGCTGGCCTGGCTCGAGCCGCTGGGCGTGACGACCGCGTGGCTCAGCGGCAGCCGCCGCGGCAAGCTGCGCGCCGAGATGATGGCGCGCGTGGCCGACGGCCGCGCGGCGCTGGTGGTCGGCACGCAGGCGGTGATCCAGCACGACGTGCGCTTCCACCGGCTCGGCCTGGCGATCGTCGACGAGCAGCACCGCTTCGGCGTCGCGCAGCGGCTGGCGCTGCGCCACAAGCTGCGCGACCAGGATCTGGAGCCGCACCTGCTGATGATGTCGGCCACGCCGATCCCGCGCACGCTGGCGATGAGCTACTTCGCCGACTTGAGCGTGAGCACGATCGACGAGCTGCCGCCCGGGCGCACGCCGGTGCTGACCAAGCTGTTCGACATCGGCCGGCGCGCGCAGGTGGTCGAGCGCGTGCGCGACGAGATCGGGCGCGGCCGGCAGGTGTACTGGGTGTGCCCGCTGGTGCAGGAGTCGGAAGCGCTGGACCTGCGCAACGCGACCGCGACCCACGCCGAGCTGGGTGCGGCGCTGCCCGGGCACGAGGTCGGGCTGCTGCACGGGCGCATGCCGGCGGCGGACAAGGCCGCGGTGATGGCGAAGTTCAGCGGCGGCAGCCTGCCGCTGCTGGTGACGACCACCGTGATCGAGGTCGGCGTCGACGTGCCCAACGCATCGCTGATGGTGGTCGAGCACGCCGAGCGCTTCGGCCTGGCGCAGCTGCACCAGCTGCGCGGCCGCGTGGGGCGCGGCAGCGCGGCCAGCGTGTGCGTGCTGCTGTACGGCGGCCCGCTGTCGGAAACGGGCAAGGCGCGGCTGCGCGCGTTGGCCGAGACGCACGACGGCTTCGAGATCGCGCGCCGCGACCTGGAGATCCGCGGCCCGGGCGAGTTCCTCGGCGCGCGCCAGAGCGGCGACGCACTGCTGCGCTTCGCCGACCTCGACGACGATGCGCCGCTGCTGCAGCACGCGCGCCGCGTGGCGCCGCTGCTGCTCGCCGAGCACCCGCAGGCAGCGCGCGCGCACGTGCAGCGCTGGCTGGGTGCGAGCGCCGAGTACCTGAAGGCGTAGCGGCCGCGTGCGCGGCCCGCGCCGCGGGCGCAACCCGCGGTGCTGACCCACAATCGCCGCCATGACGCTGACCGAGCTGCGCTACATCGTCGCGGTGGCCCGCGAGAAGCACTTCGGCCATGCGGCCGAGGCCTGCTTCGTGTCGCAGCCGACGCTGAGCATCGCGATCAAGAAGCTCGAGGACGAGCTCGAAGTCAAGATCTTCGAGCGCGGCGGCAGCGAAGTCACGGTCACGCCGCTGGGCGAGGCGATCGTGCGCCAGGCGCAGGCGGTGATCGAGCAGGCGGCGGCGATCAAGGAGATCGCCAAGGCCGGCAAGGATCCGCTGGCCGGCCCGCTGCGGCTGGGCATCATCTACACGATCGGCCCGTACCTGCTGCCCGAGCTGGTGCGCCAGGTGATCGAGCGCACGCCGCAGATGCCGCTGATGCTGCAGGAGAACTTCACCGTCCGGCTGCTCGAGATGCTGCGCGCCGGCGAGCTGGACTGCGCGATCCTGGCCGAGCCCTTCCCCGACGCGGGGCTGGCGATCGCGCCGCTGTACGACGAGCCCTTCATGGCGGCGGTGCCGAAGGACCACCCGCTGGCGCGGCGCCGCAGCGTCAGCGCCGAAGAGCTGAAGCAGCAGACGATGCTGCTGCTGGGCACCGGCCACTGCTTCCGCGACCAGGTGCTCGAGGTCTGCCCCGAGTTCGCGCGCTTCGCCACCGACGCCGAAGGCATCCGCAAGAGCTTCGAGGGCAGCTCGCTCGAGACGATCAAGCACATGGTCGCCTCCGGCATGGGCGTGACCGTGGTGCCGCGGCTGAGCGTGGACGCGCTGGCGCAGCCGCACGTGCGCTACATCCCGTTCGCGCCGCCGGTGCCGTCGCGCCGGGTGGTGCTCGCCTGGCGGCGCAGCTTCACCCGCTACGAGGCGATCGCCGCGCTGCGCAACGCGGTCTATGCGTGCAAGCTCGACGGGGTGACGCGCCTGTCCGCCTGACGCGCGCCGCCGCGACCGCGCGCGGATAATGCGCGCCCTGCACTTCCCGCACCCGCCCCGAGCGCCCCGGGTGCGAACCGAACCCCGATGAACGACTCCGCCTCGCGCATCGCGCACGAGGTGCGGCGGCGCCGCACCTTCGCGATCATCAGCCACCCCGACGCCGGCAAGACCACGCTGACCGAGAAGCTGCTGCTGTACAGCGGCGCCATCCAGATCGCCGGCAGCGTGAAGGCGCGCAAGGCCAGCCGCCACGCCACCAGCGACTGGATGGAAATCGAGAAGCAGCGCGGCATCTCGGTGGCCTCCAGCGTGATGCAGATGGAATACCGCGAGTGCGTGATCAACCTGCTCGACACGCCCGGCCACCAGGATTTCAGCGAAGACACCTACCGCGTGCTGACCGCCGTGGACGCCGCGCTGATGGTCATCGACGCGGCCAACGGCGTCGAGCCGCAGACGCGCCGGCTGCTGCAGGTGTGCCGCGCGCGCAATACGCCGATCCTGACCTTCGTCAACAAGATGGACCGCGAGGTCAAGCCGCCGCTGGACCTGTTCGACGAGATCGAGGCCGAGCTGGGCATGAGCGTGGTGCCCTTCACCTGGCCGGTGGGCATGGGCAAGTTCTTCGGCGGCGTGCTCGACCTGCGGCGCGACCAGATGCGCGTGTTTGCCGCGGGGGAGGACCGGCTGAAGGACGCCGACGAGATCGTCGACGGCATCGCCAACCCGGCGCTGCGCGCGCGCTTCGGCGCCGCCTGGGAGCAGGCGGCCGGCGAAGTGGAGCTGCTGCACGGCGCCGCGCCCGGCTTCGACGAGGCCGCCTTCCTGGCCGGGCGCTGCACGCCGATGTTCTTCGGCTCGGCGATCAACAACTTCGGCGTGCAGGAGGTGCTGGACGCGCTGGTGGAGCTGGCGCCGCCGCCGGGGCCGAAGGCCGCGTTGCAGCGCACGGTGCAGCCCACCGAGCCCAGGTTCAGCGGCGTCGTCTTCAAGATCCAGGCCAACATGGACCCGTCGCACCGCGACCGCATCGCCTTCCTGCGCGTGGCCAGCGGCCACTTCGAGCGCGGCATGCGGCTGAAGGTCACGCGCTCGGGCAAGGAGCTGCGGCCGAACTCGGTGGTGAGCTTCCTGAGCCAACGGCGCGAGCTGCTCGACGAGGCCTTTGCCGGCGACATCATCGGCATCCCGAACCACGGCGTGCTGCAGCTGGGCGACACGCTCAGCGAAGGCGAGGCGCTGCAGTTCACCGGGCTGCCCTTCTTCGCGCCGGAGATGTTCCGCAGCGTCGAAGTGGCCGACCCGCTGCGCACCAAGCAGCTGCGCGCCGGGCTGACGCAGCTGGGCGAAGAAGGCGCGATCCAGGTCTTCCGCCCGGTGGCCGGCAGCATGCTGCTGCTGGGCGCGGTGGGGCAACTGCAGTTCGAAGTGGTGGCGCACCGGCTCGAACACGAGTACGGCTGCAAGGCGCGCATCCTGCCGGCTCGCTACAACGTGGCGCGCTGGGTCACGGCCGAGACCGGCGACGGCGCGGCCGCCGACGAGCGCGAACTCAAGCGCTTCATCGACCACAACGCGCACCGCGTGGCACTCGATGCGGTCGACGCGCCCTGCGTGCTGCTGGAATACGCGGGCGAGCTGCGCGCGATGCAGGAGAACTGGCCGAAGATCAGGTTCCACGCGCTGCGCGA
>JAFEFZ010000099.1 GCA_018240325.1 Pseudomonadota bacterium
ACGCTGCGGTGCTCTCCGTGACCGACGCCACCAGCGCCATCAGCACGACCGCCAGCGCCTCAGCCGCCATCAGCAACATCGACACCGCGCTCAACAAGATCAACAGCGAGCGCGCCAAGTATGGCGCCACGCAGAGCCGCTTCGACGCGGTGATCGGCAACCTGCAGATATCCGCCGAGAACCAAGCCGCGGCACGATCACGAATCATGGATGCCGACTTCGCCGCCGAAACCGCCAATCTCAGCCGCGCGCAGATCCTGCAGCAGGCCGGCAATGCGATGGTGGCGCAGGCCAACCAGTTGCCGAACCAGGTGCTGGCTCTGTTGCGCTGAATTCGAAGTTTCGCCGCACAAGGCCTCCCGCCAGGGCGGCCTTTTCGCTTGTGGGTCGCGACTGGATTGAGCCCTCAAGCCCCGTCTTTTCGAGCGACCCCCAGCCCGGGCCGCTTCCCACAATGCACTCGTCAGGCCGATTTCCAGCCACCGGGCCCACCGTGATCGACCGCGGGGCCGCCAGGCCAGCCCAAGGAGTGCACCGAAATGCCGCAAACGATCAACACCAACATCGCGTCGCTGAACGCCCAGCGCAACCTGAATACTTCGCAGGCGTCGCTGGCCACTTCGATGCAGCGCCTGTCCTCTGGCCTGCGCGTCAACAGTGCCAAGGACGACGCCGCCGGCCTCGCGATTGCCGAACGCATGAACGCCCAGGTGCGCGGCATGAACGTCGCCATTCGCAACTCCAACGATGCGATCTCGCTGGCGCAGACCGCTGAAGGCGCGATCGGCAAGGTCGGCGACATGCTGCAGCGCATGCGCGAGTTGGCCGTGCAATCGGCCAACGGCACCAACGGCACCAGCGACCAACTGAGTCTCGACCAGGAGTTCCAGGAGCTGGCCAAGGAGATCACGCGCACGCTGACGACGACCAAGTTCAACGGCCTGGCCATCCTGGGTGCCGATGCCGGCACCAAGGGATTTCAGGTCGGTGCGAACAGCGACGAAGTCATTTCGGTGACAACCACGAAGCTGACCTCCGACGCTGCGGTGCTCTCCGTGACCGACGCCACCAGCGCCATCAGCACGACCGCCAGCGCCTCAGCCGCCATCAGCAACATCGACACCGCGCTCAACAAGATCAACAGCGAGCGCGCCACCTACGGCGCCGCCCAGAACCGCTTCGAGGCGGTGATCAGCAACCTGCAGGTCGCCGCCGAGAACCAGGCCGCGGCGCGCAGCCGGATCATGGACGCCGACTTCGCGGCCGAGACCGCCAACCTCAGCCGCGCGCAGATCCTGCAGCAGGCCGGCACCGCGATGGTGGCGCAGGCCAACGCGCTGCCGCAGCAGGTGCTGCAACTGCTGCGCAGCTGAACCCCCGGCGCCCAGCGCCGCATTCGTCGCCCGCTCCGGCCGCAGGCCCGAGCGGGTACGCCCGTTGCCCTCAAGTTCTCGCACGCGCTGCCGAAAGAGCCGAAACGAGTTAAGGAAGGACCATGGCAAGCATCACCTCCATCGGCATCGGCAGCGGCCTGGACATCGAAAGCATGATCACGCAGCTGATGGCGGCCGAACGCGCGCCGGTGAAGAAGCTGCAGGCGCAGGCGAGCTCGCTGCAGACCAAGCTCTCGACCTACGGCAAGATGCAGTCGGCGCTGTCGACCCTGCGCGACGCCGCAGCAACGCTGGCCCGCGCCGGCACCTGGCAGGCGACCACCGGCGTCAGCAGCGACGCCGCCGCGGTGGGCGTGACCACCGGCGCGGCCACCCTGCCCGGCAGCTGGGCGGTGCAGGTGCAGCGGCTGGCATCGGTGCAGTCCAACGCCACCGGCGTCTATCCATCCGCGGACACGCTCGTCGGCGAAGGCACGCTGCACCTCGAGCTGGGCAGCTGGGGCGCCGACGGCAGCAGCTTCACGCCCCAGGCGGGGCGCGGTGTGGTCGACATCAGCGTCGGCCCGCCGGCGCAGTCGCTGGCGCAGTTGCGCGACAAGATCAACGCGTCCAACGCCGGCGTCGTGGCCTCGGTGCTGACCGACGCCGCCGGTGCGCGCCTGGTGCTGCGCTCGGCCGCCACCGGCGAGGCCAACGGCTTTCGCGTCGGCGTCACCGATGCCGACGGCCACAACTCCGACGGCCTGGGCCTGTCGGCGCTGGCCTTCGACCCTTCGGCCGGCATCCTGACGATGGCGCAGGCGCTGGCCGCGGCCAACGCCGCCGCCACCTTGAACGGGCTGCCGGTGTCGTCGGCGTCGAACACGCTCGGCAACGTCATCGACGGCCTGACGCTGAGCCTGAACAAGGTCACGGCGGCGCCGGTGCAGGTGGACGCCAAGCCCGATGCCGAATCGATGCGCAAGGCGATCGACGGCTTCGTCACGGCCTACAACGACCTGAACAAGCTGATCGCCGAGCAGACCAAGTACGACGCCGCCAGCAAGACCGCCGGCACCTTGCAGGGCGACAGCGCGGCGGTGGCGATGCGCAGCCGGCTGCGCAGCCTGCTGGGCGAATCCAGCGGCGCATCGGCAAGCTTCGGCCGGCTGGCCGACGTGGGCTTCGACGTGCAGAGCGACGGCTCGATCAAGCTGGACCAGACCAAGCTCGCCAATGGGCTGGCCAACCTGCCGGAGCTGCGCAAGCTGTTCGCCCACGACGATCCGCTCGGCGACGCCAACGACGGCATCGCGACGCGGCTGCGCGCGCTGGCCGACCAGTTCCTCGGCATCGACGGCAGCCTCAGCACGCGCCAGGATGGGCTGCGCGCGCGCATCGAGCGCAACCAGGACCGCCAGGCGCAGCTCGAGGACCGGATCGCGATGACCGAGAAGCGGCTGCGCGCGCAGTACACGGCGCTCGACCGGCAGATGGCGTCGCTGACGAGCCTGTCGGGCTACGTCACGCAGCAGATGAAGACCTGGTCGAGCAACAAGGGCAACTGACGCGCGCGGGCCGCGACGCATGCTTCCCGACGGCGCCGAAAGGCGCCGTTTTCATTCGCATGATCGCCGCGGCGCATGGCTCAAGTCGCCGCCCGCGCGGGCCGATATGCAGGCATCCGCCAACGCCCGATGCCGCCGACGATGCTTGCCACCCATGCCTCCCCCGCACCTGCCGCGCACGCGTCGGCTGCCGCCTACCGCCAGATGGGCGTGAGCAGCGGCGTCGGCGGCGCCACGCCGCACCAGCTGGTGCTGATGCTGCTCGACGGCTTCGACGACGCGCTGGTGCAGGCCGCCGGCGCGCTGCAGGCGCGCGCGACCGCCGTCAAGTGCAAGGCGATCGAGCGCGCGCTGCGCATCGTCGACGAAGGCCTGAAGGCCAGCCTGAACCTGGCCGAAGGCGGCACGCTGGCCGCGCAGCTGCGCGAGCTGTACGGCTACGTCAGCGTGCGGCTGCTGCACGCCAACCTGCACAACGACGCCGCGGCCATCGCCGAATGCCGGCGCCTGATGCGCCCGCTGCGCGACGCCTGGGCGGCGATCGCGCCGCAGGTGCATGCGCAGCCGTGGGGCCGGCGATGAGCCGCCGCGCGCTGATGGACGACGCCACGGCGACCCCGACCGTGTTGAGCTACTACGAAGCGATCGAGCAGGCCAGCGCCGAGATGCTCGACGCCGCGCGCCACGGCGACTGGGAGCGCGTGGTCAAGCTCGAGGGCGCCTGCGTGCTCTTGATCAGCCGGCTCAAGCAGGCGGCGCGCGAGCGGCCGCTGTCGGGCGACGACTCGAAGCTCAAGTCGCGCATCATGCAGCGCATCCTGCTCAACGATGCCGAGGTGCGCCACCTGGCCGAGCCCTGGCTGCCCGAGCTCGAGCGGCTGCTGCACGGCAAGAGCACCACGCTGCACTGACCGGCGCGGGGCCCGAGGTGCCGGCCGCAGCGCGCATCGACGCCATGGCGCCGCTGCGGCAGCGCCCGCGCCGCGGGCACGACGCCGCCGCGTGCCGCAGCGCGCACGGCTTCACGCTGGTGGAGATCGCGGTGGTGCTGGGCGTGGCGGCGCTGCTGGCGGCAGTCGCCTGGCCGCCGCTGCACGAGCAGCTGCTGCGCGCACGCCGCGCCGACGCGGTGGCGGCGCTGACGCGCATCCAGATCGCGCAGGAATCGCACCGCGCCTACCACGGCCTGTACGCCGCGCGGCTCGACGCGCTGCGCGGTGCGGCGTCGAGCCGCAGCGCCGAAGGCCAGTACGACCTGGAGCTGCTGTCGGCCGGCGGCGCCCGCTACGAAGCGCGCGCGGTGCCGCGCCCCGGCAGCGCCGTGGCGGGCGACGCCCGCTGCCCGGTGATCAGCCTGCGCGTGGACGAAGGCCGGGCCGCACTCGCGCCCGACCTGCGCTGCTGGAACCGCTGATGCAGCGCCCGCTTCGGCCTGGGTGCCGTGCGCGCGCGCGCGGCTTCACGCTGCTCGAGCTGATGGCCGCGCTCGCGCTGAGTGCGATCGTCGTGCTGCTGGCGGTGCCGTCGTTTGCCGGCGCCGTGGCGCGCCACCGGCTGCAGGCGGCGGCCGAGCAACTGGCGCACGACCTGGCCGACGCGCGCTTCGAAGCGGCGCAGCGCGGCACCGCGCTGCACCTGAGTTTCGCGACCGGCGCCCAGTGGTGCTACGCGCTCGCGCTGCAGGCGGGCTGCGACTGCCGCGCTGCCGCCCCCTGCCAGATCAGCCGCGTGCAGGCCGGCGACCACCCCGGGGTGCGGCTGCTGCACGCCGAGGATGCGCGCGTCGATCCGCTGCCGGGGCGCAGCACCGGCGGCGACGCGCTGCTGCAGGCGGCCGATGCGGCGCCGCTGCGGGTGGCGCTCAGCCCGCTCGGGCGGCCGCGGATCTGCGCACCGGGCGGCAACGTGCGCGGCTACCCGGCCTGCTGAAGCCCGCCCGGCGCCGCGGCGCGCGGCGTGAATCCGGTGTCGGCCGGCGCGGCCGCGATCGGTGCGATCGGTGCGATCGGTGCGATCGGTGCGATCGGTGCGATCGGTGCGATCGGCGCGATCGGTGCGATCGGCGCGATCGGCGCGATCGGCGGACTCGGTGCGTGCGAGGCGTGCGGGTCTTGCAACGCTTGCGCCGCGTCGGCCGCCGCGCCGGCAGGCGGCGCCTCGATCCGGTCGCGGCCCAGGCGCTTGGCCCGATACAGCCGTTCGTCGGCGCTGCGGTACAGCCGGTCGGCGTCGGGCGCGTCGGTCGCGTCGGTCTGGCCGGCGGCGACCACGGCGATGCCGCCCGACAGCGTGACGCGCAACTCGCCGCCGCCGGCCAGCGCGAAGCGGTGCTGCGCCACCACGGCACGCACCTGCTCGGCCAGCCGCAGCGCGCCGGCGGCGTCGGTGTCGGGCAGCAGCAGCGCGAATTCCTCGCCGCCGACGCGGCCGAACACATCCGACTTGCGCAGCCGCGAACGCACCGCATCGGCCGTGCCGGCCAGCACGGCGTCACCGGCGCGATGGCCGTGGCCGTCGTTGACCGACTTGAAGTGGTCGATGTCGAGCAGCACCAGCGCCAGCGGCGCGCCGCGGCGCCGGGCGTGCTGCAGCGCATGCTCGAGCAGCGCGTCGAAGCCGCTGCGGTTGATGCAGCCGGTGAGCCCGTCGTGGGTGGCCAGGCGCTCCATCTGCTGCGCCAGCCGCTGGAAGCTCGACAGCACGAAGCCGAAGCCGGCGCCGAGCACGGCGACGAAGCACACCAGGAAGGTCAGCCCCTGGCCGAAGCTGGGCTGCAGGATCTCGCCGTACTGCTCGGGGTTCTGCCACGCATGCAGCGCGCGCAGCAGCAGCGCGGCGCAGGCCACCGACATCGTCACCGCCACGGTGCGCAGCGAGCGCTCGGCGCGCCAGCCGCGGCGCACGATCAGCACCACCGACGGCAGCACGAGGCCCGCATACACCAGCGAGATCACGCTGCTGCGCTGGTGCAGCGGCCACGGCAGCATCGCCAGCAGCACGAGCAGCGCGACGCCGAGCAGCGCCCAGACCCAGCGCGGCAGCGGCGCGTCGAGCACGAAACGGTGGAGCGCGCGCAGGTAGGCGACCAGGCCGCCCAGGATCAGCGCGTTCGCACTGAACACCGCCGGCCCCGGCGGCAGCAGCGGCCGCAACGCGAACAGCACGAAACCGCCCAGCAGCAGCCAGGTACCGACCGCCCAGGTGCGCAGCTCCACCTGGCGGGCGAGCGCGCGCTGCGCGAAGCCGAGTTCCAGCGCCAGCAGCAGGAAGCCCAGCAGCAGCGCGAACAGCAGGGTCGGCGGATCGAGGGTCACGGCATTCGATCGGGGCCCGCCACATCATTGATGGGAAGCGGGAGCGCACGATAGCACGCGCGTTCCGCCCGCTGGCGGTCGGAAAGCACGACGGCCGCAGGTGGGCGCGGCCGTCGGCAACGATGGGATGGATCCCCGATCAGACTGCGCGGATGTTCGCGGCCTGCAGGCCCTTGGCGCCCTGGCGGACCTCGAACTGCACGCGCTGGTTCTCCTGCAGCGTCTTGAAGCCGGTGCCGGTCTTGATCTCGCTGAAGTGCGCGAACAGGTCCTTGCCGCCGCCTTCGGGGGTGATGAAGCCGTAGCCCTTGCCGTCGTCGAACCACTTGACCGTGCCGGTCTGGGTGTCGTTTTCCATGAGTTGCTCCTGTATTCGGATGGAAGAAAAAAGCTACCGCGCAGGCGTATGCCGCCCGCGCGGACAGAAACACTCAAGCGCAATCAACCAGGGGACTTCGGACCGGCCGGCCCGCGCTGTCTCGACGCGGGCGGTTGAGCGGAAAAGACCTTGTGCAAACGGCCTTGTGCATGTCTGTGGCGCCATTGTAGGCAAGGCGCGCGGCCGGCCCCGAAGACGCACCTGCCCGCGCCGGCCGGCCTGCGGTGTCGCCTGCCTGACAGCGCAAGCCCCGATTGCGGCGCCCGCGCGATGCAGCCTATAACCGGTGCCGCTCGCGCTCGCCCTCCCCCGGGTGGACGCAGGCCGCCCGGCAACGCACTGCGAACGACACCCCATGGCCGAGGATCCGCAAACCCTGCTCAGCGTGCGCGGCGTGACGGTGCGCTTCGGCGGCATTGTCGCGCTCGACGGCGTGAGCTTCGACGTGAAGCGCGGCCACATCTGCGGCCTGATCGGCCCCAACGGCGCCGGCAAGACGACGCTGTTCAACTGCCTGAGCCGGCTGTACCAGTACCAGGCCGGCGACATCCTGTTCGAAGGCCGGTCGATCACGAGCACGCCGACGCACCGGATCGCCGGCCTGGGGCTGGGCCGCACCTTCCAGAACCTGGCGATGTTCCGCACGATGCCGGTGCGCGAGAACGTGATGGTCGGCGCGCACTGCCGCTCGTCGGCCGGCTTCCTGGCCAGCGCGCTGCGCCTGCCCAGCGTCAAGGCCGAAGAGGCGCAACTGCGCGAACGTGCGGCCCGGATCATGGCCGACCTCGACCTGAGCCGCTTTGCCGGCCACCCGGTCGGCGGCCTGCCCTTCGGCATCCAGAAGCGCGTCGAGTTCGCGCGCGCGCTCGCGGCCGATCCGAAGCTGCTGCTGCTCGACGAGCCTGCCGCCGGCCTGAACCACGAGGAACTGGGCGAGCTGGAGCGGCTGATCCGCGATGCGCGCGACCGGCTCGGCATCACCGTGCTGCTGGTCGAGCACCACATGGGCCTGGTGATGGACGTGTCGGACCACATCGTCACGCTGAACTTCGGCCGCAAGATCGCCGAGGGGCCGCCCGAGCACATCCAGCAGCACCCGGACGTGATCGAGGCCTACCTGGGGGCGCCGGCCCATGCCTAAGCTGCTGGAGGTGAGCGGGCTGTGCGCGTCCTACGGCGCGACGCAGGTGCTGCACGGGCTCGACTTCGCGCTCGAGACCGGCCACATCACGGCGATCCTCGGCGCCAACGGCGCCGGCAAGACGACCACGCTGCGCGCGCTGTGCCAGGTGGTCAAGACCAGCGGCAGCATCGTGCTCGACGGCACCCAGGTGGTCGGCAAGTCCACGGAAAGCGTGGTGCGCATGGGCGTGGCGCAGGTGCCCGACGGCCGCGGCACCTTCACCGGCCTGACGGTCGAGGAAAACCTGCGCCTGGGGGCCTACACGCGCGCCAACAAGGCCGAGGCGGCCGCAGACATGGCGCGCATGTTCGCGCGCTTCCCGATCCTGAAGGAGCGGCGCCATCAGCAGGCCGGCACGCTGTCGGGCGGCGAGCAGCAGATGCTGGCGATCAGCCGCGCGCTGATGCTGCGCCCGCGCCTGCTGCTGCTGGACGAGCCGTCGTTCGGCGTGGCGCCGCTGGTGGTCGCCGAGATCTTCCGCATCCTGCGCAGCATCAACCAGGAAGACCGCGTCAGCATGCTGCTGGTCGAGCAGAACGCTTCGCTGGCGCTGGACCTGGCCGACCATGCCTACCTGCTCGAGACCGGCCGCGTCGCGCTGTCGGGCCCGAGCGAGGCCATCAAGAACGACGAGTCGGTGCGCCGCGCCTATCTCGGCTATTGAGGACGACGATGGAAGGCTTCCTGCTGCAGGTCTTCGCCGGGCTGGCCAACGGCATCATCTACGGCTCGGTGGCGCTGGCGCTGGTGATGATCTTCCAGGCCACGCACCATATCAACTTCGCGCAGGGCGAGATGGCCACCTTCAGCACCTTCGTCGCCTGGTGGCTGATGCAGCAGGGCTGGCCCTACTGGGGCGCGTTCTTCTTCACCGTGGCGGTGTCATTCGCCGGCGGGCTGCTGGTGCAGCGCATCATCCTGCGGCCGATCGAGAAGGCGCCGGTGCTGACCAACGTGCTCGTGTTCATCGGCCTGCTGCTGATCTTCAACGCGCTGTCGGGCTGGCTGTTCGACTTCACCGTCAAGGCCTTCGACAGCCCCTTCGCGAAGGATTCGTTCCTGGAGACCAAGTACTTCTCGGCGCACCAGGTCGGCTCGGCCGGCGTGCTGGTGGCGATGCTGCTGCTGCTGTTCGCCTTCTTCCGATTCACCCCGATCGGGCTGGCGATGCGCGCCGCCGCGCAGAACCCCGATTCGGCGCGCCTGGTGGGCATCCGCGTGTCGTGGATGCTGGGGCTGGGCTGGGGGCTGGCCGCGGCCATCGGCGCGGTGGCCGGCATGATGGTCGCGCCGGTGGTCTTCCTCGACCCGAACATGATGGGCGGCATCCTGCTGTACGGCTTCGCCGCGGCGCTGCTGGGCGGCGTCGACAACCCGGTGGGCGCGGTGATCGGCGGCTTCATCGTCGGCGTGCTCGAGAACCTGCTCGGCGCCTACGTGATCGGCACCGAGCTGAAGCTGACCGTGGCGCTGGTGCTGATCGTGGCCACGCTGACGCTCAAGCCCGCCGGGCTGTTCGGCAAGAAGGTGGTGGTGCGGGTATGAGCACCGCGCGGCCGCTCCGAAGGTGCTCGCTCCCCCTCGGGGGGACGGCGCGCAGCGCCAAGGGGGCGAAATGAACGGCGCGGCAGATCGCAAGTGGATGTGGCTCGGCGCCCTCGCGCTCGCGGCGGCGCTGCTGGTGCTGCCCTTCCTGGTCAAGAACTACCGCGTGTTCCAGTTCAACCTGGTGCTGGTGTACGCGGTGGCGATCCTCGGGCTGAACATCCTGACCGGCTTCAACGGCCAGTTCTCGCTCGGGCACGGCGCCTTCTATGCGTTCGGCGCCTATGCCGCGGCGATCCTGATGTCGCTGTACAACGTGCCCTACTGGCTGACGCTGCCCGCGGCCTTCGCGTTCTGCTTCGTGTTCGGCTTCCTCGTCGGCTTTCCGGCGCTGCGCCTGGCGGGCCACTTCCTGGCGCTGGCCACCTTCGCGCTGGCGATGGCCGTGCCGCAGCTGCTGAAGTACAAGCGGCTCGAAGGCCTGACCGGCGGGGTGCAGGGCATCGTGCTCAGCAAGCCCGAGCCGCCTTTCGAATTCGCGCTGTTCGGCCAGCCGCTGTCGCCCGACCGCTGGCTGTACTTCTTCACGCTGTTGGTGACCGCGCTGATGTTCCTGCTGGCCTGGAACCTGCTGCGCGGCCGCGTCGGCCGCGCCCTGATCGCGATCCGCGACCACCCGATCGCCGCCGCCGCGATGGGCATCAACTTGGCCATGTTCAAGTCGCTGACCTTCGGCGTGTCGGCCGGCTTCACCGGGCTGGCCGGGGCGCTGGGTGCGATCGTCGTCGCCTTCGTGTCGCCCGACAGCTTCACCTTTTCGCTGTCGATCTTCCTGCTGGTCGGCGTGGTCGTCGGCGGGCTGGCATCGATCCCGGGCGCGATCTTCGGCGCGATCTTCATCCAGTTCGTGCCGAACCTCGCCGACGAGATCTCGAAGGCGGCGCCGTCGGCGATCTACGGCGCGATGCTGATCCTGCTGATGTACCTGCTGCCCAACGGCGTGATGGGCGGCCTGCGCAGCCTGTGGGGGCGGCTGCGTCCGAAGACGGCCGACTGAAGCCGGCTGGCATCCCACGCCAATCCACGAAGAGCCCGATCACCCGATCACCCGATCGTCCACCCAGGAGAGTCTGCAGATGAAACTGACCCACATCCTCGCCGCCGCCGGCATCGCCGCTGCGGCGTTTTCGACGCCGGCGCTGGCCCAGAAGAAGTACGACCCGGGCGCCAGCGACAAGGAGATCCTGATCGGCGGCATCCACCCGTACTCGGGGCCGGCGTCGGCCTACGGCACGATCGGCAAGGCGATCGGTGCGTACTTCAACAAGGTCAACGACGACGGCGGCATCAACGGCCGCAAGCTCAAGTGGATCGACCTGGACGACGCCTACAACCCGGCCAAGACGGTGGAGATGGCGCGCCGGCTGGTGGAGCAGGACGAGGCGCTGATCGTGTTCAACCCGCTGGGCACGGCGTCGAACACGGCGATCCAGAAGTACATGAACCAGAAGAAGGTGCCGCAGCTGTTCGTCGCCACCGGCGCCAGCAAGTGGGGAGACCCGAAGAACTTCCCGTGGACGATGGGCTGGCAGCCGACCTATTCGGCCGAGGGGCGCATCTATGCGCAGCACATCCTCGAGACCAAGCCGAACGCCAAGATCGGCGTGCTGATGCAGAACGACGACTACGGCAAGGACTACTACCACGGCTTCCTCGAGGGGCTGGGCGACAAGGCCAAGTCGATGATCGTCAGCCACGTGACCTACGAGGTCACCGACGCGACGATCGACAGCCAGATCGTGTCGCTGAAGGCCTCGGGCGCCGACGTGTTCTTCAACATCACCACGCCGAAGTTCGCCGCGCAGGCGATCAAGAAGGTCGCCGAGCTCGGCTGGAAGCCGGTGCACTACCTGAACAACGTGTCGGCCTCGGTCGGCTCGGTGCTGGTGCCGGCGGGGCTGGACAACGCCACCGGCGTGCTCACCACCCAGTACCTAAAGGACCCGACCGACCCGCAGTGGGCCAACGACAAGGGCTTCAAGGACTGGCTCGAGTGGATGAAGAAGTACAACGCCAGCGCCGACCTGAAGGACGCCAACTACGTGTACGGCTACAACGTCGCGCAGGGTCTGGTGCAGGTGCTCAAGCAGGCGGGCGACAACCTGACGCGCGAGAACGTGATGAAGCAGGCCGCGAGCCTGGACATGACGTTGCCGATGTTGCTGCCGGGCGTGAACGTCAAGACCGCGGCGGATGACTACTACCCGATCGAGCGTGAGCAGTTGGCCAGGTTCGACGGCAAGACCTGGGTGCTGTTCGGCAAGGTGTACGGCCGCTGAACCGCGCAATGCCTGCGCCGGCGGCACCCGCAGGGGTGCCGTTTTCGTCTGGCGAGCCGGTGGATGCCCCGCTGCAACGGCTGCATGTCGACGACAGCCTGATCGCGGTGTGCAAGCCGGCCGGCCTGCTCGCCGTGCCCGGGCGCGGCGCCGCCAAGGCCGACTGCCTGTGGGCGCGGGTGCGCGCGCTGCACGCCGACGCGCTCGTGGTGCACCGGCTCGACCAGGCCACCTCGGGGCTGATGCTGTTCGCGCGCGGCGCCGCGGCGCAGCGCACGCTGGCGCGGGCCTTCGAGGCGCGCTGCGTCGCCAAGACCTACATCGCCTGGGTGCACGGCCGCCCGCCCGGCGCGGCGGGCCGCATCGAGCTGCCGCTGGCGGCCGACTGGCCCAACCGGCCGCGGCAAGTCGTGGATGCCGCACGCGGCCGGCCGGCCGTCACCGACTGGACGCTGCTGGCGTAC
>JAFEFZ010000009.1 GCA_018240325.1 Pseudomonadota bacterium
CCGCTCCCTTGTCCGCTGCCGCAGCCCGCAGCCGCCGCCCATGTCGACCGTGATCGACAGCCTGCGCACCGCGGTCGCGCTGGCCGCCGGCGGCGACCCGACGCTGTGGCGCACGGCGCTGCTGTCGCTGCAGGTCAGCGGCACGGCCTGCCTGATCGGCGCCGGCTTCGGCATCACGCTCGGCGCGGCGCTGGCGGTCAGCCGCTTCCCGGGGCAGCACGCGCTGATCGTGATCGTCAACACGCTGCTGGGCATGCCGTCGGTGGTGGTCGGCCTGCTGGTGTACCTGCTGCTGTCGCGCCAGGGGCCGCTGGGCCAGTACGGCATCCTGTTCACGCCGGCGGCGATGGTGGTGGCGCAGAGCGTGCTGGTGGTGCCGCTGATCGCCGCGCTGACGCGGCGCCAGCTGCTGGCGTCGCTGGCCGAAGGCGGCGACCAGCTGCAATCGCTCGGCGCCGGCGCGCCGGCCACCGCGCTGCTGCTGCTGGTGCACGAGCGCTTCGGGCTGCTGACGGTGCTGCTGACCGCCTTCGGGCGCGCGATCGCCGAAGTCGGCGCGGTGATGATCGTCGGCGGCAACATCGACGGCGTCACAAGGGTGATGACGACGACGATCGCGCTCGAGACCAGCAAGGGCGACCTGCCGCTGGCGCTGGCGCTGGGCCTGATCCTGCTGAGCGTGACCGGCGTGGTCAACGTGGCGATCGGCCTGCTGCAGTGGCGCGGCACGCGCACGCCGCTGCAGGCCTTCGGATGACGGCGCCGGGCGGCACGCCGCCGCTGATCACGCTGCGCCGCGCCGGCGTGAGCTTCGGCGCGACGCGCGCGCTGCAGGGCATCGACTTGGCGCTGCACCGCGGCGAGCGGCTGGTGATGGTCGGCCCCAACGGCTCGGGCAAGACGACGCTGCTGCGGCTGATGCACGGCCTGCTCGCGCACGAGGGCGAGCGCCGCGTGCACCCGCTGCAGCCTGAAGGCCGCGAGCCGGTTTGCGCGATGCTGTTCCAGCGGCCGTTCCTGCTGCACCTGTCGGTGCAGTGGAACGTGCGCGTCGGGCTGTGGCTGCAGCGCGTGCCGCGGCGCGAGCACGCGCAGCGCAGCGCGGCCGCGCTCGAGCGCGTCGGCCTCGGGGGCCTGGCGCGGCGCCGCGCGCGCGAGCTGTCCGGCGGCCAGCAGCAGCGGCTGGCACTGGCGCGCGCCTTCGCGCTGCAACCCGACATCCTGTTCCTCGACGAGCCGACCGCCAGCCTCGACCCCGGCGCCAAGCGCGAGATCGAGGCGCTGATCACCGCCACCGCGGGCCCCGACCTGACGCTGGTGATGAGCACCCACGACCTGCGCCAGGCGCGCCGCCTGGCATCGCGCGTCATCTTCCTCGACGAAGGCCGGCTGCTGGCCGACCTCGAGGTCGGGCGCTTCTTCGAAGGGGCTGCGCTGCCCGAGGCGGCCACCCGATTCCTGAAAGGAGAACTGACATGGTCCCATTGAACCTGCGCCGCCGCCTGCTGGGCGCGCTGCTCGCCATCGCCGGCCTGGCGCTGGCCGGCGCGCCGCCGGCCGTGCACGCCCAGGACGCGCGCTTCATCGTGATGGCCTCGACCACCTCGACCGAGCAGTCGGGGCTGTTCGCGCACCTGCTGCCGGCCTTCAAGCAGGCCACGGGCATCGACGTGCGCGTGGTCGCGGTCGGCACCGGCCAGGCGCTGGACCAGGCGCGCCGCGGCGACGCCGACATCGTGTTCGTGCACGACACCGCCGCCGAGCAGAAGTTCGTCGCCGAAGGCTTCGCGACCGAGCGGCGCAACGTGATGTACAACGACTTCGTGCTGATCGGGCCGAAGGCCGACCCGGCCGGCGTCAAGGGCCACGACATCGCCGCGGCGCTGAAGAGAATCGCCGCCTCCGGCCAGCCCTTCGTGTCGCGCGGCGACAAGAGCGGCACCCACAGCGCCGAGCTGCGCCAGTGGAAGCGCGCCGGCATCGACCTCGCCGCGGCGCGGCCGGCCGGCTACAAGGACTGCGGCTGCGGCATGGGCCCGGCGCTGAACATGGCGGCGGCCACCAACGCCTACGTGCTGTCCGACCGCGGCACCTGGCTGAGCTTCAAGAACCGCGGCGAGCTGACGATCCTGGTCGAAGGCGACCAGGCGCTGTTCAACCAGTACGGCGTGATGGTGGTCAACCCGGCCAAGCATCCGCACGCGAAGGCGGCGCTGGCGCAGCAGTTCGCCGACTGGGTGGTGTCGCCGGCCGGGCAGCAGGCGATCGCCGCCTACAAGATCGGCGGCGAGCAGCTGTTCTTCCCGAACGCCGGGCGATAGCCGCCCTTGCGCCGCGCGCGGCTGCGGCGCCGGGTAAGCTCGCGCCCCGAGATGAAGAACCGCGGCATCCAGCTCGAATACCGCTACGGCGGTGCCGGCCAGCAGGGCGCGGAGGTCGACAACCCGCTGTTCGACCTGCTGTCGGCACTGGCCGCGGCCGGCTCGATCCAGCAGGCGGCCGTCGCGCTCGGCCTGTCGTATCGCCACCTGTGGGGGCAGCTGAAGGCGTGGGAAGACCGGCTCGGTGAGCCGCTGGTGGTCTGGGCGCGCGGCCAGCCGGCGCGGCTGACGCCCTTTGCCGAGCGCTTGCTGTGGGCCGAGCGCCAGGCGCGGGTGCGCATGGCGCCGCACATCGAGGCCTTGCGCCACGAGCTGCAGCGCGTGCTCGACGAGGCGCTCGACGGCTCCTGCCAGGTGCTGCGCGTCGCCGCCAGCCACGACCTGCTGCTGCCGACGCTGCAGGTGCTGGCCGCGCAGCAGCAGCGGTTGCACCTGGCGCTGCAGTTCGCCGGCAGCCTGGAAGCGCTGCGCCTGCTGGCGCAGGGGCGCTGCGTGGTTGCCGGTTTCCACGCACCGCTGCTGCTGGACCGCAGCGACCACTATGCGCAGGCGCTCAAGCCGCTGCTGGTGCCGGGCCGGCACAAGTTGATCGGCTGCATGCGCCGCACCCAGGGGCTGATGGTCGCGCCGGGCAACCCGCTGCGCATCGCCAGCCTGGCCGACGCGGCCCGGCGGCGGCTGCGGCTGGCCAGCCGCGAGCCCGGCTCGGGCACCCACCTGCTGGCCGAGCACCTGGCGCTGGCGGCGGGGCTGGACGCGGCAGCCTCGTTGCGGGTCACGGCGGTCGAGAACAGCCACGTGGCGGTGGCCACCGCGGTCGCGTCGGGGCGGGCCGACGCGGCGCTGGGGCTGGAGGCGGCCGCCCGAGCCGAGGGCCTGGGCTTCGTGCCGCTGGTCGAGGAAGAGTATTTCCTCGTGTGCCTGGCCGACACGCTCGAGCAGCCGGGTCTGCGCGCGCTGCGCGAAGTGCTTGCGTCGCCGGCGTGGCAGCAGGCCACCAGCGGCCGCGCCGGCTACGCGCCGGCGCCGGCCGCCGGCCAGGTGCTGTCGCTGACGCGCGCGCTGCCGTGGTGGCGATTTCGCACGCCGCGGCGCTGAAGCGGCAACGCGCCGTTGCCCGGTGCCGGCTCGGGCAGCCCCGCCGGGCGCCGCGTCAGGCGCCGTGAATCAGGCGCCGTGAATCAGGCGCCGCGGTTCAGGCGCCGTGATTCAAACGCCGCAGTTCAGACGCCGCAGACGGCGCCGGCCGGGGCTTCGTGCGATGGCGGCTGCGCCGAGCCTTCCTTCTTCTGCACCAGCGCGACGCCGTTGCGCACCGCGACCATCTCGGCGGCGATCGACACCGCGATCTCGGCCGGCGTCTTCGCGCCCAGGTGCAGGCCGATCGGGCCGTGCAGCCGGCCGATCTCGGCCGGCGTCAGGTCGAACTCGGCGAGCCGCTGCTTGCGCCGGGCGGTGTTGCCGCGCGAGCCGAGCGCGCCGATGTAGAAGGCCGGCGACTTCAGCGCCTCGAGCAGCACCAGGTCGTCGAGCTTGGGGTCGTGGGTGAGCGCGACCACGGCGCTGTGCGCGTCGAGCTTGAGCTCCTGCGCCAGGTCGTCGGGCATCGTGCGGCTGAAGATCGTGTTCGGGATGTCCCAGCCGATGTTGTATTCCTCGCGCGGATCGCAGCAGATCACCTCGAAATCGAGCGCCTGCGCGATCGGCGCGAGCACGCGCGACAACTGGCCGGCGCCGACGATCAGCAGCCGCCAGCGCGGGCCGAACAGCGCGCGCAGGGTGCGGCCGTCGAAGCTGAAGGCCTCGCCGCGCGCCGCGGCGCCGACGGCGACCGCGCCGCTGTCCAGGTCGAGCGTGCGCGCGACCAGCTCGTGCCGCGCGGTGCGCGCCAGGATCTGGTCGATCCAGTCGCCGCTTTGCAGCGGCTCCTGCACCAGCCGCAGCGTGCCGCCGCAGGGCAGACCGAAGCGCGCCGCCTCTTCCTTGGTGACGCCGTAGGTCACCAGCGACGGCTTGCCCACGCGCTCGCCGTGGCGCACGCGCTCGATCAGGTCGTCCTCGACGCAGCCGCCCGACACCGAGCCGACCACCGCGCCGTCGTCGCGCAGCGCCAGCAGCGCACCCGGCGGGCGCGGCGCGCTGCCCCAGGTTTCGAGCACCGTGACCAGCCACACCTTGTGGCCTTCGCCGAACCAGGCGCGCGCCTGGCTCAACACCTGCAGGTCCAGACTGTCCATGACCGATTCCTCGTTGGAGGCGGCGCCGCTAGTCGCGCTTCATCTGCAACTCGAAGCCGCTGCGCTTGCCGCTGACATTGCCCTGGTCGTCGAGCCGCAGCTTGACGGTGGCGTTCTTGCAGTCCGCAATCACGTCGGAGAACATCAGCGTGATGTCCAGGCTGCCCGGGGTGACGCTGTCGTGCCGCATCGGCACCTTGCGCCCCCAGCACGGATTGGCGCGGCTCGTCGCCGCCGTCTGCCAGCTGCCGCCGGTCTCGGTGACCTCCATCACCGCGCTGTAGCTCTGCCGCTCGGTCTGCCACTCGACCTTCCAGTTGCCCAGGAAGGGCTTGGGCACCGTCTGTGCCAGGGCCAGCGCCGCGCCGAGCGCCAGCGCCAGGCCGGTGAACGCGGATCGCAGCATCGGATCTCCCCTTCTTGGCCGCCACGGGCCGATTGTCCCCGGCTGCCGTTGCGCCGGCTAGCGCCGCAGCCACCACCACAGCAAGACGAGCACCAATGCCGCGATGCCCCACCACAGCGCGCGGTTGCCCTTGGGCATGTCGGCCGGCAGCGGCACCTGGCCGCTCTCGACGGCCGCCGGCACCGGCGGCGCCAGCCGGGCCTCGAAGGCGCTGAAGAAGTCCTCGGCCACCTTGGCCGCTGCCGCATCGACCAGGCGCGAGCCGACCTGCGCGAGCTTGCCGCCCACCTGCGCGTGCGCCTGGTACTTCAGCCGGGTGCCCGCGCCTTCGGGCGCCAGCGTGACGTCGGCCGAACCCTTGCCGAAACCGGCCACGCCGCCCTGGCCGTCGAAGTGGATCGTGTAGCTCGTCGGCGGCACCACGTTGCTGAGCTTCAGGTTGCCCTTGAAGCGCGCGCTCACCGGGCCCACCCTGACCGCCAGCAGCGCGGCGAAGGCATCGTCGGCCGTGCGCTCGAGCGATTCGCAGCCGGTGATGCAGGCCTTGAGCACCTCGGGGTCGTTGAGCGCGGCCCAGGTGGCGTCGAGGCCGGTGGGGATCAGGCGTTCGCCTTGCAGGTTCATGGCGGGTCTTCTTCCAGGTCAATGCAGCGGGATCGGCGCGGCCGGCGCGCGCAGCGCGCGCGCCAGGTCGGCGAGGCTCGCGAGGTTGTGCACCGGCAGGAAGCGGTCCACGTGCGGCAGGATCGCGCGCACGCCGGCGGCGCGCGGCTCGAAGCCTTCGTAGCGCAGCAGCGGGTTCAGCCACACCAGCTGGTGCGCCATGCGCTGCAGCTGCGCGGCGGCAGCGCCCAGGCCGCCGTGGTCGTCGCGGTCGAGCCCGTCGCTGACCAGCAGCACCGCCGCGTTCGAGCCCAGCAGCCGCTTGGCCCAGACGCGGTTGAACTCGTGCAGCGCCGTCGCGATGCGGGTGCCGCCCTTCCAGTCGTGCACCTGCTCGTCGGCCAGGCGCAGCGCGATGTCGGGGTCGCGCTCGCGCAGGCAGCGGCTGATGTTGGTCAGCCGCGTGCCGAAGGTCAGCAGGTGCACGCGCAGCGCGCGCCGCGCGAGGCCGTGCACGTAGTGCAGCATCAGCCGCGAGTAGCGGTCCATCGAGCCGGAGATGTCGAGCAGCACCACGATCGCCGGCGGTTCCTCGCGCGGCCGCGTGAAGCAGGGTTCGAGCGTGTGCGGCTGGCGCGCCATGCGCTGCATCGTCGCGCGCAGGTCGATGCGCGCGCCCTGCGCGAAGCGCGGCGCCGCCTCGTGGCGGCGGCGGCGCACCGGGTCGATCGGCAGCGGCAGCTCCTCGGCGAGTTTCTTGGCCAGCTCGAACTCGGCAGTGGTCATCGTCTCGAAGTCGGCCTGGCTCAGGCGCTCGCGGTCGGAGAAGGTGAACTGGGTCTCGAACTGGATCTCGTCCTCGCCGGGCGCGCCCGGCGGCGGCGGCTCGTCGCGGCGCGGCGCGGCCAGCGCCTCGGCCAGCCGGTTGACGCGCGGCGGCCGCAGCTTGTCGCCGCGCCCGGTGATCTTGGGCAGCAGCAGGTACAGCATCTGCTCGAGCAGCTTCGGGTCGCGCCAGAAGGTGTCGAAGGCGGCGTCGAACAGCGCCTGCTGCTCGTGGCGCTCGAGCATCACCGCGCTCAGCGCGGCGCGCACGTCGTCGCGCCGGTCCATGCCCACCAGTTCCACCGCGGCGAGCGCGGCGAGCACCCGGTCGGGCCCGATGGCCATGCCGGCGCCGCGCAGCACGCGCGCGAAGTGGACGATGTTGGCGGCGATCATGGTGTGGGTTCAGTCACCGCGCAGCGACGGAGGGCATGCGATTGACGCAGGGAAAGGCCTGAATGCCGCCCCCGGCGAAGCTCTGCGCAGCACCACTCCTTCGCAGGGCAGCGTTTCGCCGCAGCTCTCCATGGCGCCGAAGCGCACTCGCGACGCACCAAATGCCCGACGGCACCGACCGGTGTCGGCCCGTTGCGGTCGTTCATCGTTTCACCGCGTGCGGTCGCTCCCACGCGAAAACGTGCTGCACGGGGCCGCCGACGGGGTGGCCAACTCCGTTCAGCCAAATTCTTATTCACTCCGTTGGCCAC